>JAGRAZ010000050.1 GCA_020434345.1 Bdellovibrionales bacterium
GTATATTTGTTTTTATCCAATTAATAAAAATCGCGAAGATCAAAATAATTGGTACACCGTTGACTATCAGGATCGTTCGCAAATGATGCTTGAACACGGCATGGTGGGGCGTAAGTATGCAGGTCGTGTACAGCAAATTATTTCAGGAAGTATTGGTTTTGATGATTGGGAGTGGGGGGTTGATCTTTTTGCTCAAGACCCAAAAGTGTTTAAAGATTTGATTTATGAAATGCGCTTTGACCGTGCCAGCGCCCTCTATGCTGAGTTTGGGCCATTTTATACAGGATTGCAATTCAAACCAGAGCAAATCAAAGATTTCCTACAGGGCACACTTCCCAAGTAATTCGCAAGGGGGTGTATTGAATTGGCTTTGCCAATTCAATAGGGGGAAAGCGATTTCCCCATCATGAAAAAAAGAATACAGGATTGCAATTCAAACCAGAGCAAATCAAAGATTTCCTACAGGGTACATTGCCAAAATAGAAAGTAACACCGTGACATTCTATCCGCCGTCGAATGGCTCGGCAAGCAGGCTTGCTCATTTATAGAATTGCTTCTAGCAATGTAAAACTGCTACTCGTCGCATGCAAAAGCTCTTTCGCTTTTGCTTATGTAAGCTCCTCGAGATGCTTGAGTTCTCCTCTGGATAGAATGCCACATAGTATTTTGAATGCACAACTTGATTTGATGGCATATAGACAAGACAATGATTTGTCTTGTTACCTTACATTTTTATTGTTCTGTGTATTTACAAGGTACATTGCCAAAATAGGGATTCGGATGGGCGCATTCAATCTTCCGTCGAATGGCTCGGCAAGCGGGCTAACAAATTGACATAACTTGGTAGGCTAGTTTGGCCGCCAGTTTGGCAGTACGTCCATCGATATCATACTTAGGCGCCAACTCGTATATGCCCAATGTTTCGATCGATTCAAAAATAGACTTATAGTTTGCAAGATTGAGGAATAAGTTTGGACTTACACCAAAAATAGCTTGCGCACTCACGCCCGGAGCATGCGCTACATCAAATGCATCTAAGTCAATATTCAAGTGCCATTTTCGAAATTTCATTTGCTGAAGAAGTTCATGGAATTTTTTCATTTGCGCTTCATTTGATGGCATATCCTCAAGCCAATGAATATCAACCTTATGTTCTAGCATCCACGCTACAAGCGCGTTGTTGTTAGATGGTTTTTGTAATCCAAAAGGATGGTAGTGCTCACCTCTGATGCCTGCTTCTGTAATTAAACGATAAAAGGGAGTTCCACTGGTAATTGTTTTATTTTTTTCATAAGGGCGTACATCACTGTGTGCATCAATATTGATAATATGGTTACGGATTATCTTTTGGTCCCTTTTTATACATCCGGCAATCTCACCATAGGCAATGTCATGGCCGCCACCAATAACAAGGATTTTCTTTTTTTCATCTTGCGATTTGATTTGATCAACAATTTCACGAAGCTTTTCATGCGTTGTTAAAATGTTTTTGGTTAATTTTAGGTTTCCAACGTCATAAATACTTTTTTCTTTTGGAGAAGTGTGCCCCAACGATTGTGTATAAAACATTTTTCTAAAAGCTTCAGGCCCTTGTTTAGCACCGATACGCCCAAGGTTATTTTTGACACCGCGATCATCACAAACGCCGATGACAATCCAGCTTGCCTCATCAATGTTGTTGGTTACACAATGAGAACCAACAGTGGGTCTTTTAGATCGTGTTGGTAACGTGATGGAATTGCATTTGCTGCGAATCGAGGCTACCCCTTTCATAATGAAACAACTCCTTTTGTACAAAGGTTTTCACCGTACCGATACGCGATTTCAGAAATATCGGAAGCCTTAAATAATGTAAGTTTACATTTTCTTCCCTCTTCAAAACACCAGTTTTGGGTTTTTTCGTTAAGCGCATACAGGGGTGCGATTGTTGTTGCATACAAAACCTCATCGGATGTCATGCCCATCTTTTTCATTCCAAGATGAAGTAGTAATGGCCACGATAAAGATGGTTGAGATCCAGGATTATAGTCTAGGCTGATGGCTGGTTTTACACCTGTATCTCGAATGTCGCGCATCGTAACAAAGCCTTCATTGATATAAAAACTTGTAGCAGGTAGAAAGACAACCTGTACACCTGAAGCATTTAGTTTTGAAAGTTGATCATGGGTTGTATGCCTGCAGTGATCAACGCTTACAATTTTTTCTTTTGCTGCAAAGTCTGCACCGCCTAAGTTTTTAATTTCATCTATATGGGCTTTTACAAAAAGGTTATGTTTTTTGCATGCAGCATGGATTAATTTTAAATCTGAAACATCAAAAAAACCATCATCAACAAATGTATCAACGAAATCAGCAAGATTGTTTTTGGCAATGTGTGGTATTGTTGTTGAACAAATTTCTTCTATGTATTTTTCTTTGTTTGTTGTTGGAAGGACGGCATGGGCGCCTAAGTATGTTACCCAAATTTTAAACTGCGTTGAAAGTTGGGCTTTTAACTCTTGAAGAATTGTAAGATGCCTTATTTCTTGATCATGAGTAAGACCGTATCCAGTTTTGATTTCAAGGCCATAGACTCCTTGGCTCATAAAGTGCTGTACTCGTTGTAAAACTAACTCTTTGAGTTCATTGTTTGTTGCGTTTGCAGTCGCGCTTTGCGTGGATAGAATGCCGCCACCTTGTTTGGCAATTTCGAGATACGATTTGCCTTGGCATTTCATTTCAAATTCTTTGGATCTATTTCCAGCAAAAAGTGTATGTGAGTGACAATCTACAAAGGCAGGCAGGCCGAGTAACTGTTCACCATTAATTATTTGTGCATGGGTGGCATCGATAGGTTTTTCAGATATTTGATCAATGGTTCCGTCTTCACCTAAAAGGATGTGAACATTGTCTTTTTTGAAAATGTTTCCTTGATGATCAAAGTGGTGAAGGCGAGTTAAGTTTTCGATTAGGATTTTGGGCATTATTTTCTCATGGGTATACGAACGTCCATTTTTTCTGCATAGGCAAACGCTTCACTGTATCCTGCATCACAATGACGTAAAACACCTAGTAAGGGGTCGTTGTGTAACACTCGCTCAATTCTTTTGGCAGCGTCTTGTGTTCCATCCACAAGTACAACCAAACCTGCATGTTGAGAATATCCCATGCCAACGCCACCGCCGTGGTGAAAGCTTACCCACGTTGCGCCACTTGCTGTAGCAGACATTAAGTTTAATAGCGGCCAGTCTGAGATTGCATCAGAACCGTCCTTCATGCCTTCTGTTTCACGATTAGGACTTGCTACAGATCCACAATCTAAATGATCTCTTCCGATAACAATGGGCGCTGATAAAGTTCCATCTTTGACCATCTCATTGAATTTTAAACCAGCTTTATGTCTCTCGCCATACCGCAACCAACAAATTCTGCTTGGTAATCCTTGAAATGGTATGTGTTCTTTGGCAGCAGTTAGCCAATTTTTTAGTTTATGATCTTGAGGAAATAACTCTAACAATGCTTGATCGCATTTTTCTATATCGGCAGGATTTCCACTTAGCGCAGCAAAACGAAATGGCCCAGATCCTTCACAAAAAAGTGGACGAATGTATGCTGGAACAAAGCCTTCAAATCTGAATGCGTCTTTCATGCCATTTTCTTGTGCAAAACCTCTTAAGTTATTTCCATAATCAAAAGTGTGCGCACCATTGTCCATCATCTGGTTCATGAGAGTGACATGTTTTACCATCGTATCTAAACTTTTTTGACGATATATATTGGGATTTGTTTTGCGTAGTTCTACAGCTTCTTCCAATGTCATTTGATCAGGTACATATCCGTTGATAGGGTCATGTGCTGAGGTCTGGTCTGTAAGTAAATCAGGTGTAATTTTTCTTTCGATCAGACGTGCAAGTAATTCAACCGCATTGCACACAACTCCAATAGAAGTGTTGTCAGCCTTATCACGCATCTGTATCGCAAGATCAATTGCTTCATCAATCGAGTTGGCTTTCACATCTAGATATCCATCAGAAAGTCTACGATCTAAACGAGCAGGATCTACTTCGGCAGTCAAAGAAGTGGCTTTAGAAATTTTTGCAGCCAAAGGTTGAGCTCCACCCATGCCTCCAAGTCCAGCAGTTACAACGAGTCTGCCGGATAAATCTGATGTTTGGTAATGTTTATTTGCAGCAGATGCAAAAGTTTCATAGGTGCCTTGAATAATGCCTTGCGAACCAATATAGATCCAAGACCCTGCAGTCATTTGGCCGTACATCATCAACCCTTTTCTATCGAGTTCATTAAAATGTTCCCATGTTGCCCACTTGGGAACCAAATTCGAGTTTGCAATCATCACTCTTGGCGCATCTTTATGTGTTTTGATAATTCCCACGGGTTTACCAGATTGAACCAAAAGGGTTTGATCTTCTTCCAATTGACAAAGCTCAGTAAGAATTTGTTCAAAGCATTCTTTGTTGCGAGCGGCTTTGCCTGTGCCTCCGTATACGATCAGTTTTTCTGGGATTTCAGCGACTCTATGATCAAGATTGTTAAGTAGCATGCGAAGAGCTGCTTCTTGCTGCCAGCCCTTGGTATGAAGGGTTGTGCCAGTTGGTGCTTCGATTTTTGATAGGTTTAGCTTTTTGATCCAATTCATACTTTGACAGATATACCTTATTTTCAAAGAATCACAATCGTGATACAAAGGGCTCCTCATGGGGCAGAAATTCGAACTTTCAGGGCATAATCTTACCCTTGAAAACATTCCTCAATTTTCACGTGGAAGCGGTTTTCAATTTACAATTTCAAAAGATGCATTTCAAAAGGTAGAAAAAGCGCATCAATATGTTTTGTCAATTGTTGCAAGTGAGCAAGTTGTTTATGGAATCAACACCGGATTTGGTTCACTGTCTTCAGTTCATATTCAAAAAGAAGATGTCAATTTGTTACAGGTCAATCTAATACGTTCACACTGCGTGGGAGTTGGAAAGCCTCTGGATCGAACTGTTGTGCGTGCAATGATGTTAATTCAAGCGCAAAGCTTGCTCAAAGGATATTCCGGTGTGCAACCAGCGGTTGTTGAGATGCTTGTTGCTTTTTTAAACAATGACATTACGCCATGGGTTCCTTCAAAAGGTTCTGTAGGTGCGTCGGGTGATTTAGCTCCACTTTCTCACGTAGCGCATGCATTGATGGGAGAGGGCAAGGTTTATTTCAATCATGAGATTCAAAAAGCTTCTGATGTTATGGATTCTTTGGGACTTTCACCTGTTGAATTTGGTCCAAAAGATGGACTCGGTTTGATCAATGGTACCCACTTGATGGCAGCGCAAGCTGTTCTGGCAATTGATGAAGCGCAATATATTATGGACTGCGCAGATCATGTCGGCGCCTTGTCAATCGATAGTTTGCGTGGATCTATCCATGCTTTTGATAAAGATCTGCATCAGTTAAAACCACATATAGGACAAGTAGCTAGTGCGCACAACATATCAAGTTTGTTGGAAGGATCCGAAATTCTTAACAGTCATGAAAACTGTGATCGGGTTCAAGATCCATATTCTTTGCGATGTGCTGCACAAGTTCATGGTGCATGCAGGCAAACGTTGAACCATGCCAAAGAAGTCGTTATGACAGAACTTCAATCTGTTACGGATAATCCTATTATTTTTGCGCAAGATAAAAAAGTTGTTTCCGGTGGTCATTTTCATGGTCAAGCGCTTGCATTTGTTATGGATTATTTGGCGATGGGTCTTGCAGAAATTTGTAGTATTTCAGAGAGAAGAGTTGCAAAGTTACTGAACCCTGTTTTTTCTCAATTACCAGCGTTTTTAACCAACGCGTCTGGTTTGCACAGCGGTTTAATGATTGCGCAATATACAGCAGCATCCTTGGTGTCAGAAAATAAAATCTTATGTCATCCTGCTTCAGTGGATTCGGTTCCAACGAGTAATGACAAAGAAGATCATGTATCCATGGGGCCCAACGCAGGAAGAAAATTATTTGAAGTGATTGATAATGCATACCACTGTCTAAGTATAGAAGCACTTTGTGCTTCGGAAGCTATGGAACTTCTTAGACCTCTGAAATCTTCAACATTGCTTGAAAAGACCCAGAAGCGAATTCGAAAACATTGTAAAAAAAGTAATGAAGATCGGTATCTTGAATCTGAAATGTCAGCGATCTACGACGATTTACGATCGCACTCGCTTATATAGGGCTTGGTAACACTAAAAAAATATTACACTTGCTTAAGGTAAGGATTGTAGTCTTTGTCAAAAAGAACAATTTTTGGTTTGAAGTGGTGTGCCTTGGCTTCCTCTAATTGTGTAAATGCAGCAATGATGAGGATATCGCCTTTATCCACCATGAATGCAGCAGGTCCGTTGGAGATGATATCACCGCTTCCCGGTGTTGTAGGTATTGCATAGGTGATGTGTCTGCTTCCATTGGTACGGTTCCATACGTGTACCAGCTCATAGGGTAGAATGCCTGCAAGTTCCATCCAGGATTGATCAATCAGGATGCTTCCCTCATAGTCCTTGTCGGCACCTGTGGCGATCACGCCATGCAATTTACATTTTAGAATCTCGACCATTTCGTAGATGCCTATATCAAAGGGCATAAATCTATACAAGTTCCTTGTGAGGGGTAGGCCCATCGGGTATAGCAAACCCACACGATGAATGTGTTCTTATACATCTTACTGGCCTGTTTTTGGGGGTGTTCTTTTATTGCCATTAAATATGTCTTAGAAATATTTCCCCCATTTTTTTCAGCTTTTCTAAGAACCTTTCTAACCGTTCTTTTTTTAAGTATTTATATATTGTATAAAAAAATTCCATCCCCTCTGAAAGAGATCCATATTGTTTTAAAGTGGTCTTTTATGGGGGTGTTTGCTTTTGCGATACCTTGGGCGGCACTTTTTTGGGGTGAACAATTTATTCAGCCTTCACTTGCGGGAATGATCAATAGCTCGGTTCCAATATTTGCGCTTTGTATATCTTGGTTCGTTATTCCACAGGATAAGGTTTCAAGCGTAGGTATTTTTGGTGTGATGTTAGGCTTTGTCGGTATCGCTTGTATTTTTCTACCAACAATTGAATCTGGTCAAAACATGTCGCTCGTCGGTATGATTGCAATGATTATCATGTCGATATCATATTCCATCAATGTAGTTTGGACTCGAAAATGGGGGCGCAAAATTAATCTTGCATGGGCTATATGGATACAAACACTGACATCCTCATTTTTATTGCTCGCTGTGTCTTTGGCTACACATGAAACGTACCCTTCATTGCATGCGATTTTTGAGTATCCCAAATCAGTACTAGGAATTTTGTATCTTTCATTTTGTTCTACAACACTTGCAATGATATTTTTCTATCACCTAATTCACCAGTGGGGTGCTGTTAAAGCATCTTCTGTAAATTACATACTTCCGTTTATTGCGATCTTTGTAGATTATCTTGTTTTAGATCATCTTCCTACGTTGTATGAATGGGTGGGCGTTGTATTAATTATTGCAGGACTTTTACTTTTGCATTTTTATCGAGTTAAAAAAACAGCATAAAAAAACTCCAAAGAATTTCTCCTTTGGAGTTTTTTATTTAATCTGTATTGAATGTTAATCTTTTAAAACTTCAAGAAGTTCAACTTCAAAAATCAAAACAGAATTGCCCGGAATGGTAGGACGATCCATAGTTCCGTAGGCAAGCTCAGCTGGAATGAAAAGTTGCCATTTTGCTCCTTCTTTCATGAGTTGAAGCGCTTCGGTCCATCCTTTGATAACGCCACCAACGCCAAACACAGCAGGTGCTTCACGTTTGTACGATGAATCAAATTCAGTGCCGTCAATCAATGTTCCTTTGTAGTGAACTTTGACTTTGTTTTTATCTGTTGGTGTTTTGCCAGTGCCTTCTTGAAGAATTTTGTACTGCAAACCACTTTCAGTTGTAACAACACCTTCTTTGGTTTTGTTTTGTGCTAAGAAAGCTTCGCCTTCAGTTTTGTTTTTTTCAGCACGTTCTTTTTGTGCTGCAATTCGTTTATTGCGAAGATTAACCATTGCTTCTTGAACGTCACGTTCTGACAGTTTGCTTTCCTTTTTGTCAAGTGCATCTTCAATGGCCGACATAAGCGATGCCTTGTCAAGCTCAACGCCAAGTTGAGCAATGTTAGAACCAAACTGTTGGCCCAAAGCATAACTATATTTCTGTGTTTCAGTTTCAAGTTTTCCACCTGAAGCTTTATTTTTCATTTTGCTGCAACCAGCAAGACCTGTGATGGCAACAATGAATGTAATTACTATTATCTTTTTCATTTTTTCTCCTTTATAAGTCACAAATGGTTCGAAGTATTCTCTCCGCAACCACGTAGGGGTCAGCATTTGCACCGGGTCGACGATCTTCTAAATATCCATATCCTTCTTGATGAACCTTTAGAGGAATGCGAATCGACGCTCCACGATCTGAAGGGCCTGCACGAAACTCGTCGATATGACATGTTTCATGCGCACCTGTTAGTCGGTCGTGCAGGTCTGCGCCGTACACTTGAATGTGATCCTTGTGTTTGTTTTGTAAACGTTCAATGTATTTTTCCATTGTTTTGCGACCTGTCTCAGGACTGCGCAAAGCTTTGGTAGAAAAGTTTGTGTGTTGTCCAGCTCCGTTCCAATCACCTCGTACTGGTTTAGGATGAAGGGTAGCATTGACGCCATACTCTTCGCCTACACGATACAGTAACCATCTTGCAAACCAGTTATGATCTCCTGTCGTAAGCGCATCAGGTGTTTCTTCATCAATTCCGCGATACCCAATTTGGTATTCCCATTGACCGGGCATAACTTCTGCATTGATACCATAAATCATCAAACCTGCTTCAATGCAGAGCTCCATGTGTTCTTCAACAAGTTGTCTTCCAAATACTTCATCAGAACCAACACCGCAGTAGAAAGGACCTTGGGGAGCGGGATAACCGTCTTCAGGCCACCCAAGAGGAGTTCTGCCTCTAAAGAGCGTATATTCCTGCTCAAAGCCAAACCAAGCATCTTCTTTTGCTGCACCTTTTTCAAGGGTTGATCTGAGTTTTGCACGTGTATTGGATTCATGGGGTGATCCATCAGGATTCATAACTTCACAAAGGACAAGATAGTTTCCGTGACCGCGAATTGGGTCATGAACATAGTTAACGGGGCGCAATACCAAATCTGAGGAGTGTCCTTTTGCTTGATACGTAGAAGAACCATCAAATCCCCAATCCGGAAATTGATCAATTGTAGGTTCGTCCGTATTGCCTAATTGAACGATTTTGGTTTTTGAGCGTAAACGTTGGGTGGGTTTGGCACCATCGATCCAGATGTATTCTGCCATTGAAATCACAAAAATCCTCCTCTAAAGGGTTTGAAGTTACGAGACTTATGTATAAGTTTGGCGCTTGAGGTCAATGAATTTATTTGGATTTTTCTAGGATGGTTATCTCTCCATAGGAGGGCGTTACAAGGATGGCTAGGTGTTGTTTTTTAAGGTAGGTGTGTCAATTTTTGAAGCTCTTCATAGGGTCCAGATTTTGAAGGGTCAAAAGAGGGCGTAGCGTGATCAAGATCATACAAGATAAAGACAGGATTGATTTGTGCTCGACAATCCCCTATAACCATCAATGATGGCAGAAACAAAAAAATATGAACAAGCAATGTTTGGGGCAGGATGCTTCTGGTGTGTTGAAGATGATTTTCGAAACATTGAAGGCGTAGTAGACGTAACAAGTGGTTATAGCGGAGGGGTCACAGAAAACCCAACCTATGAAGAGGTATGCACTGGTCAAACAAATCATGCAGAAGTAGTGCTGATTCAATTTGATCCTGAAGTTCTCTCGTATAAAGATCTCGTATATGTACTTTTTTCCTTTCATGACCCTACAACCCTTAATCGACAAGGCCCAGACGTAGGTACGCAATATCGAAGTGTCATTTACTATTTTAATGAAGAACAAAAAAATATTGCTGCCAATGTTATTGAGACATTAACTAAGGGACAAAAATTTGAAAAACCAATTGTCACAGAGGTAAGTCCAGCAGGAGAGTTTTATCGTGCAGAAGAATACCACCAACAATACTACTGCAAAATTCGAGAACGTCATCCCAATCTGCGATAGTTATATCCTTCGAAGATTAGTTAAGAGTGACGCAAGCCAATTGCAAAAATTATTATGTGACCCTGTGTATCGACAAAACACATCCACAATTCCCTATCCGTATCAATTGTCCGATGCAAAACAATGGATAGAGTACAACATTCATAAAGACGATAAAGATCCAACAAAGGTTTGGTGCGTTGAAAAGATCGATGATTCGAAAGTATGCGGTATGGTTGGGGTTGCGAGCTATGATAAGGAAACTAATCAGGCTGAGATTGGTTACTGGGTGGGCAAAGAATATTGGGGTCGTGGTATTGCAAACATGGCGTTACAAGCTTTGCTTTCGTATTTACAAAAGAAATTTTTAATCAATCATTTTGTTGCGTGTACATTCGAGCATAATAAAGCTTCAGAACGTGTTTTACAAAAGAATGGATTTATACGTGGCGAAAAAGTGATCAAGTGTTCAGCCAACTACCCTCAAGGTTCAGTAGCTTTTCTTTGGGAAAAGGTAGAATAAAAAAATAAGATTAATCAGACCTAGGCAAAAGAAGAAGTAAGGGTAACTAAGCCATTTGGTTAAAACAATGAATGTTAGTGACGAAAGCGTCATATAAAGTGCGTTATAAATGTTATTGTTGGCGATGGCTTTAGACCGAAGCATCAGCGGGGCATCGAGCTGGAGGCTTGTGTAGAGTGGTACGATGTAAAGACCCATTGAGAATGAGAAGAGAAACATACAGATCATAATTATGATATGTTGAGGTACCGTTATCCAATCTTGTAGGGTGACATATGGTTTATGCAATTTAACAATGAAGCCGAGAACAAAAAATAAAACACTTAAAAACAAAAGTTGAAATGTTGTCCAGTAGGTTGTCGTTGTGATTTTGCTTTGGATTTTGTAACAGAGTAGAGAACCAAGTCCTATGCCGATCGTAAAAAGACTAAGAAAGAAAGTCAACAGAGCTTCTGGTGCTTGCCATACATTTTTTGTAAGTAGGGGAATCAAAGATAAAATCCACATACCATTAAACCAAAAAAATGAGATGGCTTGAATATCAGAAAAGATCTCTTTGCGATGAAAGAATGTTTTCATTTCTGAAAAAATAGAAGAAAGAAAGCGAGAATTGATTTTTGTATGTGGGTTTTCAATTGGAACTTCTTTGAGTGTAAAGCTTAAAAGAAAACCCAATAGACTGGGTACAAGCAGTAGAAGATAGAACGCCCAAGGGATGGTAGCAATAAATGCAATTGATCTAGTTCCCATGATGGTTCCCAAAAGAATGGAAATGAACGTTCCTAACTCAACCCAGCCGTTGGCTTGTAATAAACTTTCTGCTCTCACATAGTCAGGAATAATGCTGTATTTAATAGGTCCAAAAAATGTTGATTGGACACCTTGAAGAAATACAATAACAAAAAAACAGCCCCAGCATTGTTCAAGAAAGGAAATAAGAGCAAATATCACAAGTGTTAGCTCAAAAAATTTTACGTATTGAATGAGTTTTTTCCTTTGAAATTTAGAAGCTATAAGCCCTGCATGGGTTGAAAATAGAAAAAACGGAAGTACAAATAAAAAACCTGAGAATGGAACAAGTTTAGATTCATCCATTCCTAGCAACGTAATGGAATGGTACACAACGAAGACAACAAGAAAACTTTTAATAAAGTTATCTACAAATGAACCTAAAAACTGGATCCAAAAAAAAGACCAAAAGGTTGTTCGCATGCGGCATTCACTGTATCGAAAATACCAAGGATGTAAACAAAGCGTTTATTCAGCGTGTGTTGTAGTCTCTGAATGGGTTTCGCTTGAGTGGTCTTCATGATGCGCACGTTCTATGAACCGATCTGAAGGCACTTGCTCGACAATGGGTCTGCCTTCATCCGGGTTTACTTGACCTCGAAACTCAGTATCAAACATTGTGATGACAATAAAGATCATCAGACACAGGATGCCCGCTAAAAGCGTAAATAAATAAAACTTATTGTCATAGATTAGGTGCATAAAAAATAGAGCAACAAGTGTTGCTTTTGTTGTTGCGATAATCATTGCAACAATAAAGTTCACTGTGTGTGTACCTGTAATCTCATTCAGATTAACAAATGAAACAAGTACTGTCACAACGGTTAGGAAAAGTAGTGCTCCACCGATTGCTAGGTAGACCCAAAGCGGTGTAATATGATGTTTATGATGATGTGTCATGTGTGCCTTTCTCCTATCCTATAAGATATAATAGTGGAAATAAGAAAATCCAAATTAGATCGACCAAGTGCCAATATAATCCAACCACTTCAATAGGTACAAAGTACTCTGATGAGAAGTGCCCTTTTCTTACTTTGAGGAACATCCATGTAAGAAGGCTCATGCCAATCAAAATGTGAAAACCATGAATGCCTGTAAGAAGAAAGTAAATGGAAAAAAAGATGTGTGGGTTTGTTCCTTCTACCCCTTGGAATGTGTAAAATTTGCCCGGTAGTTGTCCTAAATGGATTTTATGGGAATATTCAAAGTATTTGATCACCAAGAAAACCCCTGCAAGAACAATGGTTAGAATCAGATTTCGCATACAAGATTTTCTTTTATCAAGTTGCATATCACGTATTGCCAACGCAACTGTGAGTGAACTGACAATCAAAACCAATGTATTTACTGTGCCCAAAACAACATTAAGTTCTTTGTGCGCATTGATAAACGTATCTGGATGCCAAACGCGATACACAGCGTACGCAACAAATACACCGCCAAAGAGAAGAATCTCAGTAAGAAGAAACAGCCACATGCCAAGTTTGGCAGAGTCTGATTGTTGTTCTAGATCTGTGAAGTGGTGAGCAAGGTATTTACTGTGCGCCATGTGGATTATCCTTTTGAAGCTTGTAATTTATCATAGTCATAAGGTCCGAATGTTAAATCCGGAGGTGTTGCAAAGTTTTCAGTGACTGGTGGAGATTCTGTCTGCCATTCAATGCTAAGTGAATTCCAAGGATTTTTAGGTGCTTTTTTACCTTTGAAGATTGAAACAAGTAAATTGATCGCAACGATAAAAAATGACAATCCTAAAATCAATGCCGCAATGGTTGAAATTTGGTTGAAAATTTTAAACTCAGGGTCATATTGAAAATATCTTCTTGGCATACCTCTAAAACCAGCAATGAACTGTGGCATAAAGGTTAAATTAAACCCGATAAAAATTCCCCATGCGCCAATTTGTCCCCAAAATTCATTAAA
>JAGRAZ010000051.1 GCA_020434345.1 Bdellovibrionales bacterium
CATACTTGGCGCAATCGCTGGATCATTATTTTCCATCGCTTTTTCAAATGCTTCAATCGACATATGAATTGTTGAAGGTTGAATGTATGCTTCGGTTGACGCACACCAAACCATGACCACACGGTCTACTTTTTTGCGATCTTTGAAGCTTGAAATGTCATCCATAAGTTGTTTGGCCAAATCCATTTTGGTTTTGCCTTCTTTGACATAGGTTCCGCTAAGGCGAGAAACATACTTAGGATCAAAAACAGCTTTCATTGGTTTGATATCTGCAATGTCGTCTTTGACTTGTTCAATAAGATTTGGAAATAAAACGTGATTGCGTTTTGCAACTTCATAACAACTTTCATCAAATAAATCCCAACCACCAAATTCAATGTTTTCAAGGGGTGCTAGGGGTATAAAATCTTTAATAAGAGGATTACGCTTTTCGGTTCTTTTGCCTAATCGAATATGACCCATCTGCGTGAGAGATCCAATGGGCTGACCCAACCCTCTCATGACGGCTTTGGTTCCAATCATGAATGTGGTAGCTACAGCTCCCAATCCGGGTGTTAAAATACCGAGTTTTCCACTCGCTGGTTTGACTTGAATTTTGGACATGCGTTTTCCTTCCTTAGCTAGCGGGACACTATAAGATTTCTGGCAGGATGTCCACTGGATAGTGTTGCCCAGCGCCCTTCCCCTATGTATTTCAAGGGGCCATTTGATGGTTGTGGGTGAAGTAAAAAACAAGATGTGGCATAGATCATATTCCTACCAGGCTCCATTCGCGTACGCTCACAGTCGCCTGTACGAAACATGATCCATGCTCCAAGTCTTGAAGCACCTCTTTCAAAGAACAAACACCCTAATACAAATGCATCAGTGCTTGCGGGGGAGATAAAAATACTGTCAAATTGCTTGAAGGCAATTTGTCCTTCCCCCTCCAAATCCATTTATTATAAATTGATATAGTTTATATTCGATGTTTTACGTGAAGACGTTTGTCGTAAGAGCGACTTTGAAGCGAACCGTAGGTGAGCGGAGTGGAGCGAAGTAGGCAAACGTCGAAACAGAAAAAAGGCTTGTTCTTCACTCAACCAATTCAATTTTCATGCTTATATCTACAGCTACAGCGGAATGCGACTATTACCCTTGCAGCCAAAGCTGCAATTCCTTAGGGAAAACTCGCGTTTTCCCTCTGGTCAAAAGGTGCGACTTTTGACCATTCACCCTTTTGCGTTGTTACACTTAATCTTCTATATTAGTTCAATTTTCATACTGATATCTACAGCCACAGCAGAGTGCGTTATTGCACCCACGGAGATGAAATCGACGTCCAATTGGGCCAATTCTAGCAAGCGCTCTTTGGTAATGCCGCCAGAAACCTCAATGGGCACACGATTACGAACAACTTGTTGGCACGCCACAATTTGGTCATTGGTCATGTTGTCTAATAAAAGACGGTCCGCACCATTGTCAATGGCAGCATCAATTTGATCTTTTGTTGCAATTTCTACAATTAAATAAGTATCAGGATATGCAGCTTTGGCTTTTTGTACTGCTTTCCCCACATCTCCACCATTGGCAGAGATATGATTATCCTTGATCATCATTTGGTCATAAAGTCCCATGCGATGATTCACACCCCCCCCACATCGTACCGCATACTTCTCTAAGGTTCTGTAATGAGGTAACGTTTTTCGCGTATCCAGAATTTTGGTTTTATAGCTTGAAATAACACTTGTATATTCATAGGTTAATGATGATATTCCAGAAAGTCGTTGAAGCATATTGAGCGCGATTCTTTCTCCAATAAGCAAATCAGAAACTGGCCCTTCGATGATACCGAGTGGCTTGCCTTTCTCAATATAGGCTCCATCATGAACATTCCAAGCAAGTTTGATGGATGGATGAAGTAATTGAAAAAATTGTGAAACCAACGGCGTGCCACACACAACCAGATTTTGCTTTGCTAAAAAAGTTCCTTTACCCTGGACTAAAGGGTCAATCGTTGCTTTTGTGGTTTTATCCCCTTCACCAAGATCTTCCGCCAAAGCTTCTTTAAACCAAGCATTTGATATGGTGGGAACGCTATTCAAGAGGAATTTTCTTTTCCAACACCCACTTGCCAACTTTCAAAGCGACAAAAAGTGCGTTTTCTCCTGCTTTTGTACTTTTGAGCTTTTTACCTTTATCCAAGACCACATCACGTATGATCACATCATCACCAATCTTAAGTGTCAGATGCAAGGTAGGAAGTTCCATCGCAGCATTTCTAAGCTGTGATTTGGGAACTCCTTGCGAACCCTTACTTAGTGCTCCGGTATGAATACTAATGGTTTCGTCAAGGCGCCATTCTTCATCATGATGAAGGTCTACTTGTTCATTAAGTGCAACAGGTTGAATACTTTCATCGGCAGAGATGACCTCTAATATATGGGATCCAACCAATACTTGGTCTCCAACTTTAAGTTTGGCGCGTTTGGTTTTTGATCCATTGACCAAAATACCATTTTCGCTGTCTTGATCCTCAACATAGTAATTGTCATCTTTATAGACAATCCGTGCGTGAGACCTCGACACCTTTGAATCATCTAAAACCACATGGTTTTCTGGCATACGCCCAATGTAGGTAACTTTAGGGTCTAAACGAATAATTTTAAGAATTTCCTGATTCAGAAGCACTCGCACACCAAATGGTGCTTGAGAAATTTCTCCTTCAATCATACTCCAGATAGACATTTCATTTCGATCGGCAGAAATAAGACCCTCTCTTTCTTTAAAGTCGCCACATGGACTGTTAAAAACTAGATCTTCCTATCGATACCATTTATGATGAAACTTGAAAAATAGATTTTTCAGGAAAAAATATGATCAATATTTTCAAAAAAGAAGGCCTTAAGCGAAAATGTAACCGCTACCTTGCTAAACATCAATACGAAAAAGTTCTACAGTTGACTCCAAAAGCGATTGCAGATTTTCCAAAAGACCCTCAGTTTTATATTTATACCCTTTGGGCGCTTTCCGAACTAAAACACCTAGATCAAGCCCTTGAAGAAGCTGATAAAGCCTTACAAATATTTGAAAATCACCTTGTTTTACTCAATTTAAAAGGTGAGATTTGTTTCAAAAAAGGCCTGTTTGATGATGCAATAGCATGTCTGGAATACGTGCATCAGACAACTCCGGATAACTTACATACTTGTTATATCCTTGGACAAGTTTATACAGCAAAAGGCGATTTAGATACTGCAAGTCGTTATTTTGAGCCAATTCTACAATATGATCCTAAACTTCTTCAAGTTCGTATGTTAGCCATGTCTGAAAGATTTATTTTTGAAATGAATCAAAAACAAGTCTTATGAATAAAGCGTCAACTGTTCATAGCTTATCTGAAGAATTACTTGTTCCATATATTGAGCGCCATCGAAAAAATTCACTTGATGCAGGTATTCCATTTCAGAACACAATCAAAAAGATTTTATCTGAGCTTTTTGATATTCTTATGTGCGAATCTATTTTTCTACTTTTAGATGATCCCATTCAAAATTTTTCACAAATTAACCCACGTAATTTAACTTATATAGGTGGCATTGGTAAAAAATCACAAGAAATTGTTGGGCTTAAAACAGTTACAAATCAAGGTTTTATTGCACAAACATATAACTTTGGTTCCTTGTCCGTGCTTAAATCAGAAAACAATGAAAAAATTATTCTAGATAAGATCCATCTTCCTGACCCTATCCATAGCGCAATTTGTTCTCCTATTCGCGTAGGACCAACCATAGGTGTGTTGGTTTCTATTAATAAAAAAGATAGCATTGGTTTTACAATCAAAGATGTTCGTATGGTTAACATTTTCACTGGGTATCTTGAAATGTCGATTCAAAATGCAATTGACACAAAAAAGATCCATGAACAAACCAAACGAGATAATCTAACTGGACTTTACAATGATCGACACTTTCACCAACAACTTGAAAAAGAAATTCAAAAAGCACAACAACAAAAGCTACCGTTGTCGTTGGTTTTTTTAGATTTAGATTTTTTTAAAAGCATCAATGATCAGTACGGACACTTGGTGGGAAGTCAAACGTTAAAAGAAGTAAGTTTTGTGTTACGAGAATATATGGAAAACGAAAGCGCCGTTTTAGCAAGATATGGAGGTGATGAATACGTTGCCATTCTTCCGGGAATTCAATTGGACGAAGCTGTTGAAATGGCAGAAAAGGTTCGTAAAGGAATCCATGAAAAGCTTTTTATGGTTTCTGATGGCAGCCAAGATCAATCTATGATTTCTTTTAAAGGCGTGCTGGGTGCGAGTATTGGCGTGGCCTCTTTTCACGATCATGTGCCTCACTTGCACGATCTTCTACAACAAAAAAATCTTTTTATCCAAATGGCAGATAAAGCTATGTACCGTGCCAAAGAACTTGGCAAGAATCAAGTATGCGTAGCTTCACAAATTGCATCTGAATAACATACAATTATTTTCCCTCGCTTCATGGCTCGCCATCGTTTGCGAACCCTACAGATGGCTGCGCTTAACTTCCGCTCGTGCAAAACAATTGTACTTCTTCAAATGATGTTTGATTAACTAGAAGAAGCGGACAAAGCATACGATATGCTTTGTTTGTTTTCCTGTGGTACAATGAGATCGTGAAAATAGTTCTAACAAAAAAGCGTGAAGTACCCTCTTCTGCAATTTCAACAACATTTGTACGAAGTTCGGGACCCGGGGGTCAAAACGTAAACAAGGTTTCAACCAAGGCAAAAATCAAAATAGACATTTCTCAATTAAAAAACATCCTTACGACTGAAGAAATGTTGTCTATTTACACAAAACTTAAAAATAGAATCGATAAAAATGGCTTTCTTCATCTAACTTGTGATGAAACTCGACATCAAAATAGAAATTTGGAAATCGGTCTTAAGCGAATTGAATCCAAACTAACTCAAGCTATCAAAAAGCCCAAAAAACGAAAACCCACAAAACCCACAAAATCAAGCAAAGAAAAGCGCCTCCAATACAAAAAAATTCGTGCTGAAAAGAAGAAATCCAGAGCCAAAATAGATTAATCAGCCAAACCATCAATATTCGATTATTTTATAATCATTACAATAATTTATCTCTATTTGTTGAGCTTGCTGATACGTTCAATTCAAGGTATAAGTGCCTCACAATGCAAGCGGGATCAGCCAAAAAAAGAATTTTTCAAAAAAAGCCTGAATGGATCAAGGTTAAACTTCCCGGTGGTGATGAATTTAAGCGTATTTCCCGTATGCTTCGTGAACGTAACCTTTTTACAGTTTGTGAAGAAGCCATGTGTCCTAATATTGCTGAATGCTGGTCCGGTGGAACAGCGACACTGATGATCATGGGAGAAAAGTGCACACGCGGTTGTCGTTTTTGCAATGTCAAAAGTGGCATTCCAGACCAGCCTCTAGATCCAATGGAACCTATCAAAGCTGCTGAAACTGTTGAACTCATGAACCTTGAATATGTCGTAATCACTTCAGTTGATCGAGATGAAATTGAAGATCAAGGGGCTTCTCATTTTGCTAAAACAATTGAAATGATCCACAAACGAAATCCAAATGTTTTGGTTGAAACACTCATCCCTGATTTTCGAGGCAACCTTGACTGCTTACAAACCATTTCCAATGCAAAGCCAGATGTCCTTGCGCACAATCTTGAGACAGTGCGCAGGCTTACACCATTTGTTCGTGATCGAAGAGCGACCTATGATCAGTCATTGTATGTTCTTAAATCAATGAAAGAATTACGTGAAGAGCAGTGGACAAAATCATCAATCATGTTGGGTCTAGGTGAGACAGAAGATGAACTCCTTCAAGCGTTTGAAGATTTGCGAAAAAACAATGTAGATTTTTTAACATTAGGCCAATACTTACAGCCAACCAAAAAACATTTAAAGGTTGAGAGATTTTACACACCGGATGAATTTAAAGTGCTTGAAGAAAAAGCACTTTCATTTGGATTTTTATATGTTGCTTCGGGACCACTTGTGCGAAGTTCGTATCGCGCAGGTGAATTTTTTATCTCGAACATGATTAAGAACAATAGAAATGGACAAGAGCTGCCG
Source organism: Bdellovibrionales bacterium (assembly GCA_020434345.1). Classification (GTDB taxonomy): domain Bacteria; phylum Bdellovibrionota_G; class JALEGL01; order JALEGL01; family JAGRMV01; genus JAGRMV01. The sequence continues at coordinate 6,090 of JAGRAZ010000051.1, forward strand.
GTCGTATAGTATGACCGCGTAGCAACAAAATATAGGTGAATATGAACTGTAAGATTTTTGATTCTATTGAGGTACGAACGAGCGAACCACCGCAGCGTATGAAAAAAATACGTGAGGATGGCGAGCGAGTGAGAACGAAAATAGAAGTAAAAAAATACAGTTCTTTATTTATGAAAGAGGATTGCAATGGCATTTGAGTTTAATTTACCAGACATTGGCGAAGGTGTAACTGAAGGTGAAATCGTATCTTGGCTCGTTGCCAAAGGTGATACAGTAAAAGAAGATCAACCTATTGTTGAAGTCATGACGGACAAAGCAACTGTGGAAATTGCATCTCCAAAAAATGGTGTCATTGGTGACATTTTGGTTCCTGAAGGCCAAACCATTCAAGTTGGAAAGCCACTCGTTACAATCCAAGAAAGTGGAGCTTCTTCGCAAACAACCAAAACAGAAAAAGACACACCCAAAACTTCGGCACCATCGCGAGAAAATGCGCCCTCTTCTTCTACGAATGTAACACAAATGGTTCAATCAACTCCTGCTCAACCACAAGTTACAGCAGAACACGTTCTTGCGGCACCAATCACAAGAAAAACTGCACGTGAAATGGGTGTTGATATCAATGGCGTTCAAGGATCTGGTCCCTTGGGACGCGTAACATTAGAAGATGTAAAAGCTGCTGCAAGCGGTAAAGTAGCCACATCTCCAACTACTTCTACTCAAACACCTGTACAAAAACCTGCACAAGTTTTATCAATACCGCAGCGCCAAATTACAGAACAAAAATCTGAAAATAGAATTCCAGTCAAAGGCATTCGAAAGAAAATTGTGGAAAACATGCGCAAATCTTTAGATCATGCTGCTCATTTTTCACATATGGATGAACTTGATGCGACAAATCTTGTTGAGGCAAGAAACCGCTTAAAAGATGTTGCAGAAAAATATGGGGTAAAATTAAATTATTTACCATTTATTGTAAAAGCACTTGTAGAATCTCTCAAACAGTACCCACGTTTGAATGCTACATTTGATGAATCAGCAAATGAAATTATTGAAAAAGGCTACTATAATATAGGCGTTGCTGTTGCAACCAAGGACGATGATTTGGTTGTTCCTGTCATTCATAATGCAGACCAAAAAGGTCTTTTGCAAATTGCAACTGAAATCAAAGAACTTTCTAACAAAGCTCAAACCAACAAACTAACACCGCAAGACTTTGCCGATGGGACATTTACAGTGACGAGTTTGGGAACCTACGCAGGAACCTATGCAACACCAATCATAAATTATCCCGAACTTGGCATTTTGGGATTTTACAGAATTGAAGAACGTCCAGTGGTGCGAAATGGTGAAATTGTTATTCGTCATATGGCCAATATTTCATTCTCTCTCGACCATCGAATTGTAGATGGATATCTTGGCGCTCGCTTTACCAAAACCTTCATTGATTTTCTGGAAAAACCGGAAATGTTATTGTTGTTTTAAGGAGATGCTATGAACCCACTCAAAACCATCAAAAAAGAAGTTGTAGTTATAGGCGCTGGCCCCGGTGGATATGTTTGTGCAATCCGCTTGGCGCAACTTGGAAAAGACGTTGCGCTTATTGATAAGGAAGCTTTGGGAGGCGTTTGTTTAAACTGGGGATGTATTCCTTCAAAGGCTCTTATTCATGTGTCAAAGCTTTATGAAGAAATGAAGCACGCAGAAAATATGGGCATCACAGTAGGCAACGTTTCATTAAATCTAACTAAAACGCAGGAATGGAAAAATGGAGTCGTTAAAAAATTAACCTCTGGCATTGGTCAACTTGTTAAAGCCAATGGTGGAGAAGTTTTTATGGGTAAAGCCGTCTTTGACACGCCTCGCTCTCTGCTTGTAACTGACTCTGATGACAATCAAATTCAAATTCAATTTCAAAAAGTTGTTATCGCATCTGGGTCTAAAACCGTACAAATCCCCGGCTTTGAAATTGATCAAGAAAATGTTGTGGACTCTCGTGTGGCACTTGACTTTACAACTGCACCTAAAAGATTTGTAGTCATTGGTGGTGGTGTCATTGGTTTAGAAATTGGCATGCTTTACCAAAAGTTTGGATCTGAAGTAACAGTTGTTGAGCTTGCCAACCAATTATTACCCGGAACCGATCATGAAGTTGCTGATGCAATTTTGAAAATCTGTAGGAAAAGAAAAATTAACGTCCACTTAGAATCAAAAGCTGTAAAGTACGAAAAATCTAAAGATGGTCTTTTGCTTCATGTAAGCACGCCAAAAGGAACCATTCAAATTCCATGTGACAAAATTTTATTGTCTGTTGGACGTCGACCAAACCCAGAAGGTTTTGGTTTAGAAAAAGTTGGCGTTAAAACTGAAAACGGAAGAATTCCAGTCAATCATGTGATGCAAACCAATATTCCATATGTATATGCCATTGGTGATGTCACAGGTGGAGAGCTCCTCGCTCATAAAGCTTCTAAACAAGGTATGGTTGCTGCGGAACACATTGCAGAACTTGCAAGTGCATATGATGTCAAAGCAATGCCTGGTGCAATTTTTACAGACCCTGAAATTGGAGCGGTAGGTCTCACTGAAAAACAAGCGCGTGACAAAGGTATTGATATTATCACTGGTGTGTTTCCGTTTGTTGCTTCAGGTAAAGCAATGGCCACAGGTCACACAGACGGTTTTGTAAAACTTATTGGCAGAAAAAGTGATCGCGTTCTTTTAGGTTGTCATATCATAGGACCTCATGCTTCAGACTTGATCAGTGAAGCAACGCTTGCCATTGAGATGGGTGCAACCATTGATGATTTAGCATTGACAGTTCACGCACATCCTACAACTGCAGAAACATTGATGGAAGCAGCTGAGGTTGCGCTTGGTCATCCAATTCATATCGCCAGCAAAAAATCTCCAACAAAGAAAGCCCATGCCTAAAACCAAAGCCAAAACAAAAGCGTCCCTCTCTCCTTTTGAACTTGCAAAATCCAGAGGTTTCCAAGCACTCAAAGTGTATCACAACATGGTGAAAGCACGCGTGTTGGAAGAACGTCTTATTAAAATGAGCAAATCCGAAGATGGTTATTTTTGGATTGGTGGTCCCGGTGAGGAAGCGTTTAATACCAACCTTGGATATTTGATCCATAAAGGTCATGGTTTAGATTATGATTATATGCATTTTCATTACAGACAATCTGCAACGCTCCTTGCCTTAGGCATGCCAATGATTGATGCCATTAGACAGATGAACACAAAAGTTACAGATCCATTTTCCAAAGGAAGAAACTTTGTGAACCATTTTGTAAAAAATGAATGGAATGTCATGCCCGTAACCTCACCTATTGAAACACAATATTCAATTGCACCAGGGACAGCTTGGGCGCAAAAAAAACATGGTGGAAAAGGAATTACAATTGTAACTGGTGGTGATGCTGGTACTGCAGAAGGTGACTTTGCAACATGCCTAAATTTCTCTTCACGTCCTGACATGGAGCTTCCTATACTTATTATTGTTACCAATAATAAATTTGGCATCTCAACGCCTTTTGAACAAGTCCATGGAGATCGTGTTATCGCAAAAAGAGCAGATGCATTTGGCATTCAATGGGACTGTGTGGATGGCAACGACACGGTCGCATCGTACAATGCACTTTTTGAAGCAATGGAATATGTTCGCTTTTCAAGACGCCCTTTTTGTCTAGAAGCACACGTATCACGTTTACATGGTCACTCCTCTTCTTCAGGAGCTGCACGCATACAATCAGAAACTGATTGTCTTGAAAAATTTGAAAGCTTTTTGGAGTCAGAGCTTTTGGTTGAAAAAAATGAACTTCAAGCAATCAAAGCAAAATATGAAGAAGAAGCTCTTTTAGCTTTAAAACAAGTACGTGAAGAACCTTATCCAGACCCTTCTACAATATTTGACTACACATACGCGGGAGAAATGTAACATGGCAACCATCGCACAAGCGATTCGTATGGCGCTCCACACAGGGGAAGAAAAGCTCGGTGTAAAAGATATCTTTGGTGAAGATGTTGGGCCACCGCTTGGTGGTGTTTTTACATGCACACAAGGTCTTAAAACAACTTGGAACGCCCCTCTTGATGAACGAGGCATTGTCGGCATGGCAATTGGTCTTGCAATGGCTGGGAATCGTCCTGTCGCTGAAATACAATTTGTTGATTATATTTTTAATACGATTGATCTGTTAAAAATTGCAGGAAACACACATTGGTGTACTGCTGGAGATATTGAAGTACCACTTGTTATCATGACACCTGTTGGCTCAGGGATTCATGGATCTATTTATCATTCACATTCCTTTGATGCGATAGCAACACACATGCCGGGATGGAAAGTTGTACTACCTTCTACGCCTAAAGATGTGTACGGTATGCTTATTTCAAGTATCAAAGATCCAAATCCAGTTATGTTTATGTATCCAAAAGCGTTGATTCGTATTCAGGGTGAAGAAAAAATTCCCGGTGAACCCGAAGACCCAAAAGAATTATCTCGTATGATTGATGCACCTGTGGGAGATCGCTCTCAATGGAAGCCTTTATGGCCTACTATTTCGGATTTTGAGATTCCCATTGGCAAAGCAAAAATAACAAACGATGGAACACAACTTACAGTCATTACCTATGGCCGTCATGTTCCGATCTGTACAAAAATCGCAAAGGAATTGTCTCTAGAAGGTTTTAGTATAGAAGTAATCGATTTACGAACGCTTTTGCCTTGGGACAAAGAAGCAGTTTTTGAGTCCGTACAAAAAACTGGACGTGTTTTGGTTGTCAATGAGGACACTGAAGTAACAAACTTTGGAGAGCACATCATTCGATCTATTATTGATCAGTGTTTTTATCACCTAACATGCGCACCCAAGCTTCTTGCAGGGGTTAACACACCCGGCATTGGTCTGGCACAAGTTTTAGAAATGGAACAAGTTCCGCAGGAAAAGCATATCAAGCTTGCAATACTTGAGCTTTTACAAACGGATGCATAGAACCTTCATACTCCCCACAACCTTTGAAACATGTAGTGACGCTTATTCATTCTACACCACCAATGCACTACGTTTTACAACCCAGCAAATAGAAATTGAAAGCATTGTTACAAACAATTATCCAATCCAAACAGATATACCCATAGAAAAATCCCAAACAGTTTTACATTTTGACAAAAATGAAACCGCAAAGTCTACAATTCAACATTTTTTACAAACGCAAAAACCTTTTGTTATGCAAAAGCAGAAAACTATTGATCGCCACGATTTTACGCTCACTTATCAAGATCATTGCTTTTCTATTCATTACCCCATTCAGGATAGTTTCAATCAAATCAAAAAGTATGTATATCCGTGGTGTTCGGTACTGTCAGATTTCATGAACATTTCAGAAAGTAAAATTAAAGACTCTCTTTCTACTTTTATAACTCAAAGTGACATTTCACAAACCATTCAATTTAAAAAGCGGAAAATGCCAGTTTTACAGAAAGAATCTCTAAAGCCATTTCAATTCAAGTTTATTGCTGAAAACGTTGGTCGACATAGCGCTGTAAAGGAATGGATCATTGAATCACAAGATATCGCACTTTTTGATCTTTGGTTCTGCATGCAAATGAAAAATCAAAAAGCGCCAGATTCATTTTTAATTTCAGAAGGAATTATAGAGAATAGTAACGCATTAGAACATCGATATGTACTTCAAAAGGCTACTTTACAACAAATTGCACCTCTCTTTGCAAATCAACACATCTCTATAGATTGCCTATCCAGTGGAACACTTTGCAGTAACCCATTGATCGAGTTTACGTGGATGATGCACAGAAACGCTTTGGATGTTTTTGAATTTCGACTTATACTCAATTCAGACAAAGACACATTGAATCTTCAAGAGGTCGCTGAAAACATCTTTGATAAGGGAGAAATATGGAACAAAACATGATTCTTTTTTTGATTGTTGGCATTGTAACAGGCATCTTTGCAGGTTTTTTTGGTATAGGCGGAGGACTTGTAATCATCCCAGCTCTTGTGTGGATTTTTCATATGTCACAACATGAAGCACAAGGGTTAAGTTTAGCAGCACTTTTACTGCCTGTTGGTTTTTTGGGGTTCTGGGTATATCGACAGCATCATCCTATCCCGCTTAAACCAGCACTGATGATTGCAATTGGTATTTTTGTTGGATCTTATTTTGGAAGTCTTGTTGCACAGCAAGTTTCTTCTAAACATCTAAAAATTGCTTTTGGTATTCTTTTGGTGATTGCTGGAAGCAAAATGATTATCGGAAAATAAAAAAGGCGTGAAAAAGTCAGAACCCTTCCACGCCTTTTTTTACATAAAATAGGTAAAATCTATTTTAGAATACACTTAGGGTATGTCTGACCCTTTTCAGTGCTTCTATAATCCCTAATCTTTGTTTCTTTGCACAAGCTTCCAGGACCTTGATAATTTCTTGGTGCTCGTTTTACACGCTGAGCCGGAACATCAACAGATGATACTGGATACTCATCATCAGGTGTATTGAACAATGACAAAGAAAAGCCATGATTTGAGTGCGCAATTGCAAGTGAATAACCCGCACATTTCAAATTATCAACAGGCAGTTCAATAAGTTCAACAGAAAATGAACATATTTCTCGTTTTGTAATACTTTCCTCAACTACACCTGAAAAGGTTGTGTCTGATTCTTGTGCATTTCTAACTTCGATTTCAACTTGGCTCGCAAATACCGCAAGGCTACAAAGTGAAACTGCCAGTACAACTACATATTTTGCTATATTCATATTTATCCCCCGTTTGGTTTTTTTTGTCACTATATCATTTTGCATTAGCGCATTGCAACACATTATTGCTTAATGATTACAATAGGATCCTTATCATCACCGGGTATTACCTGGTATGCATCATTGACCCGATAATACTGAAGGGTTTCTTCAGAAGGAACGAGATAGATATACTCCTCGCCACATTCTACCCATTGGCTTTTTGGCTCAAGTACAGGACAAATTTCAGTGGACTCACCATCTTTAATCACTTCTACCAAATAAGCCCATTCACCACCTGCAGACATAGGATCTTGCAGATA
>JAGRAZ010000052.1 GCA_020434345.1 Bdellovibrionales bacterium
AAATCTCAACACCTTCTTGGCTCAAGTTTGTGACAAAGTTGTTCCACGTGCTTGCAGGTATATTTGGATAAAGTGTACCCAATACATGCATGGCTCGTTGAATGACTTGACGTTTAACATCTGTTACAGATTGACTGTCATCTTCTGGATTGCCAAGCATGTGAGCTGTGTAGAGAACCATTTCAAGAATAGATCTTTCCACACCTTGCTCAAGTAAGTCATGAATGGAATCATTGTAAATCTTTGCAAGGTCATCAGGAAGATTAGTAAAATAGGTTTGTGCGAGAGGGTACGCATCAATAAAGCTACCGGAGCCATGGGCATATCGTATCATTTCATATTCGGCGACTTCATTGAGGTTTTCACTGGAATTCATATGAAGTGTGACAGCGTTATAAATGAACTTCCTAATTCTTTCTTCAAAAAGCTGATTGTATCTCGTCAAGATGTAGTCTCTGTTGTCTAAAATGATTTCAATTGTGTATGGGTGGATAACACCAAGATTTTTAAGAGTTTCTTCATTGAGGTTCTGTAAAGCGTTCACAAGATTTGGATTGCGTAAGAATAGTTCTAGGTATAATTCATCAGAAGTTTTGTTGCCAAGAGGTTCAAAGTGATATTGCTGTAACCATGAAGTAAAATCGCTTTCAATAATTTGCTTTGCAGTTTTATAAAAAGCGTAATCTCCGTCAAATACCTCTTGGTCAAAATTTAAATTGCGAACATCAACTGTGTTTTTTGTTAGCTCAATCGATGTGCCAGATTGATCATCAATGAGAGCGATATTTCTAAAAAGAAAACGATCAGTTATGGCCAAAAGTAAATCAGCAATAATAATGGCATCATGTGCGTTATAATTGACAACACCTTTGACAAAAGAGGGTGCTAGTTCGAACAAAATACCTGATGCATCATAAAAATATTCAGTCGCTTTGTTTTTGAGTCCTTCCATTGTGAGATGTTCGACAGGTTCATTCAGATCAACATTAAATGTAAAATCAACGATGTTGGGATTCTGCCGTGAAATGAAATACTGATGGCCATCAATTTCAAGACGCAAGGATGTTGCGTATTTTTTGGATACAAAGTCATGCGCGCGGTATACAATGTATTCTTTATCCAGATCTTCTGTTTTCGTGTTATTCGGCATGCTTTTGACAAAAATCAAGTTGCCATCAAGTAGTGTTATTCTTCGAATTTCTACAACCAGATCATTTCGCTCATGGGGTACAAGTTCTATTTGGGAGATCGATTGATGGGTAAGACGGCTTTCCATGATGCTTTGGAATAATTGCGCTTCTTTGGTTGAAAAAAGTGCTCCCTTATTTTGAATATTGAATAAATAAAGTTCTGTTGGAGCAACTTCTAATGACTCAATGTTAAGTACATCAAGTTCGAAGGGGTTAGGAAGTTGATGCGAAAGGATGCTTGCTTGACTGATTAATTCTCGATTTTGCAAGGTCCATGCATGCGCTCTTTCTTGCAAGTCTTGGGGTATGAGTGGTGTGTGTAAAGCCCCAATTCGTTCAATATCCATGATCTGATCATTGGTTAAAAGTTTGGGTTTGGTTTCAAGTGCAACAAATGCACGGTTGGCCATTGCAGTGGTAACCTGTTTGTAATGTTGTGCAAATATCTCATTGGCAGTTAAATTTTGTGAAGGTGTTTGGGGTTGTGTAGGTTTATTCGGTGGAACCTCGGAAGTAGAAGGTGTAGTTCGATGATCTTTTCCAAGTACACCTTGTTGAGAAAGGTTTGTGATTCTTTCTGGAAAACCAGTTTTAGGAAGGCCGTGTAAAATACCAATGTCGATCAGATTTTTAATGGCGCGCATTTTGGCAAAATCAGCATTGGTACCTTCTGTGGCTTTAATGCCGCGCAAGTGCGTTGAAAGAATGATAATAAATGCATCCTCTAACGTTAGATTGGAATGATCTGACATGTACAGCGCTAGATCAGAAATTTGAACAAAGTCTGATTCATTTGGAAATTCAGGTCTGACATAGTGCTGAATGAAATCTTTTTCTATACTGTGTTGATGTGCTCTGGTTGGTGGCGTGTAGGGCGTAATATCTTCGCGTAGATCACTGTAATAAGGAATAATAGGACTATTTCTGTCTTCTTGAGTAAAGCTTATAATTTGTAGATCTGTAGATTGATTTGGATAGTATCCCCCAACAAGGCCATAAGGTGTAAAAAGAGTTTCAAGGTATGGAAAAAATTCAATGGGGTAATATTTGCCCGGTTTGTCAATGCCAATAGGTTCTATATAGAAATAAAATCTAAATTCTGTTGGATCTTTGAGAAAATAGATGTTGGCTTGCATGTAATTGATTTCCGTATTTTGAAGCAATGTGTTTCGTGGGAAGACATGCAGAATCAAGTGATTTGAAGAAGCACCTTCTAGAGACCATAGCGGCCTTGCATAGTTATTTTGTAGAAATCGATGAAAGTATTCTCCCCAGTTTTGATCTTTTGTATCAGGATAGAGTTGTGAGAACGTTTTAAGAATGAATTGATTTTGTTCATCAGTTGATGCTTCTTGTCGAAATGGAACCAGATTGTAAGGTAGGTCATCTCGAAGGAAAGAAAATGAAGCGTAGTATAGTTGTTCTCTGCATCTTGTATATAGCAGTGACCAGAAAGAGTCTTTTTCTAAGTGGAGTCCTTCTTCTCTAATGTACGTAATTGCTTTGTTCATCAGGTTGACAATTCGTGTATTAAGCTCACCTGCATTGTCTAGATACTCTTGAAGTTCAAAAATTTCATCCCCAGTTAAATCTGTAGGTTTTTCAACCACTGAAGAGTGACGAATTTCAATAGGCTCATCTGTTGAGAAGCTTACAAAGTCAGAAAAAATTGTAGAAAGATCAAATCCAAATTCACCTGAAACTCTTCGCAATTCTTCAATTCGAGGATACCAGTTGGTGAGCTGTCCAATGTCACGATAGTATGCATAGTATGAATTTGTTGTTATTTGGGTGTGAATCGCTTCTGGGTGTAACCCATTGTTGTTGTAGTAGGAACGGAGCCAAACTAAAAATGAATCTGATTCAGACCAGTTTTCACGTATTAAATGAATGTCCTGAATGTTTTGTATCAAACGAAGAAGTTTTCTGATTTCTGTCCAATCCACATTTGGAAAAGTACGTTGAAGATAAAGTGTTAAACGTGTGCTAAACGCTCTTTCCGGATAGAAAAAGTTGAGATGACCATCACGGGTTCTTTTTAAACCAAGATGTTTACGTATTTGTATAGAAGCTTCAAATTCATTCTCAGAAAGGCTCGCATAGTGAAAATAGATCGGTAAAAATCGAAGTTCAAAATTTGTTACTTTCTTGGCAAACTCTTTGGCAATATTTTGAGCATCCTCTGATGTTACATCCATAAGAGGGTTATTTGCATAGTCTAAAAAGTTGTTTTCAAAGTGCGTGTACTGAAATGCTGGATGATCAATGTGTCGTAAGGCGTAAAGGATATAAGCTTCAGTGTACGCAACATTCATGATGCTTTGAACATCTGGCGGAAATCCATGCGGTGAAATTCTTTTTTGTGTGGCTTGTCTTTGTGTTGGTTGCGTAATTTCGTTCTCAACCTCTTCAGAAGATCCAAGCACGCCTGCATCGGCCAAGATGCGTGTTAACGCATTGGCTTGGGGAAGTGGAATACCGAGAAAGTAGTTTAGGTAGTAGGTAAAATCAGCAAGATTGTTCATAACAATATTTTGCTGACGTTCAGTTAGGTATTTAAATGGAGTTGTGCCCATGACCATGTGGTTTTTGAGATGGGTATGTAAAAGTACAACTTTAAATTCTTTAAGTTTGTCTTTTAAGCCATGTTTGATGATTTCAGCTTCGACTTGTTTGTAGGCAGCAGTTTTTTTGTCTGAGAGTTTTGTGATGTAATTATGAGCTGCATCTGCGCTTGACCCAACGTTATCAATAAAGGTTGTGACACGCTGATAACGTTCTGATCCATCGTCTTTTGGTAAAGTTGATTCAGGCACAGGGATAGTGGATGTAACATCGCTTTTGTTTGTTTGATTGGTTTGGCTAGACTTGTTTGTATTTGCAAGTGTATATAAAAATTGTTCAAGATACGTTTGAGCTTGAAAATCTGCTTTTAAAAAGACAGTCCAGCGTTCTTCTTCGGTTTGGCCTAAGAGTTCAAAAAAGCGACTTTGCGTGATTGTAGAAAGCGTTTCTTCACTTTCATCAAAATGGTTTAGAAAATCTTCTTTGGTTTTCATGCGTGGAAGATTGGTTTGCATGAAATGTCCATTTTCCTCTTTGGCTTTTAGGCAGAGGGCGATGGTTTGAGCATTTTCAACAAAGCTATTTTCTTCCAACACATACACAATCGCATTTTGGATCAAACGTTTGTTGGAGGAAGTGCCTGTATAGGAAGAAGTCGTATTTTGCATGTCGTCATCGGAAACATCCTGAATGCCGAAATATGCTCTGATTTGATCCAGTTGGTTATGATCCAACCAGTATTGATAGCGTCTGTTATCGATGTTTAGTTGCTGCGCTTGTATAAATTGAATCAGAGGCAAGGGGCTGTCTTTAAATTGTAGTAAATCTAATGACAGAATCATTCTTGCTGCAAAGGTTTCACTTCTTTCAAAAGGAATACGTGCAAAACCGTTACTTGTTTTTTCAAGGCCCATTTCAATAATCAATTGATCTTGGTAAGGGCTGTCTACGCTTGCAAATTGATAGAAATCCCAAAAGTATTTTGCGGGGATGGGCTCATGACGATTTGCCAGCCATGCTTTTACTTTTTCTTTTGTATCTTTGATAAATGTGAACTGCTGTCTGTTTACAATATCTGATTGCAGATAAGGAAATCCGATTTGATAAAAGGTATCATGCGATGAATGTGGACCTTTAAAATGTTTGCTTAACCATTCTTTGGCTTGTCTGTTTCCACTTTCAGCAAGTTGTTTGATAATGCTTTGGATATAAAAATCGTTGGTTGAACCGCCACTTTGAATAATATCCCATGCCGTTTGGGTTTTTCTTCGATGCTCTTCAAAGTCCTCATGTAGTTTTTTAAGAATTTCTTTTTGCTCACTGGATGTGAGATCTCCAGTTGATAGAGCATCAGAGTGAGACGTAATATGATCAAGGCCTTGAAAAAGTGGTGAAATGGGTCGTAGGGTCGTAATGGTGGATGGCATCAGAGGTGGAAGCACTTCAACTTGTACAGGGGCAAGCGTGATACCATTTTGGGATAGCATTTCTTCGAGCGTATAGCCTTCAAAGTGAAGTGTTGTGTTGGCTTGCGGCGCTACGGTTTCTACAGCATTTTTAGACGGTGTTGTTGGGGATGTCGGACGCACTGTACTTGGAGGGGAGTCCGTAGATGGGCGTGAAGGCGTGCGTATTTCTTTGCCATGTCTTGGATCAGGGTAGGGTGAGCGACCGGGTTTTGGACCACTTTGTGGATTCCAAATTGGCTCATCAGAGGCTGGATTGTTTCTCGGCCTGATTTGTACACTGGGAAGCTTCTCCGCGTTTGCATTTTTTGCATAGCCACCCGGTGTATGATTGGAAACCGTTTTTGGTGTGATAGGTCGATAGGCTGGATGGGATCGAATTTGTTGAATAAGTTTTTCATACAGTACAGAAGAATAGTCACCTGTTTCTGTCATGATATTTGCTCTTCGAATTAAATTCTGTAGCTGCAAATTTTCTATATTTCTAAGTGTGCCAACTGCAAACACTGGAAGTAGGGCAATATTGATTGTAAAACTTATCCATTCACGTGTGATCATGTTCTGATTTTCATCAAATTGATGCACCATGTTTTCTACCCAAGGTTGAGATTGACTGACCAAGCCAAACATCAATTGTCGGTTGTGTTCTTCCAATCGAAAAATACGCATGGGGATACGGAATACTTCATAAAGCCCCAGTCCAAGCGCTAAAAAGGAAACTATGCTTGGCAGCAAAGCTTCACCAGCACCACCTGTCAGTACATAGAGCGCTCCTCCAATGACAATGGTACCCAGTGCAAGTAGAACGGTTTTTTCAATGACATGCCATTTTTCTTCAGAAGCATAGCTGTCAATGTATTTGGCTAAACTTTTGGCAAATTCAACGGATGGATGGGATGCAATAAAAGAAAATGCAGCATTGGGTGCATATTGTAAATAGTATTCAAGTGTTTCTTCAAAATCGACATCATCAGGCGCATTTAAGGCTTTTTGATGATTTTTCAATGAATTGTAAATGCTTTCAACCTGTGCAGTGATGATGCGAATTTCTGTGTTGATGATTTCTGTAGGGGATGAAATTTTTGCAAGGCCAATAATGTCTTCATGTTCTCTGCTAATATCTTCTTTGGCGCATCGTTTTAAATTTTCTTTGTAGCTAGAGTATCCATGGTTTTTACGAAATGTTTCATCCATCATGATCAAACGTGAAAGCTCATCAGAAAACAAAAAAGAAGAATGAAGTTGTGTAAACTGCTGTTTGGCTTCAGGTGTTAGAGATCTTTCAATGGCATCAACAGTATAGATAAACTGCGGTTTGACTGGAATGCCATAGGATGTTGTGTAACCTTGCATTTGATCATAGCGTTTTCTTTCAACTTCTACTTGGTTGTGCACTTGTTGACATGTTTGATTGTACTGACTCACACGCGCATTAAAATTGGCGATGTCAGTTTCATAGTATTGTGGTCTTCGTCGACGATTATAGGGGTAGTTTTCAGGTGTAAAATAGAGTGCTGAAATTTCTTGTGGGATTTCTTCCGAAGGCATTTGTAATGTTTGAATATTATTTGCGTAATGCATTTGCCAATACTCTTGAAAGAGTTTGGATAAATATTCAGAAAATTTAATTTTTTGGCCTTCATACACAATTGAACCATAGTAACAATTGCTTCTCCAGCTCCTACGAAGCTCTAAGCTTTGCCAATTGCCGGGCGTAGCTTTACAAATGGCATCAATGGCTGCCTGGGTTGTGGTTTTGTATTTTCCATAATTAAAATAGGTACCTTCTTCTTTTTGTTTTCTTTGCTCCTCTGTCAACATTGAGTCGGGTGTTTCTTGTTGCCATGCTTGAAAGTAATTTTTCCCATAAAGACGAACATATTGGGACCATGTTGCAAAAGCAGCGTCTTTAATGGCATAAAGTGAAATGCCTGCTAGATTGGCTTGATCTGCTTGCTCGTTATCTGAATTGCCTTCAGATGGGGAGCTTAATAAACTTCTTGTTTTAGTGTTTTGGTCAGTTTGTTGGTTGTATGCATGTTGAAGTGTTTGTAAGCCTTGAATGAAATATTCTGATGTTTGATCATACTTGTTTGTGTTTTTTGCATTGTTCATGAAAATTTGAATGACGTCGGTCAAATCAGCTTGATGAAGAAAATGATGACCTTGAAAAAATTGATATAGGTTAAACCACATCTCAAAATCAGATTTTAGGTCCTTGGCAAGGTTTGGATACAGTGTTTGATATTGATCTTGTGCAATCAGCATGAGCGCATAAAGGTTGTCTCGCTTAAAAAGAGTTGTGAAAACAATTCGATGCAAAACATTTTTCCAATGATAGACGCTTTCACATTGTGCAAAATCAGGTTTATCCATTGAAAAACAAGAGGCTTGTTTTTGAATTTGCGAGTAAATATGTACCAAAATATCATTGAGCGTAAATGGAATACATGACAAGCGACTTGTATCAGCTTCATTGTACGAAACACTTCCTGTATAGGGATGAAGTTGTTCTTGAATTCTTTTTTCAAAGTCATCAAGAAAGAGTTCAATCAATCCAAGTTGTGCATGTGTTTTATCGATTTCAGAATGAACTGCCGTTGAGTTGATTGCAAATGTGCTTTTGCAACGTGCATCTTCTTGGACAACATAGGCCTGAAGAATTTTCCCAAGCTCATTGTCAGAAATTTCTTTGCTTGTTTCTTTTTTAGATCCAAAGATTGAAAAATTATCCAAGAAAGCAGGGCGTGCAAGAGCAGCTTCTGTCCATTGCAGAACAAAAACATAGATCAGAATCTGACTGATCCAAGATTGAAATGTGGTAGGCTTTCTTCTCATGGTTTTAATGTTCCCTATGAGCTAGCAAAGCACGGGCCAAAAACAAACATAATAAATACAATAACTTAAGGTTTTTATGACTGCGACATCGCAGATTTCTATCCCCCCAATAGAGACAGGCATGTCTTATAACGCAAAACATCAAAATTAGCAAGGATCACAATGGCTTGTAAGGGTCGGTAACTTTTACTCGCCGTTTTGGGTTTGATGAACTATCGTTATGAGTTTTTGACAATATAGGATTTATGATGACAAAAAATCACAAAGATTTGACCCAAGGTTCTGTTGCTGGGCACTTGCTTTCGCTCAGTGGGCCTATGTTTCTTGGGCTTTTTGCCATTTTCTTTTTCGGTGTCACCGATGCTTATTTTCTTGGAAAGCTTGGAAGTGATGCATTGGCTGCGATGGGCTTTGTGATCCCGGTCATGGCTGTATTTATGTCTTTGTCACGTGGTATGAGTGAAGGCGCCATTTCTTTGGTTTCGAGAAAACTAGGCGCACTTGATATGGAGGATGCAAAGATCATTACAACCAGTATCCTTGTTCTGTCTTTTTTGATTGTTTTGCTTTTTGTTCTGTTAGGGGTTTTTCTTGATGAGTTTATCCTTACTTTCTTGGGTGCAAATGGCGTCATTCATACGTACGCCAATGAATATCTGACAGTTTGGTTTGCTGGAATGGTCTTTTTGGTAATTCCCATGGTGGGCAATGGGTTTATTCGTGCAGCAGGAGACACGCGCTGGCCCGCTATGCTCATGGTTTTTTCAGCAATTGCCAATATTATACTTGATCCTATTTTTATTTTTGGGTGGGGATGGATTCCAGCTTTTGGCGTAAAAGGTGCGGCGATTGCAAGTATCCTTGCCCGTTCATTTACTTTGTTTGCAGCACTATACTTGGTTCAATATCGGTATCAAATGGTATCCTTTTCAGGATGGTCATGGCCCAAAGTCGTAAAAATATGGCGTGACTTTATTGGCGTAAGCATTCCCGCAGGGCTTAACTTCATGATCATTCCAATGACCATTGCCATGATTACTAGATTGATGGCGCAATTTACATCCAACCATGTTGCAGGGTTTGGACTGGCACATCAGATCGAAACATTAAGCTTGCTTGTGTTTTATGCTGTTGCGGTTGGTATGAGTTCTTTTGTTGGACAAAACTTTGGTGCAAAACAATGGTCTCGTTTGAAATCAGCTTTTTCCGTTGTCACAAAGGTGAATCTAATTTGCAGTGTTGTTTTGGTTGTTTTTTTCTTTTATTTTGCCACACCCATTGCCCGATTGTTTCAAACACAAGATACAATTGTTCACATCGCAAGCTCGTATTTGCTTGTTGTTTCAGTAAGCTTTGGCTTTGAAGGTATTTACCTGTTTTGTGTCAATTCACTAAATGTGACAGGGCATGCACTTTGGGCCACATTTCTGGTTTTTTTCCGAATGCTTCTATTATATATGCCCATCGCATACTATCTAGCGCCAAAAATAGGGCCTTCCGCGGTCTTCTATGCGGCAATCCTTTCAAATGTGCTTTCGGGCATTGTAGGTCGTCTGTTGTTGAATCATAAAATTATTAAACCAAATTATAGATAATAAATCTTATCTTATTAATATTAATAAATTTATATACATTTTTCGTCCGCCTATGATCGTGGTTTTAGGGTATTTTTGCAACATTGCTTGAGAAAAAATCAGCCTGTGACAAATGCGAGTGTAAAAGTAAAAAGGAATCAATAGGTTAGAGGGGCTTTTCAACCAACTTTGGAATATACGAAAAAAACCTACAAAAATGAAAAAAAAATCTTGAGTGATGGATGCACTTGTGGAAAACCGTGCTTAGTTCTTCAAATGATTCAAAAAATTATCCACTACATGACCATGCGTTACCCTACATAAAATGAAATTTATGGAAATGTATTGACCCCAAAACGTATTCTGATTAATCATAGAAGGATAGGGTTTTCTTCCTCATTTTGAGGCAAGCGATCAGACCAGTTTGAATAGGTTGTACGGATGCCATTTTTTAACTTTGAAAAATGGTTGCGGGGCACTCGTCGCTTTGGTCAAAGCCCATAAACGTTTTTAACCATGTAGTCATGGAAGGAGAATCTCATGCAAGAAGTAAGTCAGTTAAGCGATGTTGAAATGTTACACCCCGTATCGGCACAGGGGCAGTATAAAACATCGATTGCTCCCACTGTATTTGATTCGCTGCAAAGCAAAGAAGCATTTGTCAAAGAAGCACTTGTTGATTTTTCTCCATTCATTACCAAAACAGTTTTGGATCGCATTTCAACCAAAGATGCAGAAGTCAAAGATGTTAGAACCTATCTTGATTTGTTGATTCAACTTACAAGCAATATGACTTTTGAGGATCCCGATTACTCAAAGGTTGCGGCTAGATTTTTGCTTGAAAAGATCCAATTGGAAGCTGAGGTAGAGAGTATTTTTACGTTCTCAGATTCATTTCTAAAAACCCATTCCTACCGGTTGACTTCAAGCAAAACATTGCAATTTGTTTTGCAAAATGCCCAAAAACTAAACGATGCTATTGAGCAAGATCGAAATAAACAATTTGAATTTTTTGGCCTTCGTACGGTGTACGATCGTTATCTACTTAAGCATCCACAAAAAAGAACCGTGCTTGAAACGCCACAGTTTTTCTATATGCGTGTTGCTTGTGGATTATCTGATACAGCCGAAGAGGCCATTGATCTTTACAAGTTGATCTCTTCTTTTGATTTCAGTTTCTCCACACCAACGCTGTTTAATTCAGCGACACGTCACCCTCAATTGTCTTCGTGCTTTTTGTTAGATTCTCCTTTGGACGATTTAAAATCGATTTACCAAAAGTATACAGACGTTGCGATGCTTTCTAAATTTTCTGGAGGCATCGGTGTTGCGTATCACCGTGTGCGAAGCAATGGATCATTGATCCGATCGACCAACGGAAAATCCAATGGAATTATTCCATGGCTTAAGACCCTTGATTCTTCCGTGATGGCAGTCAACCAAGGTGGAAAAAGAAAAGGGGCAGCGTGCGTTTATTTGGAAACGTGGCACGCAGATATTGAGTCTTTTTTAGAGCTTCGTGAAAACACTGGAGATGAAGCGCGCCGAACACATAACTTAAACTTGGCCAATTGGATTCCTGATTTATTTATGAAACGAGTTTCTGAAAATGGTCTGTGGTCTCTTTTTGATCCAAAAGTAGTTCCGCATTTTCCTGATCTATACGGTGAAGATTTTGAAAAGGCATATCTTGAAGCCGAAAGTGCAGAACTTTATGTTCGCCAAATAGATGCGCGGGATCTTTATGGTCGTATGATGCGAACACTTGCTGAAACCGGTCAAGGCTGGATGACATTTAAAGACGCATCCAACAGCAAATGTAATCAAACAGGCAATCCAAACCGTGTTGTTCATTTATCAAACTTGTGTACAGAAATTACTGAAGTCACAAGCAACGATGAAACAGCAGTTTGTAACTTGGGATCAATCAACCTTGCACAACATGTGGTGGGTGGTAAATTTGATTTTCAAAAACTAGAAAAAACTGCACGCAAAGCGGCTAAATATCTAGATCGCGTAATTGATCGTAACTTTTATCCAACAGACCAAGCGCGCCACTCGAATAAACGTTGGCGTCCGATCGGTTTAGGAATCATGGGATTGCAAGATGTTTTCTTCAAACTCAACATGAAGATGGATAGCGAAGAGGCGTTGTCACTTTCTAACCGCATTCAAGAAACAGTGTACTATGCTGCCGTTTCTACTTCTTGTGAGCTTGCAGAGAGCAAAGGGCCACATTTGACGTTTTTTGAAACACGTGCTGCCAAAGGACACCTGCAATTTGATCTTTGGAATGTGACACCTCATGAAAAAGAAAAATGGGAATTTTTAAAAGCGCGGATCAAAAAACACGGCTTGAGAAATTCACTTCTGCTTGCAATTGCACCTACAGCAACCATTGCTTCTATTGTTGGATGCTATGAAGCGATTGAGCCACAGGTTTCAAACCTTTTTAAGCGTGAAACCATGTCAGGTGAATTTTTGCAGGTGAATAAATATTTGGTTGCCACATTGAAAGAGATGAATTTGTGGAATGATGAAATTCGTAACCAAATTAAAATGGGCAATGGTTCTATTCAACACATTGAAGAAATTCCGCAGGAAATTCGTGATCAATACAGGACTGTATGGGAATACTCTATGAAATCGTTGATTGATTTGGCCGCAGGTCGTGGACCATTTCTTGATCAGAGTCAATCATTGAACTTGTTTCAGGAAAGTCCAAACATCGGAAAACTTTCGAGTATGTATTTCTATGCGTGGCAAAAAGGTTTGAAAACAACGTATTACTTGCGATCACGTCCTGCGACAGAGATCAAAAAGACAACGGTTGGCCAAAAAAGCTACACAACAACAGAAGCAGTAGCATGTTCTTTGGAAAACCCTGAAGAATGCGAAGCCTGCCAGTAATGTTTTTAGGATTTCTTTTCGAAGGATTTTGCATTACTAGATTGTAGGGTAGGAGGTTGTAGAAAAAATGAGGCAAATTCGAGGGAGTAGTGTTCGAAAGACCGGAGGCGTGCTTCAGCACGTTGAGGATCTTGAGAACGCGATAACGAAGAAGTTGGCCATTTTTTTACAACCCAAGTTTGAAAGGAAAGACAAATGATATTGGATCCAGGATTTAACCTAACCCTCCGCCCTATGAAATATCCACACTTGTACGAGATGTACAAAAACGCGATTAAAAACACATGGACAGTGGAAGAAGTGGATTTCAGTGATGACTTGGTTGACCTTCGTGAAAAACTTACAGATCCTGAAAAGTTTTTGATCCACCGGCTGGTTGCTTTTTTTGCAACTGGAGATTCTATTGTTTCAAACAATCTTGTTTTAAATCTTTATAAACATATCAACTCACCCGAAGCACGACTGTACCTTTCAAGACAGCTTTTTGAAGAGGC
>JAGRAZ010000053.1 GCA_020434345.1 Bdellovibrionales bacterium
CAATTTCAATAAGTGGTACGCCTGCACGATTTAAGTCGACCAATGAGCCTGCACTTTGGTTCACGCTGCTGTCCTTGTGTAAAAGTTTTCCAGCATCTTCTTCAACATGTATGCGTGTAATACGAACCATTCCGAGTTCGGTATCAAGTTTGCCTTGTAGACAAATTGGCTTGTCATATTGTGAAATTTGATATCCTTTGGGAAGATCAGGATAAAAATAATTTTTTCGAGAAAAAACAGATGTGTGTTGAATATCGCAGGAAAGTGCAAGACCTGCTCTTGTGGCAAACTCGATTGCCTTTTGATTCAGTGTGGGAAGTGCCCCCGGCATACCTAAACACACAGGGCAGGTGCTGCTATTGGGTGCAAGTCCAAATTGATTTTTGCATCGACAAAAGAGCTTGGTGTTTGTTGATAGTTGCGCATGGACTTCAAGTCCAATCGTAGGAATCCATGATGTCATACTGTAGGCACCTTTTCATACCATTTATGTTCAAGCTCGTGCGCGTACCCTAATTGAAAAAGTACATCTTCTTCAAAAGGACGCCCTACAAGTTGCAAGCCAAAAGGTAAATTGTTTTGACTAAATCCTGTTGGTATATTTAATCCCGGATTTCCAGCGAGCGGAACACCAACTGTAAAAACATCAGCATGATACATTTCAAGTGGATTTTTTGTTTTAGCACCTAGCTTAAATGCAGGTGTTGGAGTCGTAGGTGTTGCAATTGCATCTACTTTTTTGAGTGCATCTTGATAATCTTTGCGTATCAATTCTCTGATGTGTACCGCCTTGTTATAATACGCATCGTAATATCCTGCAGACAACACAAATGTACCAAGTAAAATTCTTCTCTTTACTTCTTCTCCAAATCCTAAACTTCTGCTTTGGACATACATTTGATCAAGACTTTCAGTGCGGCCTTCTTGTAATGTGTAGCGAATGCCGTCATAGCGTGCAAGATTACTCGACGCTTCTGCAGGGGCAATAATATAGTAGCATGCACTTGCAAAATGTTGATGGGGAAGTTCGATTGTCTCAATTGTTGCCCCTTGTTTTGTAAAAAAATCAATTTGGTCTTTAAAGTTTTTCAGCACTTCTTGATTTGCATACGTTTCAACGAATTTCCAAGGCACACCAATTTTTTTACCTTTGATCGATGTACAAATTTGTTGTTGGTCAAAAATAAAAGGTTTTTGTGCGTAGGTTGAGTCTTTTGTGCAGGATTGGCTAATGACATCTAAAATAAGTGCAGCATCCAAGACTGTATTTGCAAAAGGTCCAATCTGATCAAGGCTTGAAGCAAACGCCATGGATCCAAAGCGACTAACGCGTCCGTAAGTTGGTTTAATGCCAACAATACCGCATAAAGAAGCAGGTTGGCGAATGGAGCCACCTGTGTCAGTCCCGAGTGAGCCCGGTGTTTGTCTGCTGCTTACTGCACACGCTGAGCCTCCACTGCTTCCACCCGGAACATACTCTGTGTTCCAAGGGTTTGTGCAATTTGCAAAAGCAGAATTTTCATTGCTCGATCCCATCGCAAATTCATCACAGTTGGTCTTTCCTAAAATAACGCTGCCAACCTGTTTCAAATGAGAAACGACTGTTGCATCAAAAGGAGGTACAAAGTTCTCTAAGATGCGGCTTGCCGCTGTTGTTTTTATGCCTTTGGTGCAGATGATGTCTTTGATAGCGATAGGGATTCCGCAAAGATCATGTGTGGTTGCGTTTTTTTCTAGCAACTCATCAGCTTTTTTTGCTTGTTCAAGCGCACTTTCTTCCGCAATGGTAAGAAAAGATTGAAGCGATGGATTTGATTTTTTGGTGTGATTAAGAAAAGCTGTGGTTAGCTCAACAGATGTACATTCTTTCTTTCGTAGCTTTCGTGACAGTTCGGTAATTGGCGAATGTAGAATTTCAGATGTGCTCACGATTTACCACCTTCAATGAATGCAGGTATCGTAAAAAAAGGAGATTCAGGCTCAACTGCATTTTGTAAAACCGCGTCTATCGGCAGAGAAGTGCTAACCTCATCATTGTACATGGATAAATGATCTTGTGTGTTGGCTTGAGTTGTTTCAATGTTGGCTTGGTTTAGCACCTCAATGTACTTGAGTATGTCTGCAAATTCTTGAAGGCGTGCGGGTATGTCCTTTTCAGGAATGGCAAGTTTTGCTAATTTTGCAATATTTTCAAGGTCTTGTTTGGTCCATGCTGACATCAAAACCTCTGTTATCACAGCCAAGATAAAAAGTGTATCCAAACTTGTGAGTCCAATATAATTGCTGTATTTTGGAGTCGGTATATCAATAGCCTCTATTATATAAAGGAGTGGAGAATGAAAAAGTTTTTGGTAGCATTGTTACTTGTACCTGTTTTGGCATGTTCAGTGGGCAAAACAACAAGAGTTGATATAGATTCAGATGATTTCGATAGCACCGAAACTTCCAGTAAGGATCTGCAAGCTGTAGCGCAGCAAATGAGCCGCGCTATTTTAGGTCTTCATCAGGTGCAAAATAGCCAAACACCTCCTCGCATCGCATTTGCTGATGTCAAAAATGAAACAAACGAAATTATTAATGAAAATCTTTTTATTGAAAAAATGAGAACGCTGCTTTTAAAAAATGCACAAGGTAGACTTGTGTTTCTTGACCGCGAACTTTCCCAAGAAATTTTTAATGAGAGAGATATGAAAGAATCAGGAGCGTACGGTGGAAATGTGCAAGGTAAGGTGTTAGGGGCTGATTATTTTCTAACAGGAAAACTATCTTCTATTGATAAAGTTTCAGGTAAGCAAAGATCAACATATACTCGCTATGCATTTCGTTTAACCGATGCAAACAACTCAGTAATTATCTGGGAGGATGAGTACGAAGTCAAAAAAGTCGGCTCCTCCGGCGTTTATGATTACTAACGTTAAAATGTATTGAGGTGATCCAGCGTGAAGTATTGGATCATGACTAAAGTATATTTCTTATTTTTATTAAGCTTGCTTTCGGTTGGTTGCTCAACAACTTTACCATCACAAGCAACACAATACTTTGATCGTTGTGAAGATAAACAAGCAATAGATGTTCTTACGAGTATTGAAGTAAAAGAAAAAGACATCCTCTTATTTGATTTAGCCCTGCTTTCACTGGGTGTTTATAGTCAGAACGAAGATATTACAATCCGCCACGGTACGCGAGCATTGTCTAATATGTGGACATTGGGAGATGAAAAAAGAGGTAAGGCCAGTATGGTTTCCTCAGAAGCTGCGCGAGATTACAAGGGTGAGCCCTTTGAAAAAATGATGGCTGGTATTTATCTGGGGGCAGCTTTTTTTAACCGCGCTGATTATGAAAATGCGCGCGCATCATTTCAAAAAGCAGTGCTTGCAACAGAAACCAAGTCCGAAAAAGTATATGATAATTCACCTCTGGCTTATTTCTTGTTGGCCAAAACATTGAATCTTTTAGGCCAAAATGACAATGCCAAGATCGCACTTGAAAAAGCAAAAAAATATGCAATTGCATTAGAAAAAATCAACGTGGATGATTTACCCACCATGCAAACCATTGTGGTTGTTGAAACAGGCCAAGCCCCACTTAAATATCGCACTGGTCCGGGGAAAAGTTTGATTGATTACAAAAGAAGATACTCTCCATATTTGGGCGCAAATCTTTATGTGGATCAAACATTAACAAGCGGCACCAAAGTTATTGAAGATTTGTATGTGCATGCGAAGGAAAATGAAAGAGCCAAAAAAGAAACACTTCAAGCAACCAAAGGTGTGGTTAGAGACGCTGCAACGGCAACAGCCATTATTGCTGCAAGTGAAGCGGATCATAGCAAGAATGCCCGCAATGTTGCCATTGTCGCAGGGCTTATTGCGTTGGCCAACCAGTCTCAGGCTGATGTGCGTCAATGGGAGTATTTGCCAGCACGTTTGCATATTACATGGAGCGCGCTTGAGCTTTCAACTGGAAGGCATGATTTTGCGCTTCAGTTTTTGACCAATTCACAAATCATTGACCCTGTTGTTACGCAATCATGGTCTGATGATCGTGTGGTCAACCAACCAAAAATATATATCAAAAGAGCTAAATCTTGTTATAACCATTCTTAAAAGGAGAAAAGTATGAAAAAGAAAATTGTATTCGTCATGATTCTTGCAACCCTATTTGGCGCATGTGGACCGGCTCGTGTTGGTAGCAATCCTGATCCGATTCAGCATGAAGAGCGTTTGCTTCTCCTCGATCGCGCCTACAAATCAAAAATCCGTTTGGTTAGTGAGCAAGCTAGAAAACTAGACAGTGGTCAGCTGGAAGTCATCATGGAAATCCAAAATCAAAGCAACAAAGATCTTTGGACAGACATTCAAGTCATTTTTAAAGATGCTGATGGGGTTGAAGTTGATAAAACAAATTGGGAGCCACAAATGTTTCATCGACGTGAACTTACAACGTACAAAAAAGTTTCACTTCCTGCTACGGCCGTCGATTATCGCATTGTGATTCGTGCTGCCAAAACGGAAGGCTAGATCGTAAAATCAAAGATTCTGTTTTACGAATTATTTATAAAGTAAGCTTATTGTGGTTTAAGGTATTCTAATGAAATTACCTAAACTCAATAAGGGGCTGCTTCTAATTTCATTTCTTTTCTTTTTTTCAGGATTTTTCTTTTTAGGTATTGAAACAATCTGGATTAGAACCGTTGGGTTGTACATTGGTAGTACAATCGTTTCTGCTAGTCTTGTAGTGGGCCTGTATTTTTTCTTTGCAGCCATCGGCGGATATTTTGCCTATAAAAAAATAAATAAAGTACCAAAGGTATTGCTACCCTACGGGCTTCTTGAAATAGCCTGCGGGGTCTGTGCTTGTATAAGTTACGTGTGTAAAGATCTATTCGCATCTCTTTTGTTACAAGGAGCAGACTTTTCTTATGGACTATCCGTTGTTGAGGTCCTTTTTGTGGTTCTTCTTATCGGTATTCCATCTGTTTTGTCAGGTACAATTTTTCCTACACTTTTTCACTACATGCTTCGGCACGCATCTTCCAGAACAAGCCAAGGAGGGTGGATATATGGTGCCAATCTTCTTGGTGCAAGCGCAGGTGTGGTTATGTGCGGTGTTTTTTTTCCGCAGATATTTGGATACCAAATAACATTTTTTCTTTGCTGTATCGGTCTTGTAAGTATTGGAATTTTTGCGATCGTTTTATCCCGCGTTGAATCTGGAGATTCAAGTTACACTGCGGGGGCAAAAAAAGTAACATCTGCGTCAAACAGTTTGTGGGTGACGATGCTTCTGCTTTCAGGATTGCTATCCATCGCGCTTGAAATATTAATTCTTATGTACTGCAAGCAGCTCTTTGGAATATCCTTGTATGCAACACAATCCGTTCTGCTCTCATTTATTCTTGGGTTAGGGTTGGCTAGTATTTTTGTCAGCATTCTTCGAAAAAAGAAAAATCCAAAACAAATATTACAGCTAAGTTTATTTTTATCGAGCATACTTTGTGCCATCTATCCGTTTCTTTTCTTTTATTTTCAACATGGAATATTTCAACCCCCTCACACGAGTGAAGTGTTGTATGTTTTATCAGTTCTTGGATTTACAACAATTTTACTTCTGCCGCTTTTGTTAAGTATTGGTATGGTTTTTCCTGCATTGTGGGATCTTCTTGATATTGAGAATGTTGAGCACGGCGCTGTGGTTGGTCGTATGACTTTTTTAAATAAGATAGGGTGTGGAATAGGGGCCGTTCTGTTTCCTTTTTTTGTTGTTTCGATTTTGGGATTACCAGGATCTTTTTTATTGATCGGTGGTTTTTATTTTCTGCTTTTTGTACTGATTGTTTCAAACAAGAGAAAAAAGTTCATAAGTGTTGTTGTAGGTATTTTTCTTTTTGCAGTAGCTACATTCATGCAAAAACCGCCTGTTGTACTTGGAGATGGTAATCAGCTTATAGCTACGTATCAAGGAGAGGATGGGATTGTTTCTGTATTTGAGGATCAAAAAAAATCCAGGCATATCTTGATGAACCAAAGGCATGTTCTAAATGGGACACAACAATCTATGCTTTGGCAAAATTTTGAAAGCTGGATTCCACTATTTTTACACCCAGAGCCTAAAAATGTTACATTTATTGGTATGGCTTCAGGTATTTCTGCGGTTTCAGCACTTGATTTTCCAATTCAACGATTAGATGCTGTTGAGCTCTCTTCCAATGTTGTTGCAGCTGCAAAAGATCATTTTGGGGAGTGGAATCATCATTTATTTTCAGATGTTCGCTCAAATGTTATCATTCATGATGGGAAACGATTCCTTGAATCCTCAAAAGATCATAAAGATGTCGTCATCATTACATTATTGCAACCAGATCAAGAGGGTGTTTCAAACCTCTATGCAAAGGAATTTGTTCAAGTTGTAAAAAGTAAATTAAATCCTAGAGGGCTCTTTTGTATTTGGCTACCTCTTTATCAGCTTAATGAGGAGTTGGTCGGTATTATCATTCGAACGGTTAGGGAAGAGTTTTCAAATGTGATTGCAGTTCGAGGAAACATGGATCCTTTTTCTCCTATGCTTGGCATCATAATGAGCGATGATGTTATTAATCTAACAACGTCTTATCTTGAGAAAAGACTTCGTTTGTTTCCTTTTATCCAACGTCAGACCAAGTATTTTCAAACCCCGTCCTTGTTTCACCTTCTTTTGGTAGGAGATGTGAAAACTCAAACCTCATTTGATGAATTTTCTCAAAATACCATTGATTACCCTCTTATTGATTTTAAAGGTCCCAAGTACGGAGAGGAAAAAAATGCCGTCAGAGGTGTTACATTGTTAAACTGGCAAGATAAGTATTTTTCTTCAGATCAATATACTTCTATGCAAATCGATAGTACAGAATCCATAAAAAAGGCGATTCAAGCTGGACAATTCTTTTATGCTTCAAAAGTATTTGAAGCGCCTTTGCCAAAAATGAGTGTGCAAGAGAGCATGAACAGACTCAATCAATCTATCACTTGGAAAAATAAAGCGATCGAGTCTGTTCCCGAAATTCAATCCTATCGCTTATTTTCAGAGCGTTGATACCAATTGTAAAGCGATTGGAACAAATAAAATAATAAAAACTACAGGGAAAATACAAAAGATCAGTGGAAATAGAATTTTTACAGGGGCTTTCTGTGCCTCTTGTTGCGCATTTTTAAAAATTTTATCTCTAAGCGTTGACGAATGAAGGCGAAGAATGCCGGCAAGACTAGTACCAAGTTCATTAGACTGTGCAATTGAATGAGCAAGAAAATATAAATCTTCACTATTTGTTCTGTTTGCAGCAGTTAAAAGAGATTTAGAAACGGGTTGCCCAACCTGTGTGGAGTGTATTACCCACTGCAATTCTTGGTAAAGAGGATGTTTGGGCTGCGTTTGAGCAATCTCTTTGATGGAGCGAACATTATCCATGCCTGATTCTAAACAAAGTATGAAAATATCTAAAAAATAGGGAAACATTTTTGTGATATCATGATTTCTTCTGTGTAGACGATTTTGAATATTTTTAAGAATATAGAAGCCATACAAAAACGGAAAAATAATATAGATCAAAGATTTTGTTAAAATCATAAGATAAACTGAGACTCCTAGAAGTAACCAAAATAGGGTGTAGTTCTTTTTTCGATAATTTTGAATGTCTTGTAGGCTTTTTCCTTGTGCTTGAAGAAATTTTTCGATTTTTTCATCATATGTCTTAAAGGATGAATGTTGATAGAGTGAGAATTGAACATAAGAAAATGCTTTTTTTAGGTATGGAACCAAAAGGTTTAGAATACTAAGTAAAAGACCAAATATACCGATGTAAAGAATGTGTTCTTTTGTCATATGCACCTCACAGGTATTCCTTGTTCACAAGTTTATAAATCCAAAATATTCCAAGTAATAACGAAACAAAGCAATACACAATGGCTAACTTTCCTTGTGTTGTTTGAAAAAGTGGAGACAAGTAGCCCGGTGAAATAACTTCAAGGCCTGCGACCAAAACAAAAGGCATACATCCTGTAACCCAAGCCTGCATTCTTCCTTGAGAGGTTAGTGCTTTAAGTTCGCTTTTGAGCTTTTCTTTTTCGTGTATGGTTGTTGCGATGTAGTCAATAGCTTCAGCAAGGTTGGATCCAGTTTTTCTTGAAATATCAATGGCAGAAAGTGCCATTTTAAGGTTTTTATCGGGCATGCGTTGGTAAAGGCTATAAAGTGCTTGATCAAAAGACTGTCCGATATGCATTTGCTTTTGTACCAGATCCATTTCCTGAGATAGTGGTGGTTTGGCATTTTTACATGATTGATCAATGGCTTTTTCAATGGTGTGGCCTGCACGTAAAACAGACGAAATAAATGGAAAAAATTGAAGAAGCTGAATTTGAAAAGCTCTAAATCTTCTTTTCTCAATCCAATAAACCCACGCAAAAGGCAAGTAGATATAAAGTATAAAAGCAATCAACGCGTATATCCATGATTGGGTTATCAGGCTCATAAGAAAACCAACCAAAATAAGTATGCGAAGACGTTTTTTGATTATTTCTGGCTTATATAAAACAAAGTGGTTTTTTAATTTTTGATCAATAGCATTAAGTTGTTCTTTTTCTTTTTTAAGCGCCTTTTTTTCAAGTTTTACATATGCCTTTTTGCCAAGACCTATAAAGGAAAGTAAAAGAAAAACAGATCCAATCAAGAGCATATAGCTTCTCCAAATAAAATAGAACGACCTATATTTCTTTGTGTATGATCAAGCTCTGAAAAATAGTTGGGTTGTTGATTTTGAAATGTAAGTGTGTTTGTATCACGATCCACTTCAAAAATATTTTGTGTTAAAATTACATCGCCTTCTGTTCTACAAACCTCGGTAATATGTGTTACGTTTCTAAATCCTTCACCATTTCTTTGAACGTATACAATGATATCTACAGCACTTGATATTTGATCTCTGATCGCTTTAAGCGGCAAATCAAAACCTGCCATCAAAATCATGGTTTCCATGCGAGATAAAGCATCTCTGGGTGAATTGGCATGAAGTGTGGTAAGCGACCCATCGTGGCCTGTGTTCATGGCTTGGAGCATATCCAAGGCTTCCTCCCCCCTACATTCTCCAATAATAATACGGTCCGGACGCATGCGAAGGGCATTTTTGAGAAGATCTCGAATGCTTATTCTGCCTTTATTTTCTATATTGCTAGGTCGCGCTTCTAGAGAAATAACATGCTTCTGTGAAAGCTTAAGTTCAGCAGCATCTTCAATTGTTACAATGCGTTCTTTGGTTCCTATTGATTTGGACACAGCGTTTAAAAAAGTAGTTTTTCCTGATCCAGTACCACCTGCGATAATGATATTTTTTTTGTTGCGCACACAGAAATCAATAAATTGACCTGCTTGAAAGCTAATAGAATTTTTTTGAACTAGATCATCCAACGTAAAGTTCTTTTTTTGAAATTTACGTATTGTTACAACAGGTCCAATCAGAGAAAGTGGTGGAATGATTGCGTTGATACGTGATCCATCACTAAGTCGAGCATCAACCATGGGTGAGGACTCATCAATTCTACGCCCCAGAGGGGAAATGATACGTGTGATAACGGATTTTAAAGAATCTTCTGATATGAACGAAAAATTGGTTTGTTTAATTTGTCCCTGATGCTCAACATAAATTTCCTTGTGACCATTCACCATGATTTCGCTAATATCAGGATCTTGCAATAAAAGCTCAATAGGACCTAAGCCAAGTGCTTCTCGTATGACCTCATCAAGAATTTTCGTTTTATCAAACTCTTGAAAATCTTTAAGTTGATCAATTAAATGAGATTTAACTTTTCTTTTTACATTTTCCTGAAAATCTTGGTTTTGTATTTGATCGGCATTGACAGATCGTATATCGATAATGTTCATTAAGTTATCAAAAATAATCGTTTTGATTTCTTCGTTTGATTTCACAATAACTCCTTTAGTCTAAAATTGAGAATTGTAATTTTTCGTCCATGCCTTGGTATTGATGGTCCATATGTTTCTTTTCATATTCATGAATAGGTTCATTTGCACCACCACGGTATGGGGTCAGGAACACAACAAACTCTGAGTGGTTGTTTCTGAAATTTCGACTTTTAAAGAGCTCTCCTAAAATAGGAATGTGTCCTAGAAATGGAAATTTCTTTGTTGATTTGCTTTTTCTGCTTTCAATCAGACCTGCCAAGGCTACTGTTTGACCATATTCTAGATTAACAGCTGTATTAACCTTATGTTCAACAATCGCAGGCAAGCCCTCAATGGTTGTTGATAAATCAAGGTCGCTGATTCGACTATTGATATCTAGAAAAACCTTGTTGGATTGATCAGTTTTTGCATCCACTTCGATGTGAAGACCATACGATTTAAAAATAACATCTGCAGTACGTTCTGAAATTAAACGAATTGGTAGTTCACCGCCTGCATCAAATGTAGCTTTTTTTCCATCTCGTACAAGAAGTTTGGGATTAGATAAAATTTTGGCTTGACCGTTTTGTATGAGCGTTCTTAACGTTACGCCCACATTTGCTGATATGCTTGATTGTAATGAGTTAAATTGGTTTGCATTAAGACTGCTTTGAATTTCAGTAGCTTCTGGCCATGAAAGACCAATATCGTGAAGTTTATCATTTAATACTTCCATAAATTGTAAATCTACCCAAACTTGATTTTGTTCTTCAACGCCAAATTTAATGTGGCTTACAGTTTGAAAGTAAATGTTTGTTGCAATTTTTAAAGCACGATCTTTTTCAACTTCGTTTTTGACATAACCTTCAAGATAAAGCGTGTCACCGCCTCTTGAGACAGTAATTTGATCAAAGTTATTTTCAGTAAGCTTTTCAAAAACAATTTTTTCAAATACTTCTAAAGCTTTAGGGTGGACTTTTGTGTAGTTTTTTACACTTTGATAAAGTTTAGCAATGCGTTGGACTCGTTCAAGGTCTTCTCCACGAAAAAGTTCACCTTCAAGAACAATAGCAGTCCCAACCTGGGTTATTTTTAAACCTTCAATGTTTCCAAGTAAATGCTGCAAATCAGACGCCTTACTCTGGTGTTGTGCAACGACCACAATCGTATATTCAGATTTTTCGCCTGTTTTTTTCCAAAGAATGAGATTTGTTTTTCCTTCACGTTGTCCAGTAACGATGACCTGATTTCCATTGCCCGGATCTTCAACAGAAGCGATAGAGGAATCGCCAATCGATGCGGTTGTAAGATTTTCCTCTGAAATTACTTGTTGATGGCCCGGTGATAAAGTCAGAACTGGGTTTTTTGCGTGTGCGCTGGATGAAAAAAATACGATCGATACAAGTAGTAAAAGTTTTGATAGTGTTTTCATATAAAAGTAAATTCGCAAGGTCAGTGCCAAGTGCGAAAAGAATGACGAATATTTTATAAGTATTTAATAATAAAGGAGTATTTTTCTTATATGCGTAGGTGTTGGTGGAAACAGGTGATTAACCGAATCTTGTTCATTTGTATGATTTTCGTCCTGTGGCATCAGGCCAATGCGGATGCAACGCTTCAAGTGCTTACGCGTAATTTCGCCTTACAGTCAGAAGCTGTGCAGAAAAATGTGCTCAGACAAATTGGTCTAACACAGATGGAAGGTGGTGTTTCTTTTTTGATACAGGTTGCATTATTACCACAGGTCTATGAGGAAAGTATTCGACGGGACGCGCTTAAAAATCTGCTGGCATTTGATAGTGATCGATTTCGTGTAGTTCTGAGTTTGCTACAGAAGCCGCAGCTTGATGATATTTCATTGATTGAAACCATTCGACTTATTTGCTCAGGTGGCCGTTGCGCGCAAGCTTGGGTAGAATCAGTTGATTTTAATGATACAAAGTTTCTGCTTGATGCAAAGATGGCTGAAGTCTACGCGTTGACCGCGCGGGGTGAAACAATTGATCCAGCATGGATGGCTACTTGGGACAAAAAAAGCGCAATTGCATATCTGACACATAAGATTGAAACTGAGAAGGATGATAAGTATTGGAAAAAGATTCGTACGTTGTTAAACGGGTAGATTGTGTTTGTCCAAGCGTAAATACGAGTATAGCGGGAATCTGTATTCTTGAATTCAGATAGAAAAAAATAAGCGAAGACTGGTACCGAGGGTCGGACTCGAACCGACACGGAGTTGTTCACCCCTCAGGATTTTAAGTCCTGTGCGTCTACCAATTTCGCCACCCCGGAAAGAAAAGCAATTGGTACCCATGCCTATAGCATATTTTTGAAAATTAGAAAGAGACTAGTTGATGGGGTTTCCATCCGCATCAATAACAATTACCTGTCCCAAACGAGCATCTCGTAGGGTTTTTTCGATTTGGCTTTGATCCCCAACCAAAACCCATACAAGTTTATTAGGTAATACCACTTTGGCTGTTTGTTCATGTGTCTTGGTAAGCGTAAGGGA
>JAGRAZ010000054.1 GCA_020434345.1 Bdellovibrionales bacterium
CTTATTTATAAAATAGAAAAAACCCCGAATTGGTTTCCCAATCCGGGGTTTTTAAACTTTCTTCTAAAGTCTAACTTAGATCTTAGAAGTAGTAGTGTGCACCAGCTGTGAACACAGTACCTGCACCGCCACCGTTGGTAGCAAGTGTCCAAGCACCTGAATCAAGTGGGTAGTTGAATGTCAAACCCATTTCAGCTGAGAACTCTACTGCAGGAGCATTCGCTAAAGAGAATGCGAATCCAAGTGGCACTTGAACATTCAATGTACCATCTAGATCTCCACCTGCGTTTGCATGACCATCACCACCGGTGAATGCAGCACCAAGACCTACGTAGAAGTCAGAGTTTTCGTTTTCGATAAGATCATATAGAAAACGTGCACCGAATGTGTACGATGTATCAGCAACATCTCCAAGACCAAAACCTAACAAAAATTGTAGGTTGGTGTTTGAAGCTAGACCATATTTTACTGACCAGTTACCTTCACCAACTTGAGTGCCGTTAGCACCGATTGATGATTGATAACCTAGAGCAAATTCACCTGTACGGTCAACAGCTTGAGCCGAGAAGGCGAAAGTCAACACTGCAAGAGCAGCGAATAGTTTTTTCATTTTTTCCTCCCAATATATTGGTTGAACAATATTATTAATTAATAAACTTTGGGGAACCTTCCCCGCTTAAGTTCAGAATGAATAAATCAGTCTTTGAAATGTTTGTAAAGAAATCCGTAAAAAAAAATGCAAGTATTACAGGTACTTTGAAAGCCCTTTTTGAAACTTCGTAAACTCATAGTCAAAGAAAGCATGCGTCTCGGAAACGTTGATCTGAACGTCCATGCAGATAAAATCGACACCATCTCTTGTTATAACAGGTGTTATAGGAAGTATGTTTATAAAGTCCGCAAGAAACTTGATGATGCTCTTAGGTATGGGAAGTAGAATTCTTTTTTTACCCACCACTGAAAGCATTATTTTCATCATTTCTACAAAAGAAAAAATTTCAGGACCCCCCATTTCAAAAGTTTTTTTGTGTGATTTTTCGCGATTAAGGCAATACACCACTGCTTTTGCAAGATCCTCTATATATAGAGGGGCAACTTTTTGCTTTCCATTTCCAATGATGGGAAACACAAGCGGGAGTTGAGAATGCGCGATCAAACGATTTAATGATTGGTCTTGGGGTCCATAGATCCATGAAGGACGGAATATGGTCCACGCGGGACAATGCTCCATAATGGCTTTTTCTGCGCGATCCTTGGCAACAAACCATGACTCACTTCTATTTTGTCCTGCTCCCATTCCACTTATATAGAGCATGCGCGTAATTCCCTTGTCTTTGGCTGCTTTGGTTAGCACCTCTGTTCCGTGCCCATCTATATTTTCATAGGTCCATCCCTTTGTAGGATCTTCAAAAGGAGCATTGGGAAACTGCACACAGTGAATGATTGCATCACAGTCTGAAAGGGCCTGGTCAAGGGAAGCTTGATCCAGAATATCTCCCTGTACGTAATATGCCCCCGGAACTCTACGATGCGCTGAAATATGGATCGGATCTCGTGATACAACTTTGACGCTCTCGTGCGCATTCACAAGGGCCCGCACAATGCTTGCGCCCACAAAACCTGTTCCTCCTGTAACCAATGTCTGTATCATATACGCTTCTTTTTCTTTGCAACTATCATGGTTTAGGGTCGACCGTCGAGTTCTTAAGTACTTACTATAACTACAATAATTCAAAAAACTTGAGTTTGTCTTTACGCGTCATTTATGATACAAACCCGATTGTGACGCTGTACAGAAATTACGCCTACCTTCTTATTCCTTCTCTACTTTGTATCAGTGTTGCCTGCTCTTCCCAAAATTCTAATGTTGTTTCTAAAAAACCAGATCCCTCGGCACCCACCAACATCGAAAAAATGCCTTCAACAATCGATCCATCCACTCAAATGCTGGCATTGTTCGAAAAAAAATTATGCGAAGATTTTTACAATGCTTTTACTTTTGCAATTGAACATCATTTAATTGCTGACCCTAAAAACTATCAATCTTATTTAGCCACAGCATTACAAAACTGGTTTGAAAATTACATTGAAAAATTTCCTACAAAGTTTCATGAAAGAGACATCGCTGCAAAACAAGATGCGTGCTCAATTTTTACCACGCTTAATCGAAAAATATATCCATTGGTTGTATCACATAACGACAAGTACAAAGATATAACTTTTGAGGAATTTAGCGTTCATGAACTCAATAATTTTTTTAATGAAGCCTTGGATACATTTGATTATTTTTCATATGTTGTTTGGGGAGACAATCGAAAACCAAGTTTTGAACTAACCAAACGCTCAAGTCCGATTCCACTTCTTGATCGAACAGATTATCAGTGGAGAAAACCATCAGCACTTGTTGTTGATCCTTCTTACAACGGTGTATTTAATCCAGAGATCACAAAGTGGTCACTCATTACAGAAATTGATGCATATGATTTTCATGATCATTCGTTTGAAGATACAGTTGGATTTTTACGTTATGGTGTACCTGAAAAAGGTCTTTCTATCTCTTTTTATAAAAATGATAATAGTTTTGCTAAAGACATTCAGGTCGAAAGCCTACAAAGTGAATACGAAAATACTTCAGCAGTAAAATCTCATATTATTGACTCAAATATTATTTACATTCGTATTGCTGAAATATCTGAAAAAACCAAAGACCAAATTATTGCTGATCTTTACACAGCTCTTGCTACCATTCCCAACCCTCAAGGATTAATTATAGATTTTTCCGGTAACGTTGGAGGATCTGTTGAATTTGCGCAGAAGATTGCTTCTATATTTTTACCGTACGGATCGCCCTTGTTTCGTACCGAAACAATTCATGTAGAAAATCATCAAAAACAACTCAAAACAGAGTTGGTCAAAAACTCCTTTCCTGATGCTCGAACCATCGCACCAGAAAACATTCCACCCACCATTGTTATCACCAACCGTGCAACTGCAAGCTCTGGCGAACTTGTCGTATCAGCGTGGAAAGCCAACCATGTGCCTATTGTTCATATTGGTGAAGAAACAACTTTTGGAAAAGCCATCGGTCAGCCATTAATTTCAAACAATGGGGCCATTCTTGATTTTCGCCTCACAGATACAAGAGCATTTACTTTTGATATTGATGAAAATGGGGCGGTTACTTGGTACACTTGGCAGCTCTCACAAAAGAATAATCAACTGGGTTTGATTGCAGATATTTCTGTTACGGATCCAGTTATTGAGGATCTGTATCAACACCCTGATAAACGTCATTTTAATAGAGCCTTTACCATGTTGGATCTTCAAAAAAGATATGGAAATGCAATTGAATTTTCTACGCCTACTACAAAATTTGATGAGCCTGTTCAAATTCTTTTTCCTAAAGAATATCAAATTAATCCCACAATTCTTGAAGCATTACAGCGATTTGCAAAAAGTGAGATTTCTAACATCGATTCTTGTTCGCCCGATGCCATACCAGGCAACCCTTTGTTTAGTGAACGCCGTGAATGCTTGTATGACATAAGCGTTCATGTCATGCGGTACTGGATTTCTTCTTTATAAAATACTTAACAATCAAGGCTATTTTGCGTAGACTTCAGACATGGTAAGGATCGCATTTTTAGCAACACTTCTTTTGCTTACAAGTTGTCAAAACGCACCCAGCACAGCACAAAAAAATGAAGCAGTAAATCTAATGCCTATTGAAAGCATGCTTGATTTTTATGCTGAGAAACATATTGGTTTAGCTCTTTTTCAAAAAACAATTTCAAATTATCCGCTTTGGTATCATAAGGATGTATCTCGATATCTTGCAGAGGTTGGAAGTCATGTATCGATGTACTCATTGAGAAATGATATTTCTTATTCATTTTATATTGTTGATTCCAAAGATGTTTTTTCATTAGGTCTTCCCAGTGGCATTGTTGTTGTTAGCCTTGGCCTGCTTGAGCATATCCAAACAGAATCTGAATTGGCTTGTATATTGGGTCTTGAAATCGCAAAAATTGAGCATCAATATCTTTTGCGCATTATGAACCCTGCAAAAGATGACTTTACGCAAAACTGGCTTAAGAATTCTGAAGAAATAGCCAATGCCTATGCACTGGTCCTTACGCATCGTTTTTCTGATGAAAATATCAATGAGTCAGATCGGTTAGGTATGATCTATGCGCAACACTTTGGATATCGTGCATCTGATTTACAAGTTTTGCTAACGCGCTTTTATCAAGATCAGATACAAAGAAAATCAAAAACAACATATTTGGGACAATATAGTGAAAGCATTGTGGCACATCGTCAAAGTTATGGTGAAATTCTTGTAAAAGAGTTAGAAAAAGAACAAAGCAAATTTCCTACAAGAAAAAATCGCTTCGATTCTTATAAGCCCTTCCTTACAAAATAAATACCTTCTCATTTTCATATGACTTAGGTACATCTAGTATTGCGTGTAGTATGGCATTTTTCCACTTACATCCTTTATCTAAAATGCATTCGTCGTTTCTTAACACCAAACGATCTGATCAAGTGACAGTTTTTGTAAGTCCTCAATTGCAAGAAATTATCCCTCCATCTGTACCAACAACGGATATTTCTTCTATACAAATCGAATTAGAAAAGTGGAAAAAAGCATGTATTCAAACAATTGAAAATGAAATTTTTTACACAAAGCATCCATTCTTTCAACATGTTCTTCGCAAAGATGTTCTTGCCAAGGAAGTTTTTTTACTTTTTGAGGATGTTGGATTTAAAAATGAAACTCTTAATTTATTGCCTGAAGAAGTTCGAGATTTTTTTCTTTCACTATTTAAAAAAATACATCCACCTGATTTACAACTTTCTTCAGAGGAAACCCATTTTATCGGCACAGACCTCAAAACAACGTACGCGCTGAATTTTACAAATAACACCTCCTTTCATTTTTGGTTGCAAAAGCACCATGCCTATCCTTCTTTTATCTGTGAAACACAGTACGCATCGCATCGGCGATTGATGTACGCCAATCAAATGACATATGAATCCATCCATGAGGTGCTGGATTTTACTTTTTTGATGGCTCAGCAAAACGAAGGTCGAATTGGTATTGTTATTTCAGATCCAAAAAAACAATCTTGGCTACTAGATCAATGTCAAAAGAGATCTCTTTCATGTACGGATGCTCAACAAGCACATTCTTCTACAAAGGGATTGATTGTAGGTAATCTTGAAAATATCAGCATGCATGCATTAGACTCTGTCTTGATTTCAGATTTTTGGTTTTATACACAATTTTCAAGCTCACTCTGGGATGAACCAACAAGACAGAACCTTTACAAAAATAACATACTTCCTTTTTCATCTTATTTACATCAAGAACTTCTTTTTTGTATTCAACAGAATAGTCAAAATCTGTATTATCTTTATCCAAAAAACCAAAAAATACCTTCTCTTTTTTTTCATCCCGATGAACATCCTGATCCAGTTCCAAAGAAACAAGAATCTCTAAACAAAAAACCGCTAGAACTTCATATGGAAAAATATGAGAAAATTAAAAATGATATAAATTGGAACTCTGAAGAAATAACATTTCCAGATATACCTATTGTTCAAGCTGTTTCTCCGAGCTCATTAACCAATCTTTCACAATGCCCCAGAAAGTATTTTTTCAAGCACATATTGAAAATAAATGAAAAAAACATTGAGACATCACCCTTTCAACAAAATCCAAAAGATTTTGGAATCATGATTCATAAAATTCTACAGGATTGTTTCTCTGACTTTGATGTACTTCAAGATAAACCAGAAGAAATTTTCTTACGTATTTGGGACCGTGTAATTGCTGAATTTGAACTTGGTATTACGCCCTCCTATCTTCCCATTTGGAAAACTGAGCTTAACGTCTATAAAAATCATATTAAAAACTATGTACTTTCATTTTTTTCTGAAGGATGGAACTCTACGAAGGTTGAATACAGATGGAAGGAAAATGCTGAATTTTTTCAACCTCTGGTCCAAGCAAAAAATATCTCTTGGTCGGGTCAAATTGATCGTATCGATTACAAAGATCAGGAAATTCGATTTATTGATTACAAAACAGGGTCTGTAAATTTTAAGCCCTCTGATATTCTACAAAAGGGAAGCTTTTTACAAATGCCTTTATACTTATACTTTATGAGTCAAAAATACCCTGATCAGAATATCTTTTCTGAAATTCATCAAATTTCAATGAACGGTGTTTCAAAAAAAGCACGACTTTCAAAACAAGATCTTGCATCCTTTAAAAAGGAATTGTCTGAAATTCTACAACATTTGTTTTCATTGATTGAAATCAATTCTTATGAACCTAATCCTGGTTATCAAAACGAAAATTGCAGATTATGTTCATTTACTGAAATATGTGGATCTGAAATTGCAAATTTTGTGGAGGCCAAACAATGATTCTTGCCTCAGACGAAGCTATACGACAACAAATTATATCAGATACATGCAATCAGGTTATTGTTGCTTCAGCTGGATCTGGAAAAACAACGCTCATGGTAAAAAAATACATTCACCTTATTCAAGAAGGTGTGGCACCTGAAAAAATTGCTGCTATTACTTTTACAAATAAATCTGCTCAAGAATTAACGAAACGAATTTATGAAGAATATCAAAACACTTGCTCACATCTTGGGCCGCTTCCCATCCATACTCTACCCATTTGTACCATTCACAGTTTCTGTAAAAGTATTATTACGCCTTATGCGCCACTATTTGGTTTCGTACCGAATTTTGATGTTGATCAAGATCATCGATATAAACATATTCAGGCTTTGTACACACAAGCTCTGCCTAGACTAGCGCAACAGAATAAAAATCAAGCCCTTTGGTCTTTGATCGGGTTGGTTCCATTTCGAAAAATATATGATTGGTTACTTACATGTGAATCGATTGAATTTGAGTCGGATTTGCCAAATATAGCGCTATCAATCTCAGATATCATTTCTAAAAAAGATATCATTTCGGATGTTCTTACCAATACCAATGCCAAAGAAGATGATGCGCTTTACCTGCTATGTGAGCACTGGCACAAAATCATTAATTCCTTACAACAAGAACAAACCCAAAGTTGGTTTATTCTTCTACAAGAAAAAATCCCAAATGTAGATAGAAAGGGAAATCAAAAAAATTGGGGTAGTAAAGAAACATTGCAAAACATACGAGAAAATCTAAAAGATTTTTTCTCAACTATAGAATTATTTAAAGAGTATATATCTTCACTTATTATTTCTGAGCTTAACAATACTCATCAGGAATTACAGTCATTATACCTTCAATTTAAAAAAGAAAACCAATTTATGGAGCCAGATGATTTACTTTTATTCACAAAAAAATTGTTGTATTCCGAAAAAATATGGAAGAATATTTCATCACAATATCAATATATTCTTATTGATGAATTTCAAGACACCGACCCAATACAAGCAGAAATAATATTTAGAATTCTTTCCAAAAAATTTCCTCATGGTCGTTCTTGGTTTGACATAGAAATACGCCCCCACTGTCTCACGGTTGTTGGCGATCCTCAACAATCTATTTATCGTTTTCGCCATGCTTCTGTTGAAACATTTTATAAAACTCAAGAAAAAATCATGGAGGCCGGAGGAAAATCTTATACGATCAATCAGAATTTTCGATCCTCTCAAAAAGTCATCGAATTTGTCAATCAGCAATTTTCGTCCATGCATTCATTTACACCTTTGATCAAAAGGCCCGATTCCATTCAAGGTTCTGTAGATATTCTTACAAACGCTGAAATTGGAGAATCTGAGTCACTTCACGCGTTACGAAAGACAGAAAGCGAAATGATTGTTCGCTTTCTTAAAAATTTATTGGAAAACAACCATGATTGTAGCCCATCTGACATTGCTATTCTTTTACCTACCTTTAATCATGTAGATTTGTATGAAAAAGACCTTCGGGAACATTTTTCTATTTCTAAAGAACGAAGAAGTACAAAATTACATCCTTTTATGCTTTCATTATGTACTGTTTTTCGTTTTCTGAATAATCCAGAAGATCAAAACAACACTCTTGCTCTTTTACGCACACCTTTCTTTTTTCATACACTTACAGATATTGCGAATTTTTATCTTGAGAAAGAAAAAGGCATCCTTGATCAAATTGATCATGAGACCTCCAAGCTTATTTATGCCTGTATAGATTGGTATCGAAAATCTCCGTATATATTTATAGATCGTTTCTCCCAAATTTTACATTTACCCAAATCAAGCATTGAATACCAACTTGTAACTTGGACCAAAAACATGATTTTTGAGTTTGAAAACTATGAGACACGAGAAAATAATCTATTGATATTTTTAGAAGAAAAATTCAAAACAGATTTTATTCCTGAAGATCGAGCAAAGAAATCCATACGTATGATGACGATTCATCAATCCAAAGGCTTAGAATTTCCCATTGTAATTTTGGCCGGTCTTTATACAGAAGCGGTTCAGGGTTCTTCACTTTATGTAAACCCATCATCAGGCCTAGCGCAGTTTGGTCTTTCCCCCTTTGTTGACTGGCTTCACACAAAGGACTTTGAAACGACAAAGCAAAAGGAGGATCAAGCCTTTGAATTTGAGAAAAGAAGACTACTGTATGTGGCTGCTACAAGGGCGCAAAAACAGCTGATCACTACTCGACTCCCTGTTTCACATAAACGAAAAACATTTGCTGATTTATTGTGGTCGTAGTCTTTGCATGCAGGAGGTTTTTTTAATGCATCTTTCGCGCAAGATTTTGTCTTGATGGGTAAAATACGATATGGTAGCAAGCGTTGCAGTATTTATAAAAGGGGAATGATATTCATATGTTAACAAACACATCCCATCTGTGTTCATCTACCATCATCAAAAAAGCGATTGTTGCATTGACGGGTCTTGTTATGATTGGTTTTTTGGTTGTACACTTATTAGGTAATCTTCAAGTCTTTGCTGGTGCAGGGGTCACGCCTGAAACTACAAAACTTAACGAATATGCGCTTCTTTTAAAAAAAGAGCCTGTCCTTTTATGGGGTGCCAGACTTTTTTTAATTTTAACGGCAATACTTCATGTCATGACAACTATCACGCTTACACAACACAACCGTGACGCCAGACCCCAACATTATGAAGTTCGTCATTCTTATGCAAGCTATGCTTCTCAAATGATGATTTTTGGTGGTTTAGCAATTCTTTTTTACATTGTTTACCATATACTTCACTTCACAACCGGTACTGTTCACGCTGATTATTTTACTCCGCATGATGTATATCAGAATATGATTCGCTCATTTCAAGATCCAACAATTGTTGGTGTTTATGTTGCAGCGCAAATTGCCCTTTTTGCGCATTTGTACCATGGAACTGTAAGTGTTTTTAGAACCTTGGGGATGAATAATCCTCGTCATATTTTTTGGATAAAAAAAGCAGGTATTTTGTTTGCTCTTATTATCTGTGGTGGTTTTATTTCAATTCCTGTTTGCATTTACTTTGGAATGGTTTCCTAAAACAAAGAAAGGTTCATCATGAAACTCGACGCACATATTCCTTCTGGACCGATTGAAAAAAAATGGGATCAACATCGTTTTGATATGAAGTTGGTCAATCCAGCAAACAAAAGAAAATATCATGTCATTGTCGTGGGAACAGGTTTAGCAGGAGCTTCAGCGGCAGCCTCTATGGCTGAACTTGGATATCAAGTTTCTTCTTATTGCTTTCAGGACAGTCCAAGACGAGCCCATTCAATTGCTGCTCAAGGTGGAATCAATGCTGCAAAAAATTATCAGAACGACGGAGATAGTATCTACAGACTGTTTTACGACACAGTAAAAGGTGGTGACTATCGTGCACGAGAAGCCAATGTGTACAGACTTGCACAGCTCAGCGTAAATATTATTGATCAGTGTGTAGCCCAAGGTGTTCCATTTGCAAGAGACTATGCGGGCCTTTTGGACAATCGTTCATTTGGTGGTGCGCAAGTTTCAAGAACTTTTTATGCAAAAGGACAAACAGGTCAGCAACTTTTACTAGGTGCCTATCAAGCATTGAGTCGACAAATTCATGCAGGTAAAGTGAATATGTTTTCTAAAACTGAAATGCTTGATTTGATTGTTGTTGATGGAAAAGCGCGTGGCATTACTATTCGTGATCTTACCACAGGAAAAATATCAACCCATATGGCGGATGCGGTTGTGCTTGCAACGGGTGGGTATGGTAACGTGTTTTATCTTTCAACCAATGCTATGGGTTCCAACGTAACAGCAACCTTTCGAGCGTACAAAAAAGGTGCGGGCTTTGCCAATCCATGTTTTACGCAAATCCATCCAACATGCATTCCTGTTTCTGGTGATTATCAATCAAAACTTACGCTCATGAGCGAATCACTTCGTAAT
This sequence comes from Bdellovibrionales bacterium, assembly GCA_020434345.1. Classification (GTDB taxonomy): domain Bacteria; phylum Bdellovibrionota_G; class JALEGL01; order JALEGL01; family JAGRMV01; genus JAGRMV01. The sequence continues at coordinate 10,418 of JAGRAZ010000054.1, forward strand.
GATGGTCGTATATGGGTACCCAAAGAAAAGGGTGACAAAAGACATCCCAATGACATTGGCGAAGGCGAGAGAGACTATTATCTAGAACGTAGGTACCCTTCATTTGGAAATCTCGTTCCTCGGGATGTTGCATCTAGGGCTGCTAAAGAAAGATGCGATCACGGTTATGGTGTAGGCAGCTCTGGACTTGGTGTTTTCTTAGATTTTAAAGATGCGATCAATCGCGTAGGAAAAGAAACCATTGAAGCAAGATATGGAAACTTGTTTGATATGTACCAAAAAATTACAGACGAAAATCCCTATGAAAGACCTATGAGAATCTATCCTGCGATTCACTACACAATGGGTGGGTTGTGGGTTGATTATAATCTTATGAGCAACATCGAAGGATTATTTGTTATTGGTGAAGCCAATTTTTCAGACCACGGTGCCAATAGGCTAGGTGCAAGTGCTCTTATGCAAGGGCTTGCAGATGGTTATTTTGTTTTGCCTTACACGATTGGAAATTATTTTGCCAATAACAAACTTGAAAAAGTAGATGAGTCTCATCCAGAGGCACTGTCATCAAAGAATGACATAGAAGAAAAAACCAAAAAATTCTTATCGATTCAAGGATCTCAAACTGTTGATTCATTTCATAAACGCTTAGGTAAATTGATGTGGGATGAATGTGGCATGAGTCGTAACCAAAATGGTTTAGCAAAAGCAATTGAAGAAATTCAAAGTCTTCGTGAAGAGTTTTATCATGACCTAAAAATTGTTGGTTCAGATCAAGATCTTAATCAAAGTTTGGAAAAGGCTGGACGTGTTGCTGATTTTCTTGAATTCGGTGAAGTGATGTTGCAAGACGCACTAACCAGAGAAGAATCATGTGGTGGTCATTTTCGAGAGGAGCATCAAACCAGTGAAGGCGAAGCCAAGAGAAATGATGAAAACTTCTCACATGTTTCTGTATGGGAGTATCAAGGATACGGAAGCAAACCACAGTTACACAAAGAACCGCTCTCTTTTGAACATTGCAAACCTACCCAAAGGAGTTACAAGTGAACGTTACACTACGCGTTTGGCGGCAAAAAAATTCAAACGTCAGCGGCACACTTCAAACCATTGAAGCAAAAGACATATCCCCTGATTGCTCTTTTTTAGAAATGTTGGATCAGGTTAACGACAAACTTGAAAGTGATGGACAAGAACCTATTGCTTTTGAACACGATTGTCGTGAAGGCATTTGTGGATCTTGTGCAATGATGATCAATGGCATTGCGCATGGACCTCAAAAAGGTACGACAACTTGCCAACTTCATATGCGTTCTTTTTCAGATGGGGATACAATTTTTATAGAACCCTTTCGCGCCAAAGCATTTCCTGTTGTAAAAGATCTTGTTGTAGACCGATCTTCCATGGATCGTATTATTCAGGCGGGTGGTTATGTGAGTGTTTCTACAGGAAGTGCGCCTGATGGAAACGCGATTCCAATCAATAAGCATGATGCAGATGAAGCTTTTTCTTCTGCTGCATGTATTGGCTGCGGTGCTTGTGTTGCGCAGTGTAAAAATGCATCTGCCAATTTATTTGTAAGCGCAAAAATTTCTCATCTTCATCATCTTCCACAGGGAAGAATTGAGAGTAACAATCGTGTACTTGCGATGACACACAAAATGGATGAAGAAGGATTTGGTGCATGCACCAACACCGGCGACTGCGAAGCCGTCTGCCCCAAAGAAATCAAGATGACCAACATTAGCAAGATGAATCTGGATTTCTTCAAAGCTCTTTTTAAAGCATAGTTCTTAAAAAGAACGCGCAAAAAGGTGAATTGGAGCAAATTCATTTTGCTCCAAGAGGAAAAACGCGAGTTTTTCTTATTCGCATCGACAAGGG
>JAGRAZ010000055.1 GCA_020434345.1 Bdellovibrionales bacterium
TTTGCTATCGCTTTTATTCTAGGTGCTTTCCCCCAAAATCCAATCACAAAAAAAAGTAGAATTCCTCCCGCGAAAGTATAGACATACGTTGAGATAAACCAAGGGAATGTGCTAGTTAAAAAGTTATCAACTGATTTATGTAAAAATTGCAAATCGAATAAGTAAACAATAAAAAAAACAAAAAATGAACCTAATACAAGCCATATATTTTCGGCAATCATTGCATTTCGAATTTGTAAATTGCTCAGCATTTTTCTTTTATAAAGAAACACCCTTCCAACGAAATGCCAAATAGCGCCAGGTAAATATTTTACAATTTGTGTTTGGTTATAAACACGAAATACTTCTGAGAAGGAAAGTTTTGCTTGATTTTTTAATAACGATTGTTGAATCATTAAGCAGATTGAATATTTTGTTAGAAGTAAAAAAAAGAAGCTGTAAAGAACCTTATCTAAAGTGATCAATGTAATTGAGGATAGAATGACTTGTTTGTGCTGGCTAAAGTAATACGTTGCAGTAACAAAGATCAAAATGATCCATAAAAATTTAATAATCTGCAAAAGTCGCGGTCCCATAGAGCTAGCCATATCAATAAACATCATAAAAACAAGTATTTATAAAATATCTTGCATGCTAGCTGATATTTTATTTACAGGTAGAATTGTGATAGGAGAGGGCTATGAAACATAACTGGGTTGCTTATTTAAAAGAGAACCACTCTTGGTTAGCAGGATCACTTTCAAGAATGTATGCCTTTTATAGCTATGTTGGTAACCGACGTGTTGCGAATCGTTCTGTAAGTAAATCCGCTGAAGGCGTTGAGTTTGTTGACCCGATAACCAATAGAAAAATTCAATTTAGAGATGTTTGTGATCATGTTAAGTCCGGCGGTATTGTCATTGGTAAAAATATAATTCAAAAGCTTGCTCTGACTGACGTTGTTGAGAGAATTTTTAAAAAAGGTTTTGGTATTTCATATACAGAACTCAAAAAGATTCACGACCTACTTACACCTGAAGATATCATGGAAAAAACAGCCTCATTAAAATCAGATATCGACCTACTGTCTTTAGAGTGTACAATTTTAAAAAGTTTATTTTCGAATGAGGAATCAGTTTATGCCGAACTTATGCCAAATTTACGTCCACATATCCCGCATGAATTATTGTTATCTAAGGAAAAAATTATCGAAAAACATATAGGGCGTGGAAAAATGAATGCGCATGGGCCTCATAAGGACTCTTGGAGATATCATCCAAAAAATACAGTTAATGTTTGGCTTGCATTAACAGATGTAAATCATCTTAATGGTATGTTTTTGTTACCCAATAGTATCGATTATTACCCAAAATTTAAAAATAATGAAATTCAAAATGGTTGCGCGACGTATCCATTAAGACAATACCATACACAGCTTAAAGCGGGAGATGTAGCCATATTTGCCGCAGAGACACTGCATGGTTCTATTGTGAATCAGACCAATGATACGAGATTTGCTTTTTCAATGCGCTGTTGCTTTGAAAAACCAAATTTTCATAAAAATTTCATGTATAATTACGTAAAAATTAAACCATCCTTTTCAAATTTGAATTATGAGAAATTGTTTACAAAAAATGAATTTGAACCACTATCTAGAGATGACTATTTTGAAAACTATGGAACTGATTTACCAATGTTAAAAATTAAAGAATTAACCGATAAAAAAATTGTTGTTGAAAGAAATGGTGAATTGTTGACCTTCCCAAGAAGGTGTGCCCATAAGGGTGTTGACTTGCAATTCGGTCATCTCGAAGGTGACTGTTTGGTTTGTCCACAGCACCAATTTCGAGTTTGCCAGAAGACAGAATAAAAAAAATTTCAGTTTTTTTGCTATATGGTGCAAGTTGTGGTGGCTGCCAGTGGTTGCCTTTCTATGAAAAATATGTCAATAGACTATGGCGCATAAGGCTAGTAAAGGAGGCGTTTTGACAGATTCAACAACACAGCAGCATCGTCAATCAACAAATGCCCCTTTTTTAGACCAAATACAAAAAGACACAAGTATGAGTTCAAACGAAGAAGAATTACAAAAAATCAAAAAATACCATGAAAAGTATATTGATGAGCTTGAAAAGCAAATCAATACACTTCATAAAACCTATGCGCAAAATCAAGAAATTCTAAAAATAGAACGAGACAAAGCACGATACGAAGTTCGAAGAATCAAACGTACGACTGCTTACCGTATTGGTTTTTTTGTTGTCCTTGTGATCAAGAAAATCATTTTTGTAAGCAAGAAATTTCTTGCAGCAATCAAGGCAAAACTTTCAAAGAAAACATTTGAAATTGAAGAGCCTGTAGAAGTTAAGGCGCTTTCAAAAAAAGATCATGCAAAAAGACTTAAACGGCAAGTTGAGTATTTACAGTCGAATGCGTGCAGAAATATTATGAAGTTGCAAAACATTCATTTGGGCAAAAGGGCGTTTGTCATCGGAAATGGCCCGTCGCTTAAAAATCAAGATTTGTCTAAGCTTGAAAACGAGATTGTTTTTGTCACCAACTGGTTTGCCAACCACCAAGATTTTGAAAAGATTAAACCCACCTACTATACGGTTGCATCACATGAGGTTTTTGGTGGATGGAACAAGACGCCAGATTTTGATCCTAATTTTTACAAACTTCTTAATACAAAAACCAAAAACACAAAGAAGTTTTTTTCTTATACCTTTAAGCCTTACATTGAAAGCAACAAAATGTTTGAAGGGCATGATATTGAATATTTGCTTTTTGAACGTCCCAAACAATTGATTGATCAATTGGATCAACCCAATGCGGATTTAACCAAGCATATGGATGATGGATACACAGTCATTGCTACGTTTTGTTTGCCGCTTGCAAGGTGGATGGGCATTAAAGAAATAATTCTTTTAGGCTGTGATTGTGATTATGGCATTAAAAAGGAAAGTGATAAAAAATCCTACTTTTATGATGCCAAGCTGCATACGACCAGCGTTTCAAAATTTGAGAATTTGCAGAGAATTTGGGCTGATGGTGGTCCAGTGTTTCAGTCCTATGAAAAAATCAGAAACGATTACAGCATGGCCGGTGTCACCATTCGCAATGCAACAGGTGGGGGCCGTTTAGAAGTGTTTGAAAAAGTTGCCTATGAGGATCTTTTTACGTCATGAAAGCAAACGGTAAAACAGCGTATTGTACAGTCCTAACACCAGACTTTGTGCCGGGTTTTTATGTGTTTTTACATTCGCTTTTAGAATCCAATCCTTCTTTTCAATTTCCACTGATTGTCTTTTATAACCCTGAGTACAAAGATGCGCTTTCTAAAGAATTTCCATTTTTAGAAAAGATTTACAACAAACTTGAATTTCGTGAAGTCAAAACAGAAAAATACAATCGATTGGCATTGCAACGTGATACTGCCTATCGTACGCCCGGGCGCTTGAAAGAGGCGTTTTATATTATTGAGGCTTTTGGTGTAACTGGGTTTGATAAGATAATCGCCATTGATTGTGACATGATTGTGCTTGGGTCGCTGGATGAATTGTTAGAACTTGAGGCACCTTTTAGTGCATGTCGGGCATATGATTACAGCCGCAATATGGCGCTACCCTATTTTAATACTGGGCTTATGGTGATCAACCGTTCACTATTGGATGGAAAATTCTATTCGTATTTGCTTGAGACCTTACAGCTTGAACCGCGATTTCGTTATGCAGGTAAAGCAGACCAAGCAATCTTAAATCAGGTATTGGGAGAAAACGCTTCCTATATCGAAACACGCTTTAACACGACCAAACGAAAATATAGCAACGTGGGTTCAGTAGAAGACTTTGAAACGATACTTGCACAAGATGGCACGGTGATTTTGCACTATGTGGGTCAAAAACCTTGGAAAGTCAAAGTGCAGTTGGATGATCTGCCGTATGTTGCAGTTGAAAAGTTCTGGTGGAAAAAACTTTTTCAGTATGCAGATGCGCAAACGCGCTTTCAATTTGTCAATCGCTTTGTAGAAAGTCAATTTGAAGCAGATATTCCGTACGTTACGCGTCCTTCAAACCCGATTAAAGATTTTTTACGACCCTTTAAGCATAAGGTTATACACGGGTGTCGAAAAATTAAGGGTATTGTTCAGTAATATCAAAAATTTTCTTTTTTTAATGTTTCGCCTACAAACTTTGATCCATAGATATTGAGATGGTCTCCATTTTGATACAGTGATTTGTTATGTGTTCTGTATTGGCAGGTCTTGTCTTTGCACAACACATCAATAGGGTTAAAGAAAGAAACATTTGGGTACTTGTTTGTAAGGTTTTGGTAAAAGCTTATATAGGGCGAAAGTCGCTCCTCAATAGGGTCAAGTGCGACTTCTTTTTCTATAAAGCCTCTTGTAAGTCTGTAAACGGGCAATCGAAAATAATTCATCGCATTGCGATCAAAAAATGGAACCTGCCCCAGTATAATTACGTGTTTTCCAAGGGTTGATAACTTTTTCACGGTTTGTTCAAAGTGTTCCATGTACACTTTCTGTGAAGTCTCAAGGGTTAGATCAAAGTTATCTTGATCAATCACAAACACAGAAGCATCTGTTGCACCAAAGTAATCCACACGAGATGCTAGAAATATATATTGAAGCTGATCCTGCTTGATTTCTTGTAAAATGCGTTCTCGATAGGTTCTGCATGAAAGCTCTTCTTGATCGATATTGTTTTGAAGAAAGTCTTGTGCTGCTTTTTCTTTGTTCTCAATTGTACGGTCAATCACAAAAAGATCGCCCAAGACCGCAGGGCACCGGTTTGCAAATGCAAAAAACATAGATTGTTGATGTTGATCCGCCCACATCTTGGTAGCTTCAAAATAGTGTCCCGCATGACTATCTCCAAAAAGACCAACCGTTACAGGAGCATCTTTTTTTCCAGTGATACATTTGCGCTTTTTTTCAAATGGGTCGTTTTCATCACTAAATCTGCAATATGAATTTTTAACGTAGCGTAGTTCATCTTCTTTGGGTTCAAAGGTCAACCGCCATGACCACCCATTGTTTGATTTGATTTGGTGAGCTACAGCGACCAAGCATAAAGAAACTGCCAGCGCCCATACAAAAACAGTATGAATCGCAAATGAGCTTGTTTTGTTTTTTTGTTTTTGCTGAAAGCTCACCAAAAAAAGATTTTCATCTTGTAAGGATTGGTGCTTTCGAAAGGGATTTTCAATCCATCTCCAGCTTGCGTGCGCAAACAAAATGCAAACAGCAGAAAGTAAAACGTATTCAAAAGGAGCAAGGTTTTCTCGTAAAAAACCGATACGATAGAAAATGATGATGGGCCAGTGAAGTAGATAAAGTGAATACGAAATTTTTCCTAGAAATGGCAAGGGTTGAAGCATTAAGATTTTGGCTGAACGTGTAGTTGCTTGTGTGTTTGCAAAAATAACAAAGCATGCACCAAGGCAAGGAATGGCTGCCTTATAACCGGGAAATCCCTCAGGTGTTATAAAGAAAAATGATACAAGGATGAAACCGACTCCTAACAGGTTTACTAGATCAAGAAGCACCGGTGAAAGACGCGCACGCAAAGTCGAGATTTTTGGAAAAACCAAAAGTCCACCCATCATCAATTCCCAAAGTCGCATGGGTAAAAGGTAAAATGCTGCTCGAGGCGCGTCCTTTGTCACCCATATGGAAGCGCCAAAAGACGTAAGTAGAATTACAAGTAGTACATAAAATTTCAGTGACGGCTTGCAGGTTCGATAAAGGACAAACAAAAGAAGGGGCCACAGTAGATAAAATTGTTCTTCGATGCCCAATGACCATGTGTGAAGCAGTGATGAGGTATTGTATCCTTCTTGAAAATAGTTCAGTTGCTTAAAGAAAAAGAAATTTGAAATTTGTAGGGATGTGTATTGACTTGCCTGTGCAAGGTACGAAAATTCTTCCGGCATGAGCACCCAAGCGCCGAGTATGAGGGTAAAAATTACGCATGCAAAAAGTGCAGGAAAGATGCGGCGGATTCGTCGAATGTAAAAATGCGCAAAAGAAAAAGTATGGTTCTGAATATTTTTTTCAATGCCAGACGTAATCAAATAACCAGAAATAACAAAAAACACATCAACCCCAACAAAGCCTCCGGGCAGTAAGTTTTTGTTAAGGTGAAAAAATAAAACACCCAAAATCGAAAGGGCGCGCAGGCCATCAATCTCAGTTCGGTAAGAAAGGTGATTGTTGGATGTAAATTGGGACATGTTGCATCTGTATAAGCTTTTTGTGTGTAATTTTCAAAGATTCAATATTTCAATGAGCTTTTGCGGTATTGAGCAGGGCTGACTATTGTAAGTTGTAGTTATAGATGCGCTCTCAACCATTTGTTGTAGATCATTGATCGAAGAGCACCACTGAATTACATTTTGGTTTGATAGTTCAGTCAGTAGATCAATCTGATGTTGATCTGTTCGTTCTGTATTGGTAACGGCAATGATCTTTTTCTTCATGTGTAAAAGTTCAAACAGCGTGCCTGCGCCGCCATGTGTAACCACAATAGATGCTTCTTGATAGTGCTTGTGCATTTCATCTGAAAAGCGAAAGTATGGTTTGTTTTTAGGAACATACGAACCTGTAGCAATTTGCAACTGTACATCTTGTGAAAACGTAGTTTCATCCATAGCTTGAATCAGACGATCAAAAGGAGTGGTGCCAACCGTAACAAGAATCATTGTGCTCCTTTGAAAAAAGCATCCAGCCTTCCGGCATCCAATGCGCGGGGGTATTGTGTTATCAGCGATGGCCATTGAATAAAAAATGCATTTGCGATGGGGTAGAGTAATTTTCCTGAAAGTGATTTGGTGTGAACGCGTGACCAGCTCTCAATAAAGATGACTTTTTTTCCAAAAATTTTTGCAATGTATGAAATGGGAATGGCGATGCCGGGTCCTGTAGAAAGAATGCAGTCGGGGTGTACTTTGATAAACACAATGAAGGATTGTAATGTGCACATCAGTATGCGAAAAAAAGTAATCAGGAAAAATTCTTTTTTGCCTCGAAATGCGATTGTGTAATGTAATGGATAGTTGGCAAATGTCTTGGCGCTCAACGGATCATTTTTTTCCAGCATCACGTGAAAATTTGCACGGTGCTTGATTTGATCTAAAAGAAGTAAACACTGTTTTGCGTGTCCACCGCTTCCTGTGACCATAAGTATTTTCTTATTTTTTGACAACAGAAGTACAACTACCACCCCCGTTACGACTACACAAAGTTTTGTGCACGTTTTCAAAAATTTGAGGGTTTCATCAGAAATCTGATGGTTTGCCCTTGTGAAGAAGCCCCTCCCCATTAATTTATTCTTTAATATTGATAGGTTAAAGGTCCTTTCCTTTTGGAACAAGAATTGCTAGATAGACACTGTTTTGATGCTTTTAATATCCACATTTTTTATTGGCTTGATTGTGGCGGTTGCCGTCATTCCGTTTTTGATTCAACTGAGCAATCGATTTGGATGGGTAGATCAGCCGAACAATCGAAAGATCCATTTGTTTCCTGTTTCGCGTATTGGCGGTGTGGGGATATTTTTTGCAATTTTTTGTGCGATTGTGCCTAGTTTTCTTCTTTTTAATTTCGATAGCTTTTCTTGGAAGTTTTTGTGTTGTTCTGCATTTGCATTTGCCTTAGGACTGTTTGACGATTTTAGTGATTGGCGACCCAAATATAAACTTCTGTTTCAAGTGCTATTAGGGGCGGCAACGTATTTTGCAGGGTTTCAAATTCAAACGATTCATGTTGGGTTGGGACATTCTATTTCTCTGGGTATTTTTTCGTTGCCGATAACTGTGTTTTGGATTGCACTCATCATGAACGCATTTAACATGATTGATGGTATGGATGGACTTGCAACGTCGTATTGTTTTATTACGATGATCGGTCTTTCTATTTTACTCATGGTGCAAGGGCAAACCATTCTTTCCATGATTGGTTTTGCAACTGCTTCTGCGTGCCTAGGGTTTTATTTGTACAACTATCACCCGGCCAAAATTTTCATGGGTGATTCGGGCAGTCAGTTTCTGGGCTATCTTTTGGCGGTATTGTCTGTCAAAGCCGCATATGGATCTTCACAGAATGTGGCCTGGGTGCCACTGACGTTTTTAAGTTATCCACTGATGGAGTTATTGCTTTCTATTATTCGAAGAACAATCGTGCAAATTAAAAAGGAACACAAAATTTCGATCAAGCGTGTCATTATTAAAACCATGATTGCAGACAGTGATCACTTTCATCATCGACTTTTGAAGTATGGTTTGTCTCAAAAAATATCGAACATTATTATTATGCTTTTTACGTTGTTAAGTAATTTGATTGGCTTTGTATTGATTCATCAAAGTAACATGATGATTCTTTTTGGCTTTGGTCTTTTTGGTTTCGGCATGGTGCTTTTGCTTCGTATGCTGTACGTCGAAGACATGTGGATTTCTCAAGAGCGTTCAGAAATGGAAAAAGAATACGAGATTGGTCAAAAGTTCAATCCCACATCCATCATTCGTAAAGTTGATTCTCGCTATTGATTTTCTTTGTATGTGGAAACGGCATCAATGATGCCCCAAATGCTTACAAAACCACCTGTTGCCAGCATGCCAATGCCTACGTCCCGAAGCGCTTTGTTTTCATCCGATGCATGAATCATTAGCGCACTTATGCCTGCGGAATAGAGCACAGTTTGTCCGATCAAAAAGCCCAACCCCTTTTTTCTTTCTCCGTTTTTAAACTGCCCCACACCAAAAGGTACATAACGGCTTGCCGGTGCTTTATGTTTGGCTTGGTTTTGAAGTGCTTGTGCGGGTGTTTCGGTTGTAGTGTTGGGCAGGGTTGCAACACTTTTTGATTTTTTCTTGTTTGATTTGGGAAGCGCAAGTTCATCAAAAATTTGTTGGCAGCGTTGGCTTGTTTGAATGCCTCGAAGGTCAGCATTGGGTGAAAAAGTTTTTAAGGTCTCAAAGTGAGAAAGAGAAGCTTCTTCTAAACCTTCTTCACATTTGGCAACCCCTAGGATTTTGTGCGCAAGAGAAATTTCTTCAATGGTGTTAAGTGTGAGGTTGTCGAGTAACGGCTGTGTGAGTTCAAGAGCTTCTTTGTAATGACTGGCCAAAAGCTCAACATAGGCTTTGTCTAAATCAGTCGTGCCCTTGGCAAAGGAAGATGCAGGGATCAAAAGTAATAGCAACATAAGCGCGCGCTTCATGACCGCTACAGTGCCAATTGCGCATCAAAAATGCAATCAAAAAAATAGCCTTGCAAGAAGGGTTTTTTGCTTTATCAAATAGACATTGATCAAGGCACAAGATGATGTAAGGTAAAAAGAATCAAAAAAAGGGGAGAAGATATGCCATGGTATAAGAAACTACACGCCAAGATTTTGATTGGAATGTTTTTGGGTTTTGCTTTTGGTTTGATGTCCTCGATGTTGGGTTGGAACGCATTTACCGATCGTTGGATTGCACCATGGGGATCCATTTTTGTTAATCTTTTAAAACTCATTGCGGTGCCACTTGTTCTTTCATCTCTGATTATTGGTGTTGCCTCGTTGTCCGATCTCAAAAAACTTTCTCGTATTGGTGGCAAAACACTTGCGATTTATTTTTGTACAACATTCATTGCCATTGTCATTGGACTTACGCTCGTTAATGTTGTGCAACCGGGAAAATGGATTCCTGAAAACGTCAAAAACGAAATTCTTTCCTCCTATCAGGGTGATGCGGATAGCAAGGCGGGGCTTGCGGTTCAGAGCAAGGACCGAGGACCACTTCAACCTTTGGTCAACATGGTGCCGAGTAATATTTTGCAAGCGGCTGCAGACAACAGTGAAATGCTTAAGATTGTTTTCTTTGCGATATTGTTTGGCATTGGCATTTTGCAGGTAGAGAGAAAAAAAGCCCAACCCATTATTGATTTTTCACAAAGTATTTTTGATGTGATGATTCGTGTGGTGGATATGATTATGCTCACTGCACCGTATGGTGTGTTTGCATTGATTGCATCCACCATTACAAAAATTGCAGGCAATGACATTGCAAGTGTGCTTCATTTGATTGGATCGTTAAGTGCGTATTGTATTTTGGTCATTGTAGGTCTTGCCATTCACACCTTTGGTGTGTTGCCACTTGCGCTTAAATTATTTTCAACCATGAACATCAAAACTTTTTTTTACGGCATGGGGCCTGTGCAACTGCTTGCGTTTTCTTCTTCCTCTAGTTCTGCAACATTGCCACTGACCATGGAACGTTGTGAAGAAAAGTTAGGCATCTCCGAAGAAGTTTCATCTTTTGTGCTTCCACTTGGATCAACAGTCAACATGGACGGCACAGCACTTTATCAATCCATTGCGATTGTTTTTATCGCCCAAACCCTAGGTTTTTCGTTGAGTCTGACCGCACAGCTTTCCATTATTTTGGCGCTGGTATTGTCTTCTGTAGGGACTGCAGGTGTGCCCGGTGGAAGTATTGTCATGTCCATCCTGATTCTGGAATCCATTGGTGTGCCTGCCGCTGGCATCGGCTTGATTCTAGGGGTGGACCGCATTCTGGACATGTGTAGGACGGTCACCAATGTGACAGGTGATGCGGTGGTCGCCACCATCGTGGCTTCTAGCGAGGGTCAGCTTAGGACACCGAACCTTTCAGAAGAGGGTGACGGCATGGTGCTTCGTCGTTAAACATTGCCAATGACAAACTTTCATTTGGTTTTTTCATCAACCGGAAACCCTTTGTTTTCAAGGGCCTTAGACGCACGTAAAATCGTGAAAAAAAAGAGAAAAAAGAGAAAACTTTGTAAAAAAGTAGTTGACTTGGGGTTGCAAAAGTAATATTCCTCAAAAACTTTTTTCGCAGAAAAAATTGATCTTCGAGAAAACAAAAAAAGCGTGGTTTTTCGCGCTTTTTTTATTGACCGCAGGGTAGCCTTTAGGCTATCTAGCGGGACCTGCCAAAACCTGGCTTGATCTTTGAAAACTAAATAGTTGGAATTGATGACTTTAATTAATTAATTGGTCCTCAATCAATTCAAGTTTCTGCATACAACAGACCGTTCTTGTTTCTGTTTGTTGTGTGACGAAACTATAAAAAACAATAGTAATGAAACAGGATTATAACTGGAGAGTTTGATCCTGGCTCAGAACGAACGCTGGCGGCATGCCTAACACATGCAAGTCGAACGAGAAAGTACTTCGGTATGAGTACAG
>JAGRAZ010000056.1 GCA_020434345.1 Bdellovibrionales bacterium
CCATTTGAAAAAGTTCATATTCACGCACTTATTCGAGATGAACATGGACAAAAAATGTCAAAGTCAAAAGGAAACGTTATCAACCCTCTAGAACTGATTGATGAATACGGAGCCGATGCATTACGTTTTGGACTTTGTGCGCTCTCTGTTCAAGGCAGAGATATTCTTTTGTCGACCAAAAAAATTGAAGGCGCAAGAAACTTTATTAACAAGGTATGGAATGCAGGAAAATTCATTGAACATGTCTGTGAGGATGTGGAAGAGTCTACTGTAAGACCTACACCAACTTTAACCATTCATCAATGGATGCTCACAGAACTTAACAAAACAGTAACTTTGGTGCGTAAAAACCTTGAGGAGATGAAATTCAATGAAGTAGCAGACCCACTGTACCACTTTGCTTGGCATCAGTACTGTGATTGGTATATCGAGCTTTGCAAACCTCACCTATATGGAACAAACGCAAAAGAAAAAGAAGAAACACAACAAATTCTTCTCTATACATATCATACTCTACTAAAACTTCTTCACCCTATTATCCCATTTGTTACAGAAACACTTTGGCAACACTTGCCCATCCACAAAACACAAAAAAGCATCATGCTAACTGGCTTTCCAAAACCTACTGAAAATCAAGATGGCTTTAACATCACTCATTTTGAGTCTGTTCAACAAACCATCACTATGATTCGTACAATTAGAACACAACTTAAAGTACAACCTTCAGCCAAAATACATATCCATGTGTGGCATAATAAAAATCAAGAATTTACAGACTTTATTCAATCTCATGAAATATACATCAAATCACTTGCGAACGTTGATAGCATTCAATACACCGCTCCACCCTCTAAAGATAATGGTGGATATGATACGCAAGATGGCATTGAGGTTTACATTTCCTTAGAAGGTCTTATTGATCTAGCAGAAGAAATTTCACGCTTAACCAAAGAACAAGAAAAGTCAAAACAAGATATTGATTTTCTAACCAAAAAACTTGATAACCCACAATTCACCTCTAAAGCTCCAGAAAAACTGGTCAACGAAACAAAAGAAAAGCTAGAAAAAGCAATTGTAGAACACAAGAAGATTGTACAGCAACTCGATAATCTAAAATAACATGTTCACAAAACTACAAGCACCGCACAACTTTACGCATGTCGGAAGCGCAACCTATTATATCGATGACTGTACTTCTACACAGGACATACTCAAAAATCTACTTTCAGAAAACAACCCGATTGGGACTGCAGTCATTGCTGACAGGCAAAGCCAAGGAAGAGGAAGACATGGCAATACTTGGGTAGATACAGGACAAACACAACTTTTTACATCTATTTCTCTTAAGCCTACATTCCCAACAAGACAATTACCAATGATTAATCTGTTAATTGCTCTTTGTGCGGTTGAAGTTCTCAATACAAAATGTAACATTGACCGTATTCATGTAAAATGGCCCAATGACATTTACCTTAACCAAAAAAAAGTTGGCGGCATACTTTCTGAACTGATCCAAATTAAAAAAGAAACAACCATTGTCATCGGTTTTGGATTAAACTTATCTGGAAGCTTTAAAAACACCCCATTGGAAAACAAAGCCACATCGTTTTTAGAGCATAAGTATCATATTGAACGCTTTGATTTTTTTTGGCATTGGATAGAGTTTATCAATGAAATCCTAGATCAACCTAACGATGCCATTATACTTTGGATGAAAAAATATTTTGATAAATACCACGTATTCAAAAACAAAATGATTCAAATTCAAATAGATCAAGAAATCATACAAGGAACGCCCATAGGCATTGACAATGATGGTAAGCTTCTTCTTAAGACTCCAGACAAAATATGGAATATTTCACATGGTGAGTTTTTATGATAAGAAATGATGTATGGCAGTAGATATTCTACAGGATAAGCATCATGAAGCGCTCTCCATTTGTGAGAGAGGCATTGATATTTTAGAAAATAGCAATGACAAAGCAACTGCACACAATTTATTTAAACAGGCGTTTGATCTATTTCCTGACAATCCTAAAATTAATTCTTGGATTGGCTACTCATACGGCATTTATCAAGACAAAATTGCACTTGGTTTGAGGCATTGCAAAATGGCTGTAGACAGCGGTGTACCAGATGCTTTATTCTATCGAAACATTGGGAAACTTTATTTGCTTCAAAAAAACAAACGAGCTGCAATAGGTGCATTTGCGAGAGGCTTACAAATTGAAAAAAGCAACTCTTCAATTTTAAAAGAATGGAGTGCATTAGGCTTTCGAAGAAAACCTTTTTTTGGATTTTTATCAAGAGATCATTTCCTTAATCAACTGATGGGGAAAATAACTTGGAAATTTAAGAAAAAGTAATTTGTTTTTTTATCTCTGCTTCTGGATTCATTAATAAACGCATTCCCGCACATGAAATGATCGCCCTTTTAAAAGGCTCATACAGTAAAATTACAAATATAAAGTTTCCTATTCCTCGAAACAAATCCCAAATAAAGCTGGTTGTTGCGTAAAAAACAATAAAAGACTTCCAACTTTGGTCTGAACCAAGCGGTTGAGACATAATAGGCCAAAAGTATAAATTCATCATGATTCCGTACAGAATACCCCATGTTGCTCCGTATACAGCAAGTACCACTTTTCTTCTTCGTATATACGCAGGCAAAATCATGAGTCCGCCGGGAATAACCATCAATAGGTACATTTGAATTGGAATCCATGGACCTAACCCACCAGACACAAGAGAAGACAACAACACCATCGAAACACCAATCAACGCACCCCAATAAGGATGTATCACTGCGCCTGATAAAAGTGGAATAACAAACGCGAGTGACATTCCAAGAGGCAAAGGAATCATTTTGCAAACAACAGAGAACCCAATAAACAAGGTGATATAGACAATATGATATAAGTCAGATGGTTTTGTAAAAAATAATTTTGTTGTTGTGTAGAATATAAATGAAATTGACAGAAAAAAATAAAAGAAAAGCCATAACCACCATTGTGATTGATTGAAGAAGTCTTGTTCAACATAATAAACAGCAACGAGTGGATAAATACCTAAAACCATAAACAAGCCCAAAAGCGTTTTGAGGGAATATTTAGAGCTCCAAAACTTGATCATATGCCTCTCCTTCCCGAACTTGGGTTGATGTCTGAATAACACAACCACCTGAAGCCATATACATTGCTAAATTCTCTCTCACAAAATTGATATATGTTGGGTCTAGCCCCTCGTATATTTCATCTAAAATTAAAAGTTGGGGATTTTTTGCAAGTAGCCGTTGAAACATTTCAATCTTATTTTGGCCTACACTTAGTGTATTTGCTTGAATATTGGGATATGGATGTTTTAGATTCGAATCTTTCCATTCTTTTTGTAAATTTTTGTATAAGAACATGCTGGGAGCATCATCCAATAACATGTTTTTAGAAATTGGTATTTGAATCGAAGTTGGAAGCATCCCCATCATAAACTTACAGAGGGTTGTTTTCCCAGTACCATTTGCACCAAGAAGCAAAATATTTTGTCCACCAATTAGATCCAAAGAATGATTTTGAATGCGAGCAAGTGGTGCTTGTTTATAGGAGATATAAAGAGGTTCAAAAGGTTCAATGGATGGATTATCCAAGATGAACCATGGCTGGTAATCTATGATTGAAGTAAGGGCAAGATTTTGAAAATGAAAATAGGACTTCCACAGAGCATTTTCATGATCAACAACAATAAAATAGGTTCCATGCATTCTTTGAATTTGTTCTAAATATTGCAGAATAAAAACTTGGTGTGTTGGATCTAAATGAAGAAGTGGCTCATCTAAACACATCAATCGATATTGCTTAGTAGAAATTCCTAAAATTAATTTAAGGTACTGCCTTTCACCACGAGACATGTTTGATACAGATCGATAAATCCAATGTTCAATTTGAAAGTAGGATAGAATTAGCCTAGTTTGATTTTCAATATTGGCAAGAGGATATCCTAAACACCTAAGGGTGTAATAAAATTCATCAAAAACAAGATCGTATACAAAATAATTTGACTCTTCTGAATGAAAATAAAAAATTTGATTTTGTGCAAGAAAGTGGAGCACATCACCTTGCACTTTACCATCAATGTAATGAAACTTTTCGCTAGAAAGTAGCTTTAAAAGCGTTGATTTTCCAGAACCATGTGCCCCTTCAATCATATAATTTTGATGATCCTGAAACACAAAATTGAACTTATGCAGAACTTGGTGCTGACCCTGAAAATACTGAAATGAAAGGTCTTTACACTCAATCATTTAGGGTCTCCTCTGATAGAAAAACAATATGGTACATAAAAAAAGGCCTACTGAAATCCATGGAAAATAAGACCACAAAGAAAGGTTAAAAAACTTTAATTCTCGAAAACCCATGACATCATCAATTTTAAATATCTGAACAACCAGCCAACTTCCCCATACAAAACAGATAACTCGATCACTCCAAGTCCATATGCGCAAGGGAGACATCTCTTCGTATTGCTCATTTACAATGACATAAAACATGGCTATCCCAATAAGCACAATCATTGTTTGAATTTCAAGGTATTGGTCGACAAGAATTTCGTTTTTTAAAAAAGAAGTTCCAATAAACAGCACAGGCACAACCCAAACTATTTTTTGAACCCATCCTGAAGTATAAAAGTCTTTATTTTTCCACATTCTCATCAATGTTGGAATTTGATGATAGGTTTGCTTCAACGTATTTTCCAAAGCATATTCAAAAAAGGTTAGAATATAAGGAAATCGCTTTAGATGGGCTCCTCTAGCAACCAACGCTTGATCAAATCGTGTTTTACAAGATAGTATATTTTTCCATTGCTGTATCGATCCGTTCCATAAAAGCGTTAAAGAAAAGAGATTGCCATAAAAAAATGTTTGTACAGTCTCCATTTTTCTTTCATGAAATAATAAATAGGTAACCCAAAATGTTTCAACAAAAAGAAGAATATAGTGCACTGCATAGATTACTGATTCAGCATATACATCCCACGTCCAGTTCGATATCTGAAGTGTAAAGAGAGAGATTCGCCCCGTTTGCAAGAAAACTGCATAAAATAGGAACAAAAACAAAAATAACGGATACATGGAAGTAATCTGTGAAAGATATGGGGTCCGATAGGCATCCTTCTGTAATGCAAATTTCTCATAAAACCATAAAAGAAAGAGCGTAAAAACATGAGTCCAAAGATTCAACATTGTGTAGGTAAAAATCATCAAACACATACAAAACAAAAGACGTGGAAGAAGCGGTGTGAATCTTGATTGATAGTTTTCCATTGAGCCAAGGTTATATTATAATATCTACAGTAGATTGAAAGTTTGTTTGAAATGCAAATTCCAGAAAAAATAGCAAAAATGATCGAGCCGGGGGCCGACCTAAAGCGAAAACTGATGATCGCAAAAGGGGTTTTCCCCATGCCTCCAAACATTCAGATACAGGTTTTAGGGCAGCTTTTAGACGATCAAGATGCGGATATACGAAAAAACGCACAAAAAACCATCATGGACATCCCAGATCAGATCCTGACCACCCTCATTGATAAAATAGAAAGTCCTAAAACACTTCACGTTTTAAGTGTTGGGAAGAAAGAACGCGAACAGATTCTGGAGAGAATTTTACTTAGTAAATACTGCAGCCCTCAAACAGTAGAGCGACTTGCCCAAAATGCATCAGAAAAAATTTGTACGATGATTATGAATAACCAAGTGCGTCTTTTGCAATTTCCAAAAATTGCCGATGTTGTCAAAAAGAACCAAAATGCGCTTCAGTCTGAAATTGAAAAAATGGCTTCGTTTCTTAAGCTCAACGGCATACAACTTGAGGGAGAAAACACCGAACTTACACTGGATGAAATCGAAAAGATCCTTGCCCTACCCGACGATGACATCCCCAAAAACCTTATGGTTGAAACAGAAGCACCTGCGACAGAAGCTGAAAGGCTTTCGCTATACCAACTTATTCAAACCCTTAATGTTGCACAAAAAATTAAAGTCGCACTTAAAGGCAACAAAGAAGCGAGAAACTTACTTGTTAAGGACAGCAATAAGCTTGTTGCATGTGCTGTGATCAAAAACCCACGGATTACTGACAATGAAGTTCTGGCCTATTGCCAAAATCGATCTATCCAAGAAGAAATTTTACGTATCATTTGCTTAAACTCGCAATGGGTACGGCATTACAGTGTGCAGTCCGCTCTTGCCAGCAACCCCAAAACACCTTTTCAACATTCATTGCGTTTTCTCAAAATGCTCAACGTCAACGACCTAAAGCGATTGTCAAAAAATAAAAATGCGCACTCTCAAATTCAAAAAATGGCCAAAGTGCTTTATCAACAAAAATCAAAGTGATTTTGCGTTTTCTACAAATGTAAGAATCTCTTCTACATTGGTTTTATTCACACCAAAAAACCATTTGTTTTGAGGATAAATCACAACAGTAGATCCTTTTGAGCATTGCCCTAAGCATCCAGACTTATTGACGCGAATCAGTGTTTTTGTAGGCATTATAGCGATTTCAGTTCGTAAATATTCTACAAGATCAAAATCAAGACGATCTTGACAACCAACTTTGGGAAGAATTTTTTGATTGGTACAAACAAAAATATGTAAATCGTACATAAAAGCCTTTGAATTTGAGTCTATGGTCTTAAATTTAGTCTGTTTTAGCACAAAAAACCAGTCTTTTAGGTTGGCACAATGATTGCGATGACCTTGTTGATGAAACAAAAGCATCTACAAGGTCACTTTGCCAGTGAGTATGCCATTGTTCTTGTATGCAGCTTGCTACCTCTTTTGGGTATTCAGATGTGTACAGCGACACCTTTTGAAAAGCCTGTTTTAAAACAGGTACAAGAAGGCATCGACAAAAGAGAACAACAAACAAAAAACATACTTCTGAATGCGATTGTTGACCCCTTTGTGGATGAAGGAGGAAGATAATGAAAAATGTAAAAAAGTATAAACGTGGACAAGGTATGACCGAGTATTTGATCATTGTTGCCCTTATTGCAGTGGGCACCATTGGTATGGTTCGTACAGTTGGAAAAAATGTACAAGCTGGCTTTGGCACTGTGGCCAATGCGCTTCATGGTAAAAAACAAAAAGTTGAAACTGATGCTGTTGACAAAGATGCAGCAAAAAAGCGTACCATGGGTGACTTTAACACGGGCGTAGCTGGTAACAATAATGATGGAGGTCTATTTTAAAAACTGAAGCGGATCGAGGGCAGTCTTGACTTTTCGAATTTCAAAGTGAAAGAAGGATTGCCCTGTCTGCTTTTGTGCATGACCCACTGCCTGACCTTGTGCAATCATTTGTCCTTTGGACACGTTGATGGCTCCTAAATAAGCGTAAATGGTGAACAAGTAATCATCATGTTGCAATATGACAGTTTTGCCGTAACCTTCGATTTCTGATCCAATATATGCCACTTTTCCTTTTTGGCTGGCAACAATTGCATGTTCAGAAGGAAGCTCAATATCTATGCCGTTATGCATCTTGAGGTTTTCTTTACCAAAGGCAACCAAAATTCGCCCCTTATACGGCCACTGAAAATGAAGCTTCTGTGTTGTAACACTAGGCTTTGAAGGTATTTTACTTGCCGTGGGACGTACATTATGTGCATCAAGCACACGCTTTACTTTGGCTTCTGATTGCTGAGATACTTTTTTTATACTGGGTATCCAAAGCCGTTGTCCTGCATAAATACGGTTTAAATTACGTTGAGGATTGGCTTTTTGAATATCCTCAACAGAAATATCATGCACGTGTGCAATTTGTGTTGTTGTCTGTCCTTTTTTGACCAAATGAAACTGCCCTTGCTTGGCATGACAGCCCACAAGCAGCAAACACATCAGGACTTGATAAATGGTACAAATGCGCAATGGCAAAGATATTCCCTCGTGTATTGTTGGTTGGATTTTGTATAACGATACAACTTCTGCACACCATCTTCTTCAATGGGGGCAACAATCACACCTTGATCTCGCAATTGATTCATAAAGGCTAAAGGTTCATCTGGCATTGCAGCTGTAACCAAAATGCAATCAAAAGGTGCATATTCATTCCACCCTGTTTCACCGTTTGAACACTGTATCGAAACATTGTGAATATCCAGCGCCTCAATATTTTTGCGTGCCTGCACTGCAAGCGCATGAATACGTTCAACAGAAAACACTTGTTTGACCAATAGCGAAAGAATTGCAGCTTGATACCCAGATCCTGTTCCGATCTCCAAAACTTTCTCCGAACCTTGAAGCTCTAATGCTTGTGTCATCAACGCTACAATATACGGCTGTGATATTGTTTGGTCATGCCCAATCGGCAAAGGATGGTCTGAATAGGCTCTTTCAAAAAGTGCCTCGGGTACAAAGTGATGTCGTGGAATGCTTTTCATCGCCTCTAGTACGCGCTTATCTTCAATGCCACGAGGTGCGATGTATTTTTCAACCATTCTTTTAGAATTCATGGAACGAATCATTTTTTTAACCACTTCTCCAAATACGCAACATGCGTCACATCAAGATTAAGGGGTGTTACTGAAACAAACTGATTGGCCAAAGCATGGGAATCTGTACCTTGTTCAGCACCCAAATCATCCAAAGTTCCACCAATCCAAAAGTACTGGTTTCCACGCAAATCATCACGAACATCAATATGACTCAAGTATCGTTTGGGACCAAGACGAGTATACCGAAACTCATCTTTGTGAAAATGAGGGGGAATATTCATACTTGGAACCACATCATGGGGCCAGAGCGTAGAGATATGATTTTCAAACCATCCTTTCAAAAATGAGACGGCTCTTTCAAAATGAAACATATTTTCTTCATCTGGCAACATCGATATGGCCATGGAAGGGATACCATTGAGTGCTGCTTCAATTGCGCCCCCTAGCGTTCCTGAGTACCAGACATCATCCCCGATATTGGCACCATGATTGATACCCGACACACAAAGGTCAAATTCTTCCTTTTGCCAAAGATGGTGGATGGCAAAATGAATACAATCGGCGGGCGTTCCATCTACAACATATTGATTTTCTTTGCTTTTTCTAAACTTTAGCGGCTCATGCAATGTCAAACTATGAGAAGTTCCACTCTGGTCATTTTCAGGTGCGACTACATAGACTTGGCCAAAGTGCTCCATTACTTTTGTGAGGTGGGCAATACCCGGTTTCTGATTTCCATCATCGTTCGTTATAAGGATTTTCATGATTTGTGTGACTTCCCTCTTCGTTTAAAAATATCAGTTGGCATACGATATGCAATCGTAGCATTGCATGTTGATTACAAGTATCAAAACGCTTCTTGCCATCAGTTTTATGACAGCATGGGCGCTAACCATTAGTGAGTTTGCTTTTATCAAAAGTAGCCTAGAATTTGAAAATTTTTATGCAAATCGTTTTCAAAGCTACCAACCCGTTGAGGCACAATCACAGATTGTCCAGCGCCAACAACATTGGACGCAAACACACAAGATATCCGCCAATATCTTTGATGCCTTTGCCGACCCGTCTGAACAAAAATCAAACCAAGCCATGATCGAAGAACAAGATGGACGACAAGTACTATACCATCAAAGAAAGATGTTGATCTCACCCTTTTTAAAAGCCCTTACACCCAATCAACACTGTCCCAACAACAAATCAAATAAAAACCAATTCTCCATTTGTGCAAAATCAATTGCAGAGAGAAATCAACCATGAATTTCAAACGTAAAAATACAAAAGGACAAGCGCTACCTATCACTTTGATTGCCATTGCCATTACGATTGCTTTTGTATTTTCCAACATCAATCGAATTCATATGTTAACGGAAAAAATTCGTGTTCAAAAACAAGCCGACGCTTTTGCCTTAAAAATTGGTACAGAATACGCTCGATCTTTAAATGCGCTTTCCGGCTTAAACCAAGGGATCGATCATATGATCACGCAGTATCAGATTTATGCAGGCGTAGCAGTTGCAGCGACAATTGTTGCGATCTACACAGGCTTTGCCGCAAAGGCAATCATTCGAGAATTTGCCAAAGGCATATATCGCATCTCTAAAGGGCTTTACGAAGTTGGAGAGGCTTTTGATCAAGATATCACACAAATTCAAGAACAGACATTGGTAAATCTCTGCAACGAAATCAAAAAAGAAAACCTTCTTCAAAAGATTCATTTTCTCAAAAAACACTACCGCGTGTCATCGTCATTATTTGATGATCCATTTTCTCAAAAAAGCGTCACCATTCTTACAGAAATTTTCAAAGGTACACGTCATAATTTTGTTCAAGTCTATCCAAATGTTTGTGATGACCAGATTCAAGAAACATTAAACCCATACGTTCGGGTTTCTGATTACAGTGCAGCTCAAACATGTCAGAAACTAACTTTTCATAATCGTCAAGAGCTTCAAATGTTCAATGGTAGCCAAATGGACGCATACACATTCACTACTGCAAAAGGTGTATATCAATTTGATCCTGAGGACGACACAACAGCTAAGCCAATGATTCAAACCAGATACATGGAATTTCCAAATTCATCTTATGGCTTAGAAACGTCCGTTCCTGAATACATTCAACTAGACCGGGAGGCTAACGCATCAAAAGAGAAGCCACGGCTTTTTCGATTTGGATTTGTTTCTGGTGAAGTTGAAGTTTGTACAGATACAAAAAAAATTCTTACGATGATAAGAAACTCGTTCAGGACATTTCCGATTCCGAAGAAAATTCGCCTAAAAGACTTCCATAAAAAATCTGATTTCATGGTTCAGTATGCCATTCCCTATCGCTCGATCAAGCCATTTCAAAAAAGCACAGATCTGTTTTCACTTCATGGCTCGCTCATAGAAGAAAAAATCAGTGACGTTTTAGCTCAAGCCAACCTTGATCTAGATGAACTCAAATCAATTCGCGATACGATTCAAAACCTATTTCAGAACCTAGAAACAATAGACGTTTATAGCCAAGTTTCCATTAAAGGTTCACATGATTTGCAAAGCATGGACCATACAGCGCAGTTGAGATCGATCAGCCCAGAAATGCTACATAAAACCAGAGGAAGCGATCAGTATGCGTCAAAGTAAGCCTCATACTGGTTTTATAGAACTTTATCTTTCTATTGGCATGTTTATCATTATTTGTGCAGGAACAGCATTGATTGCCCAAAAGCAGATCA
>JAGRAZ010000057.1 GCA_020434345.1 Bdellovibrionales bacterium
AAAGACATTCATCAGAAAGTTTATAGGCGTTTGTATACTGTATGGCTTCAATTTCAGGTGAAAAATAAACTGCACCGATACTAGCAGTAATCGGGTTGCCGTTTTTTTGCTTGTGTTCAAAGGAGGTTGATTCAATAGAGCTTCGAATGTTTTCACATATTTGTTTGGCTTGATCGAATGTGACATTGTGAATGAAAATTCCAAATTCTTCCCCACCAAGACGACCAATGGGGTCACTTAAGCGGACCGTTTCATTTAACACTTTAGCAAATTGTATGAGTAGTCGGTCACCTGCAGGGTGCCCATATGAATCGTTGTAGGATTTAAAATGATCGATATCCAGTATAAGTAAAGCATACCCTTTATGCTGATTGGCACTATTGATATTGTATTCTACCAGCGATTCAAAAGTTCTTCGGTTATACAAAGCAGTTAAAGGATCATGTTCGCTTAAATATTTTAATTTTATGTTTTTTTCTTCGAGTTCTTCTTTCATTTTTTGATCTTTGAGTGCTTTGACATGATCTTGTGCAAGGTAAAACATGATACAAAAACCAATGGCAATCAATGCGTAAGGTGAAACAAATATAGAACCTGCATCAAAAAACTGTTTGTAGAAATCAATGGCGATGCTGGTAAAAAATAAAGGCGCAACCAAAACTGCGGAGATCGCAAAAGTTGTTAGCCCTTCTTTTTTAATAAGGGAAAGTCCGTGTCTGAAATAATAAAAAGAAAATAATACAATAAGTGTAACAAGTAAGTTTTGTAACAAAAGTACGCATGGAACGTAATTTTTGTTGATAAACATGATTGTGTACAAAATTGAAAGAATAAGAATGAAATAATTGGCGTATTTTTTGTATTTAGCTTGATTGTGACTAAAACTACTTGATTGTGCGATCAGGCGCAGAGAAAAGAATAAACTTCCAATGATTGTAGTAGAAAATAAAATCATGGTGGCAAGCCATGTAAAGCCAAGGTATGTATACACAAAACCAATGGACCCGATGTAGAGTGAAAAACAGGTACCAAAGCCCATATAATCTATAAAAAAGGATTGGTTTTTTCCAAAAATACCTACAAGGCCACTATAAAAGGATAGAAATATCAGAGCGATACAGCAGGCAAAGGGTAGGTAGGATCTATAGAAGTTGTATCGTGTTTTTTTGATCTGGGCATACGTCAATGTCGTGACGGCAGGAACTGCCAAGACGCCACCAAACATTGGACCATAATATAAAACATTGATGCGAACATTATGATTGCCTTCTAAAACATGATTTGAATCAATGGGGTGATATTTCCAGTCCTGAAATGCGACAGCTGATGTATGTGTGTACTTGGTTGAACCCACATATTGATTATCGATGTAGACAGTATCTTCGTCACCAACTGCCCCCAGATTAAGTGCATATCGATCTACAGTTAAGGATCTATCAACATGGTATGTCGCAAAATACGTGAAATATGTGCCGGGTTCGCCAACGTTTCTTGGTGTAATTTTCTTCGGTGTTTTTGTGTACTCACATATTTGATCATCAAGTTGGTCCAGTAAGCCTTCACAAAAATACCAATCCGTTAGTTCAAGTTGAATGGATTGGGAAGGAGAGACTTCCCTACTAGATGCGTAATAACCCAGCAAAAATATAAAAACGCCTGCAATGATGATCCATGTTTTTGGGCTTTTTGAAGTAAGGCTCACCAAAGTCCATCTTAGCCTAAGAATTGATTTTTTTTATAAAAAAACTACATTTTTTGACCATATTGCCTAAAATAGAAAGAAAAGTTACGACGCGATTGTGCTTATTGCAGCATGGGGTTGGGATCGATAAGACACAATCGTCTAAAAAAGAGATTAGAGGAGATCATATGGTGAGAATACAACAACTAGGGTTCATTGTAGGGGTGCTGTTTTCCACGAGTGTTTTTGCAAGTGGGTACTCAAAGCCAACATGGGGCGGTGCGAGAGCCATCGGTTTAGGTGGAGCGTTCGTGGGTGTTGCCAACGATGCTACAGCGCTGTGGCACAATGCAAGCGGCCTTTCTTTTATTGAGGATGAGCATCTTCTATATCTTGCGGTAGAAGCTACGCACGCCACCAAAATTGACTACACACCGCTTGGTGGTGCAACTGAAAAAGGCAAACATGGTTTTTATCCGGTGCCCAATATTGCCTACATCAACAATAGTATTAAGAATCTAAGCCTTGGTGCAGGGGCAGTCTTTACGTACGCAAGTGGGGGTAAATTCAGCTCTACGTCTGCCAATCCTCTTGTAAACCCAGATGAAGGTGTTTTGTATTCGTTAGAGTTAATGCTTTCAGGAGCCTACAAGCTTACGGACTATTTGAGCGTGAGTGCCGCTCTTCGTGTTGTGAGAAATGCGTTAGAGGCAAAAGGACTAACATCAGTATTGTCTGAATCTCCCCTTGTTTTGGATACTGCCAATGATTTAAGTACCACTGGTTGGGCCATGGGCGGTTCTTTTGGATTAACCATTAAACCAGCAGATTGGTTGCAGCTGGGTGCGCAATACCGTACCAAACTAAAATTTGATCTTGATGGGGATGTTGAACTCGCAACCCTTGGAAATTCAGATATTACGTTGGAACAGACATTGCCAGCCATTCTGACCGCAGGCTTTTCAGCACGCGCGAATCAGTACCTTATGTTTGCATTCCAATATGATTATGAATTCAATGATCAAATCAATGAAATTAAAGTGAGCACAAATGCACTAGGCTCATTGCCATCTATTGCACAGGGTTTTATGAATACCCATACCTTCCATTTTGGAACAGAAATTTCTCCTTCAGAGAATTTTTCCATCTTGGCAGGGTATGTAAAGGAATTTAACGATGGTATTCCTGACCCAGTCATTAACCGTGTCTTTGGTGATTTAGAAGCCAATGAATTTTCTTTTGGTTTGGAATATCAGCTAACCAAAAAAATTCGTAGCCTCGCGACCTATCATGCACGTGTTGGTAAACGTGTTGTTGAACCAGCTGCTGATGTGTTGCAACCTAGTACAACAGATGCATGGGTTTCTACGTTTGTATTGGGCATCAATTACAGCATTTAGATTCCATGAATTGATCTACATGATGTGTGAAACTGGTTTGAAAGTTCGATGAAAAAAAGTATTCTTCTTCGAAGAAATGCCAATCGAAAGCATTGGGTAGGAGATGGATTTTTTGTCAGCACAATGATCCATCCTACACCCGAGCTTTACCCTCATACAAGTCCGTTTGTGTTGTTAGACTACGCAGAGCCTAAACACTTTGCTCCGCGAGAGCAACCCTATGGTATTGGAGAGCATCCCCATCGAGGTTTTGAAACTGTAACATTTGCATACCAAGGTGAAGTATCCCATCGAGATTCAGGTGGAGGTGGTGGAACCATTGAGCAAGGAGATGTTCAGTGGATGACAGCCGGCTCTGGTGTTGTGCACGAAGAGTTTTTTTCTAAAAACTTTACACAAAAGGGCGGCATGATGGAGATGGTTCAGCTCTGGGTCAACCTTCCAAAAAAAGATAAAATGACGTTTCCGCAGTATCAAGGCGCCAAAGATGAAAGTTTTCCTCGTGTTAATGTAGGAGAAGCTGCAGTAGCACGATTGATTGCAGGCACATTTCAAAATCAAAAAGGCCCGTGTACGACCTTTTCTCCTATCAAAGTTTTTGATCTAACGATTAAAGAAAAAAGCGTTGTAAGTTTTGATCTTGAGGAGCAAACCAATACGTTGATACTTGTTTTGCGGGGAAAAGGACGTATTTTTGAAGAAGAAGTTTTAGAAAAAGAACTATTGGTTCTTTCTCAAGAGGGACGGACTATTGAGGTCTCATCTGACCATGAAATGAAGCTTCTTGTTCTTAACGGACAACCCATTGATGAACCGATTGCTGCACATGGGCCCTTTGTGATGAATACACAAGAAGAAATTATGCAAGCCATTGATGATTTTACCCAAGGTAAAATGGGTCGTTTGTCATAGTTGAATGTTCTGTTAGTGTTTTTTTAAGGAAGTAAGTTGCGATACGATCTTGCATGTTCTTTGATGATATCGAGTATTCTAAAAAAATCTTCGATGCTCGGTAAATCATTTCCCTCATGTGGTTTTTCAATAATAAGAAATGATTCGTAAATCAAATTCATCCAGACATCATCAGGAATGGATAAAAGATACTTTGTGGAAAAAAACATAATGGGGTACGGAAGTTGTAGTTGTGTTTGCATGTACTCACCTGTTTCGTGAAACATAAACCAAAGCAAATAAAATGCAGTCAACAATTGTGGTTCTTTTAGGTTTTCAACCTTTTTCACCAATTCTTCATAAAACAATACGCGTTTTTCAATTCTTCTGAGTTGCTCCTCATGGGTTCGTAGCGGTATGTTTTGAATAGAGTGCATGTTGTAAGTTTGGTGCTCGAAATCAAGCTTTGATATGTCATAAAAAATATCAAAGTATTGTTCAAACATTCGATCAATATGTAAAAGGTCATGTTGCACATACCCATATAGTGTCGTTTTTACGTCATCATTAACATACTCTTGGTGCAGATCACCTTGTGGTAATTCAATAAAGAAAACTGGATAAGGACTCATGTCGTTAAAATCTCTTTTAGAAATCGTATGATTGGTCAAAACCACTTGGAACTTCTGATACGAAGAACCAAGCATCCGTCTCATATAATTAAATTGTCCATCTAGTTTTTTTGTAGGCTTTTGCTGTGGTTTTGATGCAGAGATCGCTTCCATGATTGGGATAATCCATTGTGTGTTTACCTGATCAATCGGAAGATTTGCAATTTCAGCAGGCTTGATGGATATGCCGTGAAACTCGAACGGTGTTAAAAATTGCACAGGAATTTTGGGTGATGCATTGATAGATATATCTGTCACATTCAGTGGTCTGTATTGGACGCTAACAATATGACCATCATAGCTTTCTTGTATGCCATTTTTTGCGATTGCGTAACCATGACGTTTAAATTGACGACAAGAAAATGTATGTTGCGCGGCTTGTTCTAAAGATAGACCTTGATCTACATAGTGTCGATATGTGAAGTAATTTCTTCCTTTAGATGGATCATTTTCATATTTCCAATAGGTATGAATTTCAGTTACATTTCGTTTTAAAACGAGTTTAAAATAAGCAAACATCAAGTCGTACAGGTATTTGGCATTTAGAATTTTGCTATGATAAAAATCGAGGTCATCTTTTCGAACCAGCTCAATGCTGTCACTTCTTATGATGGCATTTTCTCCGTTTTGCAATGAGTAATTAAAGCTAAACATAAATTTGAGTTGGTGGACAGGGTCATATTCTTCAATGTAAACAGTTCGGTCTGTTATACTAAAAGTAATTTCTCTATCTTCAATTGATAGTGGTTCAGTGCTTTGGTTTCTTAGCTTGTTTAAAAACAACTGGTGGTATTCTAGTTGCTTTCTATGTTTTTCAGAGAGCCAATGTGCTGCATCTTTTTCAAAGAGGTAACGGGCCGCCCATACAATAGAGGTAATATCATTGGCCGAATCAAAATGGTCTGCATCATGTAACGCATTGGTTTTGCTGTTATGAATATAGTTAAAAAGTTTGCCAGATGGATCATTCAAGCGATCCCATATCATTTTATCATACCTTGCATGTAACTCAGGTTTATCTTTCATTTCTTGTTCAATTTCAAAGGCACAATACATAATGCTTTGATCAAATACTTCAGAAAATGACTTTGTAAATGCACGAGGTGTAGGAAAACCGTGTGTAAGAATCCAAGTTTTTAGATTCTGAATATCCTTGGATCCCTGATGATAAGCATCAATCAAGGATGCGTAAATTTGTTCTAGGACTGGATCAGTAACTCTATCTGGTGGAATATTTTGCTTTATGATCGTTGGTACGTTGGATCGATAGTGTTGTTTGGAACCTGATAGATTGTTTCTAATATCGCTTGGGTGGAGTAATTCTAAAGGAGAAAAGGGTCCAAGGAGGCCATGTTCAAATAATTGATGTGTTGCTATGCGAAGTTGTCCATTTTTATTGTATCCATAATTTCGTTCTAGATGAAGCAAGAATACTTCATCTAAATCTTTTGTAGAAAAGCGAGGGTCTTTAATCGTTTTTAGATAGCCAATATAATACAACAACCGGATCAAATTGTATTGATCTCCTAATGGTTCATAGTGGTGCAAAATATTACGATTAAATTCAAGAAAGGTATTATTTCTTTCATCAGAAATGCCTGTATAGTAGTGGAGAATTTCAAATGTTTTTGATCCGTATGCAATTATGCTTTCGCGAAGTAGTGTTTCTCGCATCATCTCTAGTTGTATCTCTTTGATATCAGTTAGTTTGAATTCTTTGCTTTTTTCTTTTTCTAAATTTGGAAGAAAGAAGTCTTTGTCAAGAAAGTTTGTGTACCTTCTGTTGTATCCGTTCATGTCAAATAATGTCTGAATTTCCCCTAGTCTCGATATTTCAAATGTATTGGTCCTGTAGAAATGACGTACATCCGTGATCATAAAAAATGGTTTATTGTTGATGTCTGTGAAAAAATAAGCATATAGAGTAATATCCATATTAATTAGAAAGTGAGTGGGTTTTAAAACCAATACTGGATAAACAAATGACTCACGTCCTTCTGAGCTAAGATTCCTAATATACATCGCAAAGTGGGGTGTAAGTTTTTCTGCAATCTTATCAATCTCTGAAGATGATAAGGGGTGATCTAACATTTGATTTACAGCTTTTAAGGCTTTTGTGTTCTGTTCAAGGGTGCTTGGGGGATTATTACCGCGTAACACGGGTATCTGAAATTCAGGGTAAGTACTGCGTAAAGATTCTACTGAAATCCATCTTCTTGCAAGTGAACCAATATAGGAATGATTACTGCTTAGTTGATGTATGCCCGTAAGTATATCTTTAGTAAGAGCGGTATTTTTGTCTGAAAATAAAAAATTGGAGGCATCTAAAATATTTTTAACAGTAGTTGCGTGGTCAATACTAGATGCCAGTTCTCCAGTAAACGCAGGCCTTTTTCTACGTGTGATAAACTCTTGTGCTGCATTTTTCCATTTTTCTCCATAGGTTCCTTTTAAGAGTTGGTCAATCCATAATTGATATTTTGCATCGTATGGAAGAAGTCCCAGTAGAATTAGTTTGGCAATTTCAATTTCAGGAAGCTTTTGAACGTAAAGCTTTTCATGGGGAAATAATTCCTCAAAAGGTAGATTGCTTACTTGTTTTGAAAGATCTTGTTGTGAAGCATCTACACGAGTTAGTAGTGTTCGAGATTGTGCCAAGGACATGTTTTGTGACTGGGAAAAACTCTGAATGGGGGTCAGTTTTTCTATTGTTTGATATCCTATGGGTTGATCCGTTATCGCTTGTGTAGAAGTTACTTTAGGTTTGGTTGCTGTTTGTGCCACTGTTGCTGGTGCATGATGATGTGTTTCTGTAGAGGTTGTTCTAGTGGGCTGAATTCTGGTTTGAATGGGAACTCCCTTTGGAATAGAAGGGCGAGGTGTTTTGCTATCGGTATAGATTGTTCTTGGTTTTGGCGGTTGTGTTGGATTAAAACTAGAACGAGACGTCGTTGTTCCATGAAACGCACTGTTTTTTGCAAATAGATTTGCTCCCATGAATCCTGCAAGGCTTAGATTTATGGTAGAGCCCACCATTTGGGATTTCATTTGGTATAAAATTTCTTGTGCATGTTTCTGATCAATGAGTCTTGCAAGCAAAGCATTTTCAACTGCTTGAACAGTTTGATTGGCGTAATAAAGCTGCGACGCTTCAAAACCAACCCATGCTGATAATGAGATAGCAGATCCGGATGAGAGCACTGCTTCTGGTAGGAATGGAATAACGGCCATAGCAATAAATGCAAAAGGCAGAGCATGTTCAACAACTCGATTGAGGTTTTTGTTTGCATTGATGTTTTTTAGAACATTGTTTGCTCGATCAAGAGCATCTTTTAAAAATATTGTATTTCCAACCGCTTTAGGAGCCGTTTGTATGGCTTCATCAATAATTAGAACAGGTGATTTTTTTGATTCATCAAGAATGTCATTGATCAATTCTTTATACTGTATCCAAGTGGCTTGTACATGTGCGTGTAATACTTGTTTTTGACGTAATCGATCTGATTGTGAAGATGTAAAAAAGCTTCCCTCTTCAACACACGTTTTTATATGTGTTGAAAACGAAGTCATTTCAGAAGTAGTTAACTGAATTGAAGCAAGGTCTGTCAATGTCAACATGTACCAGTAGGGGAGAATCTCAGCGTATGCAGCTGGATAAAGTGCATTGATTCGATCTTTTGCAATCATGTCATATCCACCCTGTGTGACAAGATTGTTGTCAAAGCCATTTGGGAACAATACTTCTTTTGCTTTTTCGGTTGTAAAATTTTTTGAGGATCTTAGCGCTCGTAAATCAGAATGATCAGTTCCAAATTTTGTACAAATAATATTGATTTGTCGTACAAGTGAGTTGTAGGTTTGAACTGAAGCATCGATTTGATCTATTGTTTTTGAATAGTTATTCTTGTGAGTATAAAAGGTATCTTTGGCTCGAAAAAATGCCGTTTGAAGTAGTGAATTGTTCGGCCAGTGCTGCTGTATGATTTGCGTAAGTGTTGTGATTGGATCTGCCGTACTAAAGCGGTGAATAAGAATCATCCACTGAAATAGTGAAGCACTCAGTTTGTATGTAATAATGTCTTCTGAAAATCTTGCAACTGTGTTGATTGAAAATGATGGAATACTAAAGGCTTTTTGATTTGTTTCTGTATAGGCATGGGGTGGAAGTAAAAAAATACTTTCAACAATCTGTGCAGCCCACGGATCTGTTTTTGCAACAGATTGATAATACTCGACCGCATTTTCGGTAACCTTCTGATATTCATAGTCAATGATTTGCGCTTGTGCAGAAAAGCACCAGAACACAATCAAGCCCATAAAACTCCACTTGATTGACCTTATACGACCTACATCCATGAATGATCCACCCTACTGTACAACATACGATGCCTTTGAAGCATCAGATCTATACTCTGTATCAGATCGAGCTTTCAAAAGAAAATCGAAATAAGTCAATTATATTAAATAGTTATTGTAGTATTGGATGGATTTTTGAAAATCAAATGATGTATTTGGTCTTTGCTCACTGTTTTGGCTTCGTACATATTTTGATCAGCATGCTGAAATAGATTTTTTAATGTTGTTTTTTGCAAGGATTCAAAACTTACTGCTCCAGTTCAAACAGAAGCAGGAAATTCTTTTTTGCATATTGCTTTTTTGATGTCATTTTTAAATCTTTGAAGCGTGCACTTGCATTCTGTTGCATTTATTCATGAAAATAAAAGAAATGATTACGTATAAAAGATCGATACAGCAGTATTTGGATTAGTTCATGATAAGTGTGGTCTTTTTTTTTATGTTTGGTAGGGTTATACGCGTTATAAAGAGATTATATGAAGAAGATATTGTTTTTATGCACAGGAAACTCATGTAGGTCACAAATGGCTGAAGGTTGGGCCAATGCACTTTCAGAAGGTGAGTTTGTGTTTTATTCAGCGGGTACGCAGAAAGATGGTCTGAATCCCTTTGCAGTCCGAGTGATGAAAGAAGTAGGTATAGACATCACACACCAATATTCTAAAACGATTGAGGATCTTAAAAATATTACAATGGATCATGTCTTTACCATTTGTTCAGATGCGCATGAAAAATGTCCATTTTTTCCTTCTAAAAAAGTAACGCACGTGGGGTTTGAAGACCCTCCAAAATTAGCACGTGGTATGAAAAGTGATGAAGATATTTTGAATGTATATCGCAAAATACGGGATGAAATTAAAACGTTTATTGTATCTATTCATCAGTATCTGTAGTGCTAGTTTGATTGACAAGCCCTTTCTTCAAGATAGTATAATAGAGTGAAGAAACTCATCTTAGGTATCTTGGACTTTCATCAACATGGACAAAGCCAATACCGTGAAAAATTTGGAAAATTATCAGAAAGGCAAGATCCTGATGCGCTTTTAATCGCCTGTTCTGATAGTCGTGTTGTGCCTAATCTTTTTGCTTCGACTGATCCGGGCGATTTATTTGTAGTGCGCAATGTGGGAAATATGGTTCCTGTATGTGATCATCAAGGTGTAACCCACAGTGATGAATCAGAAGCTGCTGCAATTGAGTTTTCAATTTGTAATCTTGGGATCAAAGATATTATTATATGCGGTCATTCAGAGTGTGGCGCTATGCAGGCAATTTTAGATGGAAGAGAGAAAATTCAGAACAAAAACCTTCGAAGTTGGCTGCGTCATGGCGAGAATCAACAATCGAACACAGCATTTAGTCAAGATCTAAGCTTGGTAAATCAAATGTCACAGTCCAATGTTCTTTTGCAAATGGAGCATGTCATGACATATCCTGAAGTGCAGAAGAGGGTGCAAGAAGGGTCACTTCGTGTGCATGGATGGTGGTTTGAATTATCTAACGCTGATGTATTTGTTTATGATGCTATGAAAAATCAATTTGTTCTTTTAGATGAAAATCAAGCGCAATCAGTCATAGCGCGACTAAATGACCATTAAATTTAATGGCACGCGCATTCTAACCAAACTAAAACAATGTAAGGCACAAGATTAAAAACGATAATTAATAATTTATATATGCCTAAAAAAGCATACAATAAAATATCCAGTGTTTCGTTTTTGATGCTGAACAGTTTACTATGTATTCGATAGATAAATGTTTTACAGCAAGTTATTATTATGGTTGAGAAGATGAGAAGTGTAACGTTTATAAGTAAGCAACCTAGTAAAAAAGATGTTAGTTTTTGAATATCCATCAGCTCTCCTGTATAGAATCAGCCTACAAAGAAGTCATCTTTTCATCAAGTAAAATATAAATGGGGAGAAATTTGGCCTTTTGATACAAGATCGTCTAAAATGTCACAATAAATGAACTTTGATAATTTTACCCAGCAGGTTGCCCTTCAGGAAACAAGTGTAGAGCTACTATTGGCAAGTTGCCTAGGGCTTTTGTTGATTGGCATTCATTCTCTGTATAATAACCAATGGTTGCGTCAAAAAAATACGTTGATTATGGCGCTTGTACTTCCATCTGTATCTCTTGTTATTAC
>JAGRAZ010000058.1:0-8426 GCA_020434345.1 Bdellovibrionales bacterium
CGCACATATGTTATCTATTCCTTTGCGTAGCAAATGTTTCAATTTTTTGTAAATCTTCTGGACTATTTACACCTTGAACCAAATTAAAATTTTCTTCTATTACCATACCCACTTTTTCGCCTTGTTTCACAGCTATACCAACCACATCTGTTAAATAATATTCCTTTTGAGCATTATGATTTTGAAGCGCAAACACAGCATTCATAAGGAAGGAAGTTTTATAAACCCCAATTCCTGTATTAATGAGACGTGTCTTCTTCTCTAGGTCTGTAGCGTCTTTTTCTTCTACAATGGAAACAACCTCATTTTCTTTATTAGTATTGATTCTTCCATATCCATACGGATGATCTGTTGTGGATGCCAGAAGCGTAATTGTATGATTTGCAGTTAAGTGGTGCGTGATTAATTCGTTTAGTTTTTGCTCAGAAACCAATGGGATATCTCCATAAAGTACAACGACGTGCTCCGAAGCGTTTTCTATGGCCGGTTTTGTAAACTGAACTGCATGACCGGTTCCAAGCATTTCAGTTTGGGTAACCCATAATAGACTTGGCTCATGTTCAAATGCCTTTTTTACTTTCTCCCCCTGATAGCCAACCACCACAACCGCAGGACGAAGCTTCAGCGCTTGGACTGTTTCGATTACATAGGCAAGCAAGGGTTTATCACATAGGGGAAACAGCACTTTTGGAAGCTCAGAATGCATGCGCGTCCCTTTTCCAGCAGCCAAAATAATTGCTCCTACACCTAAAAAGCTCATAATTTAAGCCTTCCTGACATGCTTTGGGGTTGAAATCATCATGGTAAATCACTATTCTCTATATATTAAAGGATAAAAATACGCTATTGTGAGAGTAAACCTGTAAGCATGCACCCTGAATACCCCATCCATTTTGGCAAGTACCTACTTCTACAACGAATTGCTGTGGGAGGCATGGCCGAAGTATTTCGAGCTAAACTCATTGGCCCCAAAGGATTTGAAAAAAAGCTTGCGATCAAAAGAATTTTACCTGAATACTCTCAAGACGAAGAGTTTGTACAAATGTTTGTGGATGAAGCACGCATTTCTTCACATTTACACCATGCCAATATTATCCAAGTGTTTGATTTCGGAGAGATCGATCATCAATACTATTTGGCTATGGAATTGGTCGAGGGTACAAACCTAAAAAACCTTTTTTTCCGTGCCTTAAAACAAAGAAAAAACCTCTCTCGCCCACTCATTTATTTCGTCATTTCAAAAATTGCTTCTGCCCTCGAATACGCTCACCAAGTGAAAGTTGATGGCGAAGATCACTATCTTCAACTTGTACATAGAGATGTGAGCCCGCAAAACATTCTTATTTCTAGACGAGGAGAAATTAAAATTACTGATTTTGGCATTGCAAAAGCTGCCATCAAACTCACGCAAACACAGCCCGGAAAAATTCAAGGTAAATACAGTTACATGTCGCCCGAGCAAGCGCTGGGTCGAAGCATTGATCATCGTTCAGATATTTTTTCATTGGGCATCATTTTCTTTGAGCTTCTGACGGGTAAAAAAGTTTATGGCTCATCTGACAGCGTTGATCGTTACAAACAAGCGACAAAAGCGCAAATTCCTCGTTTGGGCAAAGTGATACCAGACATTCCTAACCAAATTGACGAATTGGTTATGCAAATGCTTGCCAAGGACCCTAAAGAGCGTCCTAACAACTGCACAGAGATTGTAAGTATTCTTTCAGATTTTATTATCAACTTTCAAGAAGACGAACTTATGCGAGAGCTTGGAGAAGTTACAAAAGAACTTTTCCCCGGAACAGAAGAAGGAGCCACCTCAGAGGAAATTATTGGACAGGTTACAGGTGACGCTACCAATAAAAAAGAGAACATACAGTGGCAAGGCAATCAACTTGAAAAAGCACCACCAGAAACCTCAGATGCGAAAGAAAAAACAGCGCAAAATTTTTTTCTCCTACCTTTAATCACAAAGAATAAAAAAATAATTTTTTCTACGTTATCCTTGCTTTCATTGTTACTGATCACATTTTTTTTGTTGCCCATAAAAAAAGAGAGTGCTGAAAAACCCGCGCCCAAACAACCAGAGATCGAACAAAACTCACCGGTCCCTTCTGATGAAATTGAATCTCCTGATTCGGTCAACCTAGAAATGGAATTGATTCAAATCGAAAACGAAATTGAAAATATTGAAACGCAACTCTCACAAATCAAGCCTAAGACTGCTCCAAAGAAGGAGCCTGAAAAAACAGTTGTTGCAAGCAAAGAAAAATGTCCGGCGGGCATGAAGTGGATTGAAGGTGGCTTGATGACATTAGGCTCGTCACCCGGTGACCCACTCAAACAAGAACTTCTTGAGCGTCCATATCAAAAGCAAAAAATTGATAGCTTCTGCATTGATCAATTTGAATTTCCAAACCAGCGCGGTCACTCACCCACAACCAATGTAACCTTTCAACAAGCGTTAGATTCATGTAAATCAGTTGGTAAAACGTTGTGCACGGAAGCACAGTGGGAGAGAGCCTGCAAAGGTCCTTCATCAAGTAGCAATCAGCAATTTCCATACGGTTCAGCGTTTGTACAAAAAAATTGCAACGTATTTGAGCATGATCTTGAAGCTACACATGACCCTATCTCACCAGTGTCGGGAAATTTTGCAAAATGTGTAAGCAGCGAAGGTATTTTTGACTTAAGTGGTAGCGTTCACGAGTGGACTGCAACACATGGCTTTTTAAACAACAAAATGATGATTACCAAAGGGGGCGCATTTGATTCCTCGCTTTACGCATCAAGATGCTCTTCTGCCAAAGAAGTGGAACCTGACAAAAGAGAAGCCACAATTGGCTTTCGTTGTTGTAAATAAGGATTCTTTTGGGTACAATGTCGAGCAATGAAAAAACTTACAATCCTTCTTATTTTTTTGATTTCAACACCAACTTTTGCAGCAAGTTTTCGAATCCTGACCATTCGAAGTGATCAAAGCTTATTTGCCAAACAGCTTTTTGCAGGATTCTCATCTTCAACTCCTGAAAAAGTAATCGCTTTTGATTATTATGGAGAAAACGGTCGCGTTCTTTCTCGTAAAGTAAAGGAAATCAACCCTGATCTTGTTCTCACAATTGGTGAACTACCAATTTACACATCAATATCTGATTTTCCTTCTATTCCCTTTTTAATTTCTAATTTTCAATCTTCAAACCTTGAGAATAGAAGTAATGTCATTTTAATCAATCATTCAATTTCTGTTTCACAAAAAATTTCGATGCTAAAATTTTTGTTTCCTGATCTCAAAACAATAGGCACAGTCTATGATCCTATTTACTCAAAAAATGAATTTGAAGAATTTGCACTTGCAGCAACCAAACTCAATCTAAAGGTTCTATCAATTAAAGTAAGTTCGGATAAAGAAATTGGATCCTTTGTTCAGGGGTTTAAAGACAAAATTGATGCTTATTATTATATCTCTGATGCTACTACGGATACGGACAATGCCCAATCTACACTTTTTGAATTTTTGCATGCCCAAGGCATTCCTTCGCTATCATCCAACTACACACACACAACAAAAGGTGCATTTATGACAATTGCACCAGATCCGATTCTCTTGGGTGAAAAGACATGGAGTTTTGCGCATAAAATTTTACAAGAAGGAAAAATTACCAGTCGAAGTATTTATCTTAATGACGATGAATACATTCTCACGCTTTCAATGGCTGCATGTGAGAAATTTTCTCTTACTCCACAAATGACAGTGGACTTCACCAAGCAAGCAACGCAAAAAGGCTGGAAGGTCTTCTGGCAAAAGTAGTTTTTAAAAGCATCAAATAGGGCGCAAAAAAACCTCTTTGTCATTTTTACACATATTCTCTAAAGGCCAAGACAAGTTAAAAATTTAGGAAAATAGAGCTATACTTCTATAATAAATTCAATTAAATAAAAGACTTATGACGAATTCTGAAACAACCATGGATAAAATTGTTTCTCTATGTAAACGCCGTGGTTTTATTTATCCTTCGAGCGAAATTTATGGCGGTCTAAACAGCTGTTATGATTATGGTCCCTTAGGAAGCGAGCTTAAGCGCAGTCTTAAAGACTTTTGGTGGAAATCTATGACGCAAGCCCATACTGAAATTCATGGGTTAGATAGCTCTATCCTGATGGCGCCAAGAATTTGGGAAGCTTCAGGCCATTTAGAAAATTTTACAGACCCACTTGTAGACTGCAAAGCATGCAAAAGTCGCTTTAGACAGGACAAGCTTGATGGGGCTACAACGTGCCCCAATTGTGGAGGTGAGTTTACTGCGCCCAGACAATTTAATCTCATGTTTAAAACATTTATGGGCCCCGTTGAAGATGCAGCGAACGTTGTTTATTTACGCCCAGAAACTGCGCAGGGCATTTATGTCAATTATCAAAATGTTATGACAACAGCCCGTGCTAAACTTCCGTTTGGTATAGCTCAAATTGGAAAAGCTTTTAGAAATGAAATTACGCCCGGCAATTTCACATTTCGAACAAGAGAGTTTGAACAAATGGAAATGCAATATTTTGTTCACCCCACACAAGATGAACAAACAATGCTTTCATGGAAAGAAAAAAGACGAGCTTGGTATAAAAAGCTTAATATTCAAGATGAACGCTTACAGTTTCATGAACACAAAGGAAATGAATTAGCGCACTATGCAAAATCAGCCTTTGACATCGAATATAAGTTTCCATTTGGATGGTCTGAACTTGAAGGTATCCATAATCGCACTGACTTTGATTTAAAAAGACATCAAGAGTTCAGCGGAAAAAATCTTCAATATTTTGACGAAGCAACAAAAGATAAATTTATACCTTATATTATTGAAACTTCTGCGGGTTGCGACAGAACCATTCTTTGTATTCTCTGTGATGCTTTTGTTGAGGAGCCAGAAAGAATTGTACTAAAACTTGCGCCATTTATCGCACCCATTCAAGTAGCCATCTTACCACTTGTCAAAAAGGATGGCTTGCCCGATATTTCAAACGATATTTCAAAATCTTTGCAAAAACTCTATCGTGTATCTAGAGATGACTCAGGATCTATTGGGAAACGATACCGAAGACAAGATGAAATTGGTACCCCATTTTGTATTACAATTGATTATCAAACCAAAGAGGATCAAACAGTCACGATTCGAAACCGAGATACGATGACACAAGATAGAATTTCAATTTCACAAATTCAAACCTATATTGAGCCATCTCTCACCCCACCTATTGATTAACTTATGGATTATCCATCTCCCTACACCCTTGTATCCAAAATTGGGAAAGGTGGTATGGCTGAGGTTTTTAAAGCCATTAAAAAAGGCCCGGATGGATTTGAAAAAACTGTAGCCTTAAAAAAAATCCTTCCATACTATACAGACCATCCTCAATTTATCAGCATGCTTTCACTTGAGGCAAAAATCCATTCTCAATTAGATCACCCAAATATTGTTCAACTTTATGATTTCTTTCAGTTCGACCAACAGTACATGATCTCTATGGAATATGTTGATGGTAAAAATGCAAAAGAATTAATTGCTTCAAGCAAACAACATCATGTCGAACTTCCATGGCAAGCCAGTGTTTATGTCATCACTGAAGTACTTAAAGCTCTTCATTACGCACACAACAAGAAAAATGAAAAAGGTCCACTGCATATTGTTCACCGTGATATCAGCCCTCATAATATTCTTATATCTTATGATGGTAGAGTTAAGTTATCTGATTTTGGAATCGCGAATGCCTGTATTAAAGAGGATAAAACGAAGTCTGGAGTTCTAAAGGGTAAATACAAATACCTAGCCCCTGAGCAAGTTACAGGTGAAGAGATAACACCCGTAACAGATATTTTTTCCACAGGCGTTACACTGTATGAACTTCTTTCTTTTACACATCCTTTTTCACACGAGCAAGAGTTTGAACTTTTTAAAAGCATTGTCCAAGGTGATTATAAACCAATCGAAGAGGTACGCTCTGATCTTCCTATAGAACTGGTTGATACACTCATGGTTGCAATGCAACCCTCGGAAACCGATCGCTTTCAAAACGCGAAAGCATTTTTGGATGAACTTTTAAGCTTTCAAGATTCTTCTTGGCTTTCTTTTGGCGCTGAACATCTATCGCAAATCATGTTAACAGCTTTTCCTACTTCTAGTCGCGTCGAAATACCTATTGAGTCAACCAAAGTATTAGAAGATACAAAACTACCCTCATCAATTGTTTCAAATCACTCGTTGATTGAAAAAAGTATAGAAAAGGCAAAACCCATTTCCAAATCATGGAAACTTTGGACACTATTTTCTCTTTTTGGCGTTGGACTGGCTCTCTACATGTTTATATCCACACAAGAAAATAAGATTTTACCTTCCATGCCCACTGTCACTACATCAAAATCCAAAACAACGCCCAATACACCTAACGAGTTACAACAAACAAAAACGCAGGCTGAAGAAATAAAACCCAAAATAACGCCAAATAAAGTTATAGTTAGAGAAAGGAACAATACTTCTTCTTCACTTGGGCTGCTCACATTTAGTGGACCTAAAAACACAGAGGTCTTCGTCAATGGAAAAAAAATTGGCTCACTCCCTATGCGACAGTATTTTTTACCTCCCGGCACCTACCTCGTTTTACTTAAACACGAAAACCAAAAATCAATTAAATCTGTGAAGGTCCATGCTGGACAAACCCATCATGTCGAACTTCAATAAGCACACACTACAAACTTGGTTACGCTGGGAATATCTTCTTATTCCACTGTATTGTCTTTTTGCACAACTACATCTTGGCCTTGCCCCCTTTTCTTTTGAGGATCACTTTATTTTCACCCAAGTTCTTCATCTTATTATTATCATTTTTATACCATTGCAATTTCGAAAAATCTCAGCAGCAAACACATCTCATGTATATATGTATGGTTTTGGATTTTTAATTTTTCATCTAATATTTCAAACTCTTTTTTCATTTTTTTTTATTCCTGTATGTCAATGGTCCTATGGCTTAGGTTGGTACATACTTCAAGAGATACCAAGCATTTTTATTCTAACAAGTCTCTGTATATTTTGTTTTTCCAAACAAAATAAAAAGTGGCTTTCAATTGCATGGATTGTTGGCTTTATCATTTTCTTTTTTCTTTTTAATCTTTACGACCTTCTAGAGACGCCTACACTTTTTATTCTTCATCCTACGATTGGATATTTTCCCGGTCCTATTTTTGACACATGGATTCCAATTTATACTCCTTTAGTCTTATTTAGAATATGGACTTTAACAATGGGTTACGCGCTTTTTAAAA
Organism: Bdellovibrionales bacterium; assembly: GCA_020434345.1. Lineage (GTDB taxonomy): Bacteria > Bdellovibrionota_G > JALEGL01 > JALEGL01 > JAGRMV01 > JAGRMV01. The sequence continues at coordinate 7,307 of JAGRAZ010000058.1, forward strand.
CAGCCAAAAAACCAAAATCATATGCCTTGATATGGTTAATGTTTACACCTCTTCTTTTTCGGGGAACTTTAGGCTTTTTCTCAAGTCATGAAAAAATTCAAAAGACTTTGTCAAATCACTACAAAACTGAGTATGCAACGATCTATTCTTACAAAAATAACATTTTACCTCATGAACTTGCAATGATTGATCTTACAATTAAATCCATTGCAAATGATCTGGGAGCAAAGCTTCCATCAAAACCTATAGATATTTATGTTTACCAAGATGACCTGCTTAAGAAAAAGCTAACTGGAAGCCAGTTCACGATGATCGGCAACCCTCGCCAAAAGGCACTTCATCTCCTTGATTTATCAATATGGGATGAACTTATTACACATGAGCTCACGCACGTCATAGCATCTTCACTATCAACAAACCCCTTGCGTATGAACCTCAACATGTCCGTCACGGAGGGTGCGGCAATGTTTTCACAAAGATGGATAGATCATCAATCCATAGACGTTTGGGCAAAAGCGATCTTACAGTATAGAGAAAACACAAAACTGACGGATTTCTTTTCTACACATCGTTTTTATCAGCTACCTTCACTTCATGCATATGCTTTATCTGGCTCATTTGTATCTTTTTTGATTCATCAATATGGTGTTGAAAAATTTCACGACCTATACCTTGGACATAATCTTGAAAGTGTTTATCAAGTTTCCTCAGCGCATCTTGAAAAGATGTGGAAGTCTTATATCGACACCATAGAACTTACAGATATCCAGTACCAAAGCATGCTTTTGCGGCTGAATCAAAAGCCTACATTTCAACAAAAATGTATTCATGAAATCGCTCAAGCTCGATATAATTTTCGAAAATGTGAAACGGATACATGCAAGATTAGATTTGCTTTTGTTGCCTATTCTTGCAACACGGACAACACACTAAATGTATGGAAATACTTTACTTTACTTCTACAACAACAAAAATTCCAAAAAGCTCAAAAATTCGCTAGCACTTCAACTACATTTAAAGAAACGTACGATTTATTCCATGATAAAATATATCATGGAAATTTTGAAAAGATTTATCACACCCATCCCCTTCTTTTACAAAAATTTGTTTTGGACCAACC
>JAGRAZ010000058.1:8526-11094 GCA_020434345.1 Bdellovibrionales bacterium
ATAAAGAACGTTATGAATATTATGAACATCAATCTCAACGCAGTGAATCTGTTGGAGATCTTATAAATGCAAAGAAAGCCTTGCAAAAGGCCCAAGAAATTATTCCTTCACCTCAACTTGAGGCGCAGATACTTCTACTTTCTTTTTTGCATGAAAAAGAGAATCAAGCGCAAATAAAATAGCTCCAGCTGTAATTGCTGAGTCAGCAATATTAAATACTGGCCAGTGATGCGATTTATAGTAAACATCAAGAAAATCGACAACGTAACCTAACCGAATACGATCTATAATATTGCCTAGTGCACCTGATAAAATCATGACCAAGCCCCACCTTGCTAATACTTCATGTGGCTTGATCGTCTTTAACAGATAAATCACAACTGCCATGGCCAAAAAAGAAGTCGCCAAAAAGAAAGGCGTTGACCAATCTGAACCCACGCCAAATGCGGCACCTTTATTGTGCACTAGTGTAAAGTTAAAAAACCCCGGAATCACTTTTTTTGTTTGTCCAAGTCTTAGCCAATCTGAGAAAAATGCTTTACTGCCAAGATCAAGGGCTAAAATGATCAAGAAGACAATAAGATAAGGGAGATTTTTTTCATTTTTTTCCAACATAGATGCATGGACTCTATCATGTTGGCACGAAATATGAATCAGAAAATTCAAGTATGTCGTTTTTTTCAAATTTTACCAAAACCATGGAGCGCTTTCCGAACTGGCTTTGGCTGCCTACCTGTGAAATATGTCAGATGCAAAAAGAACATTTTGTAACCCGAAGTGTTTGTAGGACATGTTGGAGCATTCTTTTTAGCCCACCTCGACCTATTTATTTACAGCCGGGTATTACACTAAGGAGTGCTGCACTTTATCAAGGCCATTGGAGATCTTTTTTGCTAAAGGCAAAATTTCAAAACAACCGGTTTGCCCAAGAAAATTTGCAGAAGGCACTTTGCACGATGATAGTCCAACAACGACTACCCCATCCAGTTGATCTTGTTATTCCTATTCCTTCTTCATGGTTTCGAAGCGTTGTACGCAGAGGAAGCTTAACCTTTGATGGTGCAAACATGGTTGCAAAAAAATTGGGTGTTCCCTTGCTTGACAAGATTGTAGAAAAAACCCGTTGGGTGCCAAGCCAAAGCAAGCTTAATTGCAAAAAAATGCGCAAAGCCAATATGAGCAATGCGTTTGTAGCAAAGAGGCTTTCTCTGAATAAACACATCTTGTTATTTGATGATGTCTGTACAACGGGTGCCACTTTACAAGCAGCTGTGAACGCGCTTCTTGCATACAAACCTGCATCTGTAACCTGTGTCACGTTTTTACGTTCTGATCTTGAAGTTTCGCGCACAATCATATAATGGCTAGCCCATGTCAGGTGAGATACAGATTGGGCAACATACCTATCCAAAAGGCCTGTTTTTAGGCCCCATGGAGGGGATTACAGACGTCCCTTTTCGCAAGCTTGTTCGAAAACACGGTTGCGCTGTAACCTGCACTCAAATGATTCATGCGCAAGCATTGATCAAAGCACCTGATGCTTTACGCGTTATGGAGACGTCCCATATCACCCAATCAGAAAAACCTGTGGGATTTCAACTTTGTGGAAACGACCCTGAGATGGTGGGACTTGCAGCCAAGATTGCCAAAGACAAGGGAGCAGCTTTTATCGATCTTAACATGGGGTGCCCTGCAAAGAATGTTGTGAACAATGGAGGTGGCTCTGCACTTTTGCAAAAACCTGATCTAGCAGCCAAAATCGTAGAATCAATTCGAAAACATACTGACCTACCCACAACAGTAAAAATTCGTGTGGGTTGGACTGATGATGCAAAAAACCACGTTGAAGTTGGAAAAATGATGGAAAATGCAGGTGCAAGTTTAATTGCTGTTCATGCAAGAACACGAAGCCAAAAATACACCGGTAAAGCCAATTGGGACTTGGTCAAAGAACTTAAAAAATATGTTCGTATTCCTGTTGTGGGTAATGGCGACATTACAACTTATCAAGATATTGAAAATAGATTCAATGAAACAAAGCTAGACGGCGTTATGATTGCTAGAGGTGCGCTTGGTAATCCATGGATTTTTTCTGGATATACGCCAACCATTCAAGAACGATTTGATACATTACTAGAACACCTCGAAGACCACCTAACGTTTTATGGAGATCAAGACCGTTCATACAGAACCTTTCGCAAGCATATTGTCTGGTATACAACCGGACTTCGAGATAGCGCTGAATTTAGAGATGCTGCATTCAAAGAACGTGACAATCAAAAATTCATGAACATGTTGCATGAATACTTTAAAAAACTAACCAACGAATCATAAAGAAACTAATAATTTTTATACTTTTTCGCCGCTTCATGGCTCGCTGTTTGAAACATATGTTTCAAACAGACTGCGCTTTACTTTCGCTCTGGAAGCATAAAAATTACCTACAATCGACAGAATCGATATTGTTTCTAGAAGATTACATATACCTTTTGTACAAAGCCATTTGGATCGGTATACAGCTTTTTATTACACAATATTTCTCACGATGTTGTTCATTCCCAGAGGAGA
>JAGRAZ010000059.1 GCA_020434345.1 Bdellovibrionales bacterium
CCTCGAGTATCAATAATATTAATTCGATGTTCTTTCCAATAACAAGTTGTTTCAGCAGATTTAATAGTAATTCGTTGCTCTTGCTCTTGCTCCATCCAGTCCATGGTTGCACTACCTTCATGAACCTCACCAATTTTATGAGATTTACCAGTGTAATACAATACACGCTCAGTTGTAGTAGTTTTACCAGCGTCAATGTGAGCGATGATACCGATGTTTCTAAATTTCTCTAATGGAACTTTCATTTCTTTGCCTTAACTTTCTACCATCTAAAATGTGCAAATGCTTTGTTGGATTCTGCCATTTTGTGAACTTCTTCACGTTTCTTAATGGCACTTCCACGTTTGTTGTATGCATCGATTAACTCTGCTGTGAGTTTTTCTTGCATTGAACGACCGGGTCTTTCTTTTGCTGCTTTTAAAATCCAGCGAATACCCAATGCTTCACCACGCAAAGGTGTGACTTCAACAGGAACCTGATAGTTTGCACCACCTACCCGTCGACTTTTGGTTTCAACCAAAGGACGAACGTTTTCTAATGCTTCTTTTAAAATTTTGACCGGATCGTCTTTGACTTGTTCAGCAATGTGATCAAGCGAACTATAAAGAATATTGTAAGCGAGAGATTTTTTTCCGCTTTTGATCAAAGATCCTACAAATCTCGCAACTAAGCGATCATTGAATTTTGGATCTGGCTGTGTAGTTCTTTTTTCTGCGACTCTTCTTCTTGGCATGATTATCTCACTTTACTATTTACGTTTAGCACCGTATTTAGAACGACCTTTTTTTCTACCATCAACACCAGCTGTATCTAGTGTTCCACGAACAATGTGGTAACGAACTCCGGGTAAGTCTTTAACACGACCACCACGAATCAAAACAACACTGTGCTCTTGCAAATTGTGACCTTCTCCACCGATATATGCAGTTACATCGTACCCGTTGGTTAAACGTACACGAGCAACTTTACGAAGCGCTGAGTTCGGTTTCTTTGGTGTTCTTGTGTACACACGAGTACAAACACCTCTTTTTAAACATGATCCTTCGAGAGCAGGTGCGAGATTTTTTCGCTTTTGCGCTTTACGTCCTTTTCGAACAAGTTGGTTAATCGTTGGCATAAAAGTTCCTTTTCAAGCTTACGTTCTGGTCGAACGTTTCCTCGTAAATTAAAAATCCTTTTGGTATCACATACCTTTTTTTTATTTACTTATTCATCCTGTTTTCTCGATACTGAATCGAAAAGACCAGGCTCTATGTCATCATCAACATACTCTAAGAGTCAGCAAACCCTCTGTTGATGCACTTCTTCGCAACAGATGAAGACTTTTGACAAGTCTTCAAAACAAGATGCGGCAAATTACAAAATTGGCAATAAAATGTCAAGCCTTTCTTTTAGATTTTCCCTTTATTTGTTAGGGGTTTAAGAGAATATCATCTTTATAGCGCACCTTCTTACAAGCTAGGCTATAATCGAATATATGCTTTCTGACCACGGACCTCTTTATCATGAAACCGATCTAAGCCGTTTTCCTGTTGAACCCTGGAATACGTACAGCAACATTGTTTTTCTGCTGTATGTGATTTATTGGGGGATAAGACTGTATTACGCCAAGGAAAAACACCCTTTTCTGGTCTATGCTGTACCCATTCTCGGCATAGGCCTGATTGGAGGGACGATATACCATGCCACCCGATCTCACTATATCTGGCTTCTCTTGGATTGGGGCCCCATTGCCCTATTATGCATATGGCTATCCCTTTATTACGCGCAAAAACTCCATTATCGAACGCACCGAATCCTGATTCTTTTGGCCCTGCCCATTGCCTCGGTTCTTTTTGTGCATCACTACATGGAAACTCTTCCATGGGTGCAGTTTTTCCTAGGCTATCCCGTTTTGGCGGCCATGATCCTCTATCCCATGCTTCACCACGCACGGCTTCATAGATGGAAAAGCGCTTCCTTTATTTTTGCTGCAATATTTGTTTTTATCGTTGCCCTTTTTTTTCGCGCACTCGATTTTACAGGCAATTTAGATGAAATGACCATGGGTACACATTGGCTATGGCACCTGTTTGGAGGCATTACAGTTCATTTTTTAACCATTTATATTTACCTTGATGAATACCGAAACAAAAAAGCCTGAATGTTTTAGCATTCAGGCTTTTGGTTAAAGATTAATAATTTTTTAAAAAAGCTTACGCTCTGTCCGTCATTTCTTCCATCGGTGAGATTGAAGGAACAACGACATCATCTTCATCTGTCCGCTGAAAGGTGCTTTCATCACGATCGCCATGAACGGTTAGTCCAAGGTCTCGATAATGTTTGCTACCTGTTCCAGCAGGAATCAAGCGACCCATCACAAGGTTTTCTTTCAACCCACGTAAGTGATCCACTTTGCCATTGATTGCTGCTTCAGTGAATACTTTTGTGGTTTCTTGGAAACTTGCTGCAGAGATAAAGCTTTCCGTTGAAAGTGAAGCTTTGGTGATTCCCAAAAGAAGTGGCGCAGCTGAAGCTGGTTTGCCTTTTTTCTTTTTCACTTTCTCGTTTTCTTCAATGAGAACTGCTTTATCAACGTGTTCGCCCATCAAGAAAGTTGTATCTCCTGGATTGGTGATTTCAACTTTTCGAAGCATTTGACGAACAATGGTTTCAATATGTTTATCGTTGATTTTAACCCCTTGGAGTCGATACACCTCTTGCACCTCATCCACTAAGTATTTGGCAAGTTCCTTCTCACCCAATACGCGTAGAATATCATGCGGATTGGAAGCACCGTCCATCAGTGGTTCACCAGCGCGAACAAAGTCTCCTTCAAGAACAGAAATGTGTTTACCTTTTGGTATGAGGTATTCACGTTCTTGACCAACTTCAGGTGTGATCACAACTTTACGCTTACCTTTGGTGTCTTTTCCATAAGAAACAACACCATCAATTTCAGAAATGATTGCAATCTCTTTTGGCTTACGTGCTTCGAAAAGTTCCGCAACACGTGGTAGACCACCTGTAATATCTTTTGTTTTGGTTGTTTCACGAGGAATTTTCGCGATGATACCACCGGGAACAACCGATTGACCATCTGCAACCACAACAATCGCATCTACGGGTAACATGTAGGTAGCGTTTGCACCTGAACGAAGTGACAGTACATTGCCCGCATCATCCATAAGAGAAACACGTGGACGCATATTGCTATCTTTTGCTTGAATAATGACCTTACTAGAAAGACCTGTAACACCATCCACTTGATCTTGAATGGTTGAACCTTCAATCAAGTCATCAAACTTAACAACACCACCAGTTTCCGTAATAATTGGAATCGTATATGGATCCCATTCAGCAACGATGGCACCAGATTTTACTTCTTGTCCATCTTCATAACGAAGTTGTGCACCGTATGTGACTGGATATTTTTCTTTTTCACGGCCTGATGCATCTGTAATCGCAATCTCACCGTTACGGTTGGTCACTGTCCAAGTTCCAAATTCGTTTTTAACAACGCGAACATTGTGGTACTTCACCTGACCCGCGTTACGAATTTCTAACATAGATTGTTCTGCCATTCTTGTTGCAGTACCACCCACGTGGAACGTACGCATAGTAAGCTGTGTTCCAGGTTCACCGATAGATTGTGCAGCGATAACACCAACTGTTTCGCCGATGTTCACCATACGACCGCGAGATAGATCACGACCATAACAAAGCGCACAAATACCGCGTTTGGTTTGACATGTAAGCACTGAACGGATGAGAACTTTTTCAATTCCTGCATCTTCAACTTTCTTAACTCCGTCTTCATCAATTTCAGTATTTGCTGCAATGACAACATCGCCTGTAATTGGATCGATAACATCTTCAAGTGTTACACGACCTAGAATTCGATCGCCAATCGGCTCAACAACTTCTCCGCCTTCAATGAGTGAAGAAACGAAAATACCATCGAGTGTTTTACAATCGTATTCCATAACAATCGCATCTTGTGCAACGTCAACCAAACGTCGAGTTAAATAACCTGAGTTTGCTGTTTTAAGCGCGGTATCTGCAAGACCCTTACGAGCACCGTGTGTTGAAATAAAGTATTGCAACACTGTGAGGCCCTCTTTAAAGTTTGCGGTAATCGGCGTTTCAATAATTTCGCCTGATGGTTTGGCCATCAAACCACGCATACCTGCTAGCTGTCGTAACTGCTGTGCAGATCCACGAGCACCAGAATCAGCCATCATGTAAATAGAGTTGAAGCTTGCGACTTTTTCTTTTTTACCGTCTTGCGTTTCAACTTCTTCCTGACCGATTTCGCTCATCATCTCAGAAGCAATTTTTTCTGAAACTTGTGCCCATGTATCAACAACCTTGTTGTATCTCTCACCATTGGTGATCAGACCGTCTTTATATTGTTGATCGATACGAGCAACCAAATCAAATGCTTCATTTAATAAATGCTGTTTTTTGCTTGGAATTTTCATATCATCCATACAGATAGAAATACCTGCACGTGTTGAGAATGAGTATCCCAAGTTTTTCAAGCTATCTGCCAAAAGAATGGTCTTCTTTTGAGCGCAAACTCGATATGCTTTGTCAATGAGTCTAGCAAGCGTACGCTTATCCATAGTTCTATTAACTTCAGCAAAAGAAATTTCTGATGGAACCACATCATAGAACAATACGCGCCCTACTGTAGTTTCATATTTTTGTCCTTCTAAACGAACATGAATTTTTGCATGAACTTCAACTTCACCCGCATCATATGCAATGCGAACTTCTTTTGGAGAAGAGAAAATTTTACCTTCACCTTTTGCGCCAACTCTACCGCGTGTGAGATAGTACAAACCAAGAACAATATCTTGGGTTGGTACAATCACAGGCTTACCGTTTGCTGGTGAAAGAATATTATTGGTAGACATCATGAGCACACGTGTTTCAACTTGTGCTTCTACAGACAATGGAACGTGAACAGCCATTTGGTCCCCGTCAAAGTCCGCGTTGAATGCTGTACAAACAAGTGGATGCAATTGAATCGCTTTACCTTCGATCAAAAGCGGTTCAAACGCTTGAATACCTAGTCTGTGGAGTGTTGGTGCACGGTTAAGCATAACAGGATGCTCACGTACAACTTCAGCCAAAATATCCCAAACTTCTTCGCTTTGATCTTCAACCATTTTCTTTGCAGCTTTAATGGTTGATACCAATCCGCGTTCTTCAAGTTTGTTATAAATAAAAGGTTTAAATAGTTCGAGTGCCATCGTTTTTGGAAGACCACACTGATGAAGTCTCAATTCAGGACCTACAACGATAACTGAACGACCAGAGTAATCTACACGTTTACCCAAAAGGTTCTGACGGAAACGTCCTTGTTTACCTTTGATCATGTCTGACAATGATTTCAATGGACGCTTGTTGGTACCTGTAATGGCGCGACCACGACGACCGTTGTCAAAAAGAGCATCAACTGCTTCTTGCAACATACGCTTTTCATTTCGAACAATGATCGATGGCGCATTAAGCTCCATCAAACGTTTTAAACGATTGTTTCTGTTGATGACACGTCTGTAAAGATCGTTCAAATCAGAAGTTGCAAACCGACCACCATCAAGAGGAACAAGTGGTCTCAAATCTGGTGGCAGAACAGGAAGAACAGTCAAAATCATCCATGAAGGTTTGTTTCCAGACTCACGGAATGCTTCAACGACTTTAAGACGTTTTGCATATTTTTTCTTTTTGATCTCAGATTTTGTTACTTTCATGTCTTCACGAATTTGCATCGCCAAGTCATCTAAATCTAGATCTTCTAAAATTTTTCGAACTGATTCAGCACCCATATCCGCTTCAAAAGTACCTTCTCCATAAGATTCTAGGGCTTCATAGTATTGATCTTCTGATAGAACTTGACCAATTTCTAAATCAGTTGCACCTGGTTCAATAACAATGAACGCTTCATAATAAATAACGCGTTCCATGTCTTTCAGTGTAACATCCAAAAGATTACCAATTCGGCTTGGAAGAGATTTCAAAAACCAAATATGAGAAACAGGACATGCTAGATTGATATGTCCCATGCGTTCACGACGAACTTTAGATTCAATAACTTCAACACCACACTTCTCACAAACAATCCCGCGGTGTTTCATACGCTTGTACTTACCACAGATACATTCGTAATCTTTTACAGGACCAAAAGTTTTCGCACAAAACAAACCATCTCTTTCAGGCTTGAACGTACGATAGTTAATGGTTTCTGGTTTACGAATTTCACCATACGACCACTCCATAACCTTATCTGGAGAGGCAATTCCTACTGAAATTGCTTCAAATGAAAGTGGATCTTTTGGTTTTTCAAAAAATGAGAAAATATTTTCCATGGTTGTACCTTCTTTTTCTCTATATATTTAATTACGAAGCAGCCGGCTCTGTCGTTGTGACAGGCTGTGCTGTTTCTAAATCTTTAGCTTCAAGTAAACGAATATCCAATCCCAACGCTTTAAGCTCTTTGGTTAAAACATTGAAAGATTCTGGTATTCCACACTCAAGACGGCTTTCTCCTTTGACAATCGCTTCGTACATATTCGTACGTCCGCTGATGTCATCAGATTTAACAGTCAAGAACTCTTGCAACGCATACGCTGCGCCATACGCTTCTAGAGCCCAGACCTCCATCTCCCCTAAACGCTGACCACCAAATTGAGCTTTACCACCCAAAGGTTGTTGCGTTACGAGTGAGTATGGGCCAATTGAACGCGCATGAATTTTGTCATCGACAAGGTGATGTAATTTCAACATGTACATCACACCAACGGTTACATCATTCATGAACTTCTCACCGGTTTTTCCATCATACAGAACAGATTGACCGGAGGATTTTTCACCTGCTAGTTTAAGCAGTTCTTTAATATCCTTATCATGTGCACCGTCGAATACTGGTGTCGCCATATGCACACCCTCTTTCGAAACAATTCTTGCACAATTGATAATTTCTTTTTCAGATAGTGAATCAATAAGCTCATGAAGACTTCCATCGTAAGAATCTTTGAGATACTTTTTGATTTTATCGGGTGAAAATTTCTCGTGGACCATTTTTTGAATTTGATCTCCGAGTTTTCTTCCTGCCCAACCAAGGTGAACTTCAAGAATTTGTCCTACGTTCATACGAGAAGGAACACCAAGTGGGTTTAAAACAACATCAACCGGTGTACCGTCTTCCAAATATGGCATATCTTCAACAGGTACCAATTTAGAAACAACACCTTTGTTACCATGTCGTCCAGCCATCTTGTCACCAACAGAAATTTTTCTTTTGGTTGCTACAAAAACGCGAACTGTTTTGATAACACCGGGAGGAAGTTCATCCCCAGTTTTGATTTTCTCAATTTTTTCACTAAAGGCTGTTTTGATAAAAGTGATTTGGTCTTTTAATTGAGAAAGAACATTTGTCATTTCTTCTTCAACTTTATCACCATCTTTGATCGAAACATTTTTCAATTCAGTGTTTGGAATTTCAGTTAGAATTGCATCGGTTAATTTATCACCTTTTGCAGCCAACTTATTGCCATCTTTGTCATCAATTTTGTTATTAGTGGTTTTACCTTTCATCAAACGACGTACGTTATCGTATGCTGTTTGACTAATGATACGAATTTGATCTTCTTGATCTTCTAACAAGCCACGAACGTATTCATCTTCAATGTTTTTATGTCGTTGATCTTTTTCAACACCATCGCGACAAAATACGTGTGCATCAATGACAGTTCCGTAAATACTTGGCGGAACACGCAAAGAAGTATCTTTTACATCACCTGCTTTATCACCAAAGATCGCGCGTAGAAGTTTTTCTTCTGGAGACAATTGCGTTTCGCCTTTTGGTGTAATTTTACCCACCAAAATATCCCCAGGTCGAACTTCCGCACCAATACGAATGATGCCAGATTCATCAAGGTTTTTGAGTGCTTCTTCGCTCATGTTTGGAATATCACGTGTTAGCTCTTCTTTACCAAGCTTGGTATCACGAGCCATCACTTCAAATGATTCAATGTGAACTGAAGTATAAACGTCATTTTCAACAAGTTTTTCACTTAAGAGAATTGAATCCTCGAAGTTGTAACCGTTCCAAGGCATAAACGCTACAATCACGTTACGTCCAAGTGCGAGTTCACCTTTACTTGTTGAAGGTCCATCTGCAATAACGTCACCACGTTTTACATCATCACCCTTTTTCACAAGTACACGTTGGTTAATGCAAGAACCTTGGTTTGAACGTTGATATTTAATCAAATTATAAATATCAATTTGTGAACCTTCTTTTGCTGAACCTTTTGTTTTGATAACGATTCGACTAGCATCAACTTCCTCAACAACGCCGTCATTTGCAGCTACCAATGAAGAACCAGAATCTTTTGCAACAATCGCTTCAATACCTGTACCAACGATTGGCGCTTCTGTTCTTAGAAGTGGAACTGCTTGACGTTGCATGTTTGAACCCATCAACGCACGGTTCGCATCATCATTTTCCAAAAATGGAATCAAAGATGCGGCAACAGAAACAAGCTGGTTCGGAGAAACGTCCATTAGCGTAATTTCAGCAGGGTCAACTGTTGTAAACTCTCCACCTTTTCTTGCTGAAACAAAATCAGAGGTAAATTTACCACTTTTATCCAAAATTGCGTTTGCTTGCGCAATAACGTGCAATTCTTCTTCAAGTGCAGTTAAAAACACAACTTCATCTGTAACTTTACTGTTTTTTACAACACGATACGGTGTATCAATAAAGCCGTGATCATTTACGCGTGCATACGTAGACAATGAAGTGATCAAACCGATATTCGGACCCTCAGGCGTCTCAACTGGACAGATACGACCGTAGTGGGTTGTATGAACGTCTCGCACTTCGAAACCTGCGCGATCACGTGTTAAACCACCGGGTCCCAATGCTGACAATCTTCTTTTATGTGTAACAGAAGAAAGTGGGTTGGTTTGGTCCATGAACTGAGACAATTGGCTTGAACCAAAAAACTCTTTCAATACTGCTTGTACTGGTTTTGAATTCACAAGCTCATGCGGCATTAGTGTTTCTAAATCCTGCAAGCTCATTCTTTCACGAATGGCTCTTTCCATACGGATTAGACCAATTCTGTACTGAATCTCGACAAGCTCTCCAACAGAACGAACGCGTCTGTTACCCAAGTGATCAATATCATCAACAACACCTCGGCCATCCTTAAGGTCAGCCAAGTATTTTACGGTTGCCATAATATCTTCACGGCTTAACGTTCTTGTCTCAAGCGGAGTTTTGAAACTAAATTTGTGATTAATTTTTAAGCGACCCACTTCAGAAAGATCGTATCTCTCTGGATTGAAAAATAAATTTTCAAAAAATGCTGTTGCCGTTTCAAGCGTTGGTGGATCACCCGGACGCAAACGAGCACAGATATCCATAAGTGCTTCTTCATAATTTGTAATTTTGTCCGCAAGAAGAGAGTTTCTTATTGCTGGGTTTACGTTAATGCCATCGATAAAAAGCAGATCTACTTCTTTGATTTTTTTATCAAGAAGTTTTTCATAGACTTCATCAGAGAAAACTTGGTTTGTTCCAAGGATAACTTCTCCTGTAGCAGGATCTACAATATCCTTAGCAGATACGCGACCTACAAGATCACTTAAATCAACTTCAACAGAGGTAATTTTTGCTTCTTCAATTTTACGAATGGTAAATTTCGTAATTTTTCGGCCTTGTTTAACCAATACTTTTTTAGATTTAGGATCAATAATATCTAGAGAAGCTTTTTGACCTACGAGCAATGCCGAATTGACATTTTTGCTTATTTTACCACGGGTACCAAATGTGAAGGTTTCAGATTTATAAAAGTAATCTAAAATTTCTTCATCGCTATACCCAAGTGCCTTTAAAAGAATTGTAACAGGCATTTTACGACGTCTATCAATACGTACGTTGATGATTTCGCGGTGATCATACTCAAAATCTAACCAAGAACCACGGTACGGAAGAATACGTGCAGAATACAAAATATTGCTTCGAGATACAGTGTCACCTTTTTCTGAGAAAAAGAACACACCAGGGCTTCTATGCAACTGAGAAACAACAACACGCTCAGTACCATTAACAATAAAGGTACCGTTTGAAGTCATCAATGGAATCTCACCAAAGTATACTTCTTGTTCCTTTACGTCTTTAATTGCGCCGGGATCATTTGGGTTTGTAGCATCCCAAACAACCAACCGAACAACAACACGCAAAGGGCATGAATAGGTTAAGCCCTTTTTCACGCACTCATCAACATCGTATTTAGGATCTTCAAGTTTGTATCCTACATACTCAAGTGATGCAGTTTCATTAAAATCTTTAATAGGGAATACGGATTTAAAAACTCCATGTAGACCTTCGTTGGTTCTTTCTTCCCCGGGAACTCTTGCCTGCAAAAACTTTTCATATGACTTTCTTTGAACGTCCATCAAATTGGGAACTTCAATAACTTGTCGAATGTTTGAAAAATTACGTCGAGGACGTTGCATATGATTGATCAAAGTAGTTGCCATGACCTAGGCTCCTTTTTTCAAAAGGTTAGTTTTTATCGTTCCAGATACTTGCTTCTGAAACTTTTTATAAGACACAAGAAGAATTTCAGACGTGAAATTTTTCCACGCCTGAAATCCTACCCATGAATGGTTTGTAAAAGATGATAATACTTTTACAGTTCGTAACTGAAGAATGTTGTTAGTCTTCAGAGATGTAACGAAAATACGTAACATGTAAGCTTTGCTTAAAAAATTAGGCAAGTTCTACTACTGCGCCTTCTTTTTCAAGTTCAGCTTTCATTTTTTCAGCGTCGTCTTTCGATACTTTTTCTTTTACTGCGCTTGGAGCACCGTCAACAAGATCTTTTGCTTCTTTAAGACCTAGACCTGTGATGGTACGTACAGCTTTGATCACTTGGATCTTTTTGTCGCCTGCAGATTTTAGC
>JAGRAZ010000005.1:0-27515 GCA_020434345.1 Bdellovibrionales bacterium
GCGCTCACGGTTCTTGATTGATGATTTTGATAATATGGGTCATGACCTATATTATATTTCAAATCAATTAAGTGATGCAGAATTTAACCATGCAATGGCATTAAAAGTGGCTCGATTTGATCGCGCCAACGCAAAAGATTTTTTAGCGCATATAAGCGACAATTTAATTAGTGAACGAAAAATTTACGTGAACGAGAATAAAGTAGAGCTTATAATAAGAGGAAATAAGTCAGTCGTTATTGATTTTACAACCAATGAGGAAAGAGATTTGATGCAACAATTTTTTGTTGCAAGGACAAATGGCGATAAAGCGATGGAGCGTTCTATCAATGATCAAGTTATGAACGTGTGTAAAGAAAAGTTGCAGACATTGTTAGAGGTTTCTGAAACGTCGATTGGAATGTTGGAAAGTTTGGTTGATCGCTTAACGCTTGTACGAACACATCTTGATCGTATAGACACAATTGACGAGGGGCCTTTTCATGCAGGTCTTTATAATGCTATGAGAGAAGTAGACAGGAGAATTAATGAAGTATATCAGGCGACCCGTTTAAACAACGCTGCTGTCCCTCATGCTCAGGCACACCAGTAAGGAACGTTGATATCTCACTCAGGTTTGTTTTTTATTATTGAATCGTTTACAATATGGCCATGAATACAAAGACATTTATTGTCACTTTGCTTCTTCCACTTCTGGTCTTTGCAAGAGATACAGAAGCCCTTTTTTTAAAAAAACTTCACACATTTATAACCAAACAGGAATCTGTTGAGTATGCGCACAAGCAAATTCAAGATTTAAAGTCTCCTTTTCGTATTGATGCAGTCGAGTTTCTTCGAGAGATCAAAGATGTACACTCTATCCCATTTTTGCAAAAGTTTATGCGCGACAAGGATCTCAATACATTTGTTATTTATGCACTCGGTGAATTGCAAGCCTACGAGGTCACCCAGGATTTAATCGATTAATTGGATTACCCGTACCCCAACGTTAGGGGCAATGCTTTTGCAGCATTAAGTAAAATTTATCCGATGGATCTGCCACAAGGGTATGTCTATGAACAAAACAAAATTCGGCAACGGGATGAAATTGCCAAGATTCGAAAATGGTGGTCTCTTCGAGGGGAAATGCTGACAAAAGACTATAAACGAACGATTTTTGAAAACGAAAAAGAAAAAGAAGACATGTGGGAAAAATACGGCAAACAGTATCTGTATCAAAACTAAGGAAACAAAAACAAGTTTTTGCAAGCTTTGTCACAAAAGCTTCCATGCGTACATCATCTGACCCGCTTGTACTGCCTCAAAAATATACGGATCCAAAGGACATTGAAGTAGCAGCGTGGATTGCTTCTGTTTTTTCTTTTGGCAATGTGAAAAGCTTTCTCCCGCTTTTACACTCTTTTCATGATGTTTGGCATGCCCAGCCTTATGCTTATATAAAAGCTCAGAAGTTTAAAAAGGATAAATTCTGGAAGAGTGCCTACTACCGATGGTACACCTCAAAAGATATTCTAAAGATGCTTGAGAGTACATCTGTAATCCTACAAAAATATGATTCACTTTATCATCATGCAAAATATGTTTTTGATGCTAGCAATAAAACCATGCAGGGGTTTTTATTGGATTATGCCCAAGCATGGCGAAAGGTTTTAATCACAAAAAGTAGAAGCAGGGGACTATTGTTTATGGTTCCTGATCCAACCCAAAAAAGTACAATGAAGAGAATGCTTATGTTTCTTCGTTGGATGATTCATTCAAAAAAGCCGGATTTTGGCTTGTGGACTTTTGCTGAGGATCTTACTTTGTGGATTGCACTCGATACCCATATGTTTCAGTTTGCACATCAGTTTGGATGGACTAAAGACAAAACGCCATCCATGAGCACAGTCCAAGAAATTTCAGAAAACATGGCGTTGGTCTATCCAAAGGATCCTATGGCTTTAGACTTTGTTCTTACCCATTTGGGCATCTCTGGACAGTGCAAACATCAAAAAACATCAAGTTGTCCTTCTTGCCCATTAAAAAGTATTTGCAACCATGCGTAAAATATAGTGCAACCTATGGCATAACCACCATGTGACCCTGTAGAATCAGCGCTTGACACGATAACGCAAGGTGTAATATAACCCAACAGATGAGACAAGAAGGACCCAATACAAGCTCCCAAACGGAAGAGGATATCGCAGTTGTAAAGCCCTTGGCTTCAATATTTACTAATCATATTCATAAGTTATGGATTAATCCCATTGGCACAACTCTTGCTCAATTAGGTATGAAAACTCCAAGAATTAAAGGGGAAGAAAATGATTCGAAATAGCATAAAATATATAAGCTTGGTGACGCTGGTAGTACTTGTCGCCTGTGGAATGGAGCCTCGAAATACAGTTGTGCTTCAAGTGGCAGGTTCAGATTTGGAATATGATTTACAGAATACTCTTTGCGAAGCGGATCTTCCATTTGCAGGTTCAAATAGTCCTGTTCGTTGTTATGGTCGTTTTCGATCTACGGGTTCGATTTCAGATGGTGTGACCTTTGAAATCTTTGATGCCTATTACATTGATGCCAATATTGGTAAGAACATTCCTATTCATCCCTCTACAGTGTTTCCTCGTGTAACCTTAGATGGTATTGAGCGTGGTGTTCTTGATGGATATGCAAACTTTTCAGAAATTTCAAACTTCTCTGGCGGTCGTGTTTGCTTCCAGTTCTCCATTATTTTGACAGATGCAACCATGCAAGGAAACTTCTGTGACAACATTGCAGTAGGAGCTGCATACTAACAATGAAAAAAACCATCCACCATAGTATCGTCCTTGCGATCCTTGTCTTGGCAGTGACTGGTTGTCAAAACCAGAACTCAGGTATGATTCCGCGTGGTCAAACAATCAGCGGAAACACAGCCATTGTTCCTGAAGGAACAGTTACACAAGCGACAAGACCTGAGCGTGGAGCCTATTTTCAATATCAAGCAGCGACGTACCAAGAACTACAATATTGTATGCAAGCTTGTCCGCAAGGCAACTGTTCTGCACGATGTAATCAAATCTTCTATGACATGATTCATAGAGGGGTTAGTCCGACGTTTTTACAGAATCGCCCGCAAATCAATTTGTTTGGATCACTTTTTGGTACCACACAAGGCAATGGGTATGTATTTGATACCAATCAGTTTGAAATGTCTCAACCTCAATGGGTCAATGGGTACAAAAATCATCTAGGGCCGAATTACTATACGCTGAATGATATGAACGCGTATTGCAACAATCCATCTGCTTATATTGATGAAAGCGTCACAATTCCTACAGATCATTGCAACAACCTTGATATGAATTACGTACTTGCTTCTCAGTATTCCAACGATGCATTCAATTATTATATCAACGGCAAACCTCAATTGGCCCAAGCACAAGTACAACAGCTACAAAACTATCAAGGTATATGTAAAGGCTGTTATGTTTTGAAATACGGCACACCATGGGGAAAACGTAATGTTGCGGCTGAAAACCAAGTGATCAAGGCGGACTTTAAACGCACTTGGGAAAATCTTAAACACCTTCCTGCCAATGCAGGTATGCGTCTGGCCAATGGTCTTTTGAATGTTGTCATGACACGTGCCATGATTCCAGTTGCACAAATTGATGCAAGACTTGCCATGATGAACTACAATGGCATGCAAACCCTCAATTACTACGAAAATATGGCATCCCTTGCGTACAATGCAGCAGCCATTCCAGTTTATATGACAGGCGGAACTTGTGATTCATATTACCCATCTCAAGGGGTGGGCCAAGTGGGTTCGCAAGGCACAATGCAATCAGGTTTTGTGATTGGTCAAGTGGACAACCAACCCGACCAATACATCATTTCCTGTAACGCAAACCATATAAAATAGTTTATAAAAACAATTAGTTACTAGTTGTTGTCTAGAACGATTCTAGATATAGGAATCAAAAAAGTTTGCACCTTTAGGGATGCGGTTTATGATTCCAAGCATGTAGGGAAAAAATACAGGTTCTTAGAAAAATGGTTTTTGTAAGAACTTGGAAGTTTAAGGAGGAAAAATGACATTTGCAGAAATTACTCGAGTGATGTTGGGCCATATGGATTTCTTTCAGCTTCGCAATGTTGCTGAAAAATATGGCGTTGCGTACCGTGGTATACGCAGACAAAAGCTTCTAAAAGATGTTGAAAAAGCGATTGTTGCGAAATCACACCATGTTGATACGGTTGCAAGCAAAGGTCCACAAGGCGCTACATCTGCTAAACCAGTGTTGAAAGCGGTGCCAAGCAAAGGTACTACTCGTAAGAGCCCACGTGTGGGAATCAATACATTTTCAGCGCGTAACTCGTCTTTATAAGACCTTGTAACACCGAAAAAATACAATTTTTATATGCCTTTTGAGGTCGGAACGGCCTTAAAAGGCGTTTTTTTTACCCTTTATTTTTTAGATATCTGGTTTGGTATAGTAGGTCTCTGAGTTCTTTGTTCTTATTGGCAAGGATTCGAACGAGCATATCGGCAAGGAATTTTTGTTCAGATTCTTCAAATTGCGTAAGAGAAGTCAGTTGGCGTTGAGAAATTTGTAATACCGTTGCATGGTCTGAGATCACATGGGCTTCAAATAGATGTGGATAGCCGGGACCGCAGAAAACCATCTCTCCAAAGTACTCATGTTTTTGAATTACAATAGGATGACGAGAAGGGTGAGAACACTCAATGCGCCCATCAATTACAACATAAAAGTACTTTCTGTTTTCCTGTTGAGAAAATATTTTTTCTTTTCTTTTTAGATGGATAGGCTCAAATAGTGAAGATAACACTTTAACTTCTTGATCGTTCAATTTTCGAAGCACAGAGACCTCATGTTTTTGGTCAAGTTCTTCCATGAAACTTTCAGTGGGGGTCTGAAGTAAAATCTCTTCAATGCAGCCATCAATTTTTTGGCCTAAGGATTGCGTAAAGTGCCACAAGAATTGAATCGCAGTAGACGCATCACGTTGGTATAGGTTTTGATACCCAGCCTTGTTAAAAAATAAAATTTCTACGGGAGTCTGTGCTGTGCAGGAAAAACTTCTGTAATTGACACGAAAAAAGTCATCTTCATCAACAATGCGGGGTGCGCTTACACCATGAAGCGTTTCTTTGCCTTTTTGAAGGGCAACATCACCCGTTAAAAGAATATGAAAGCCAAAAACAGGATCACCTTCTTGAAAGATTGTCTCACCGGGGGCAAATTCCAAAATGGAAGTAAAATGTTGGATTTTATCAAGCTTGGGTTTGTTGAGTTGTCGTAAAAATGCCACCTGCAAAAGAGCGTCCCGTAAGTGCTTTGATGTTGTCGTCGCTTCAACAGGTGGGTGGGTTGAAGGAGGGGCTGAACTTGTATCGGCTTCTGTTACAATGGGAGTTTCAGTGACAACAGGTGTTTCAGGTTCTGATACTGTAGCGAGTGCAGGTTTCTTTGAGGAATCTTCCATCGCATGGTCATCCACCATCGTTTGCTCATCACCCAACGATTGAACCAACATCGGGCCACCTTCATCGAGTGCAGGATAGATATCAAATTCAATGTCATCCTCTAGAGACGTTTCATCATCATAGTCTTCTTGAATCTCAGATACGATCGATTTTTCATGGGTGGTGTTTTTTGCATCCGAGTGATCTGCGGGAGGGAATGTGTCTTCATCCTCAATCTCATCAAAGTTTTTCATCGACTCAATATCAGGTGAAAGTTCTTCTGTTGGATGCTTGATCGTTGATTGCGTAATGTTTTGGCCTCTTTGTTTTTCAAGGGAGTGAAAGAAGTTTTGGAGCGTTTCAACCCTTGTTTTTAAAAGAGATGCCTTTTTCTCTGTAGAAAAATCCTCAATCTTTCGCGCGGTGGATTTGATTCTTTTTTCGTAATAATAAATATGTTGGTCTTTGACTTCTTTGGCCAAAATATACAGGTCAAGAATACACTCAAATGCAAGTGAGTATTGTTTTAACCTAGCATAGCAATGATGAAGCAATAAAAGTGTTTGACGGTGAAGAGGGTTGATCTGTCTGGATTGACCTAGGTTTTCAACGGCTTTGTTTACGTTTCCAAGACGATAAAAGATTTTCCCAAGATAATACGCATGTTGGTATTGCTGTGGGTCGCTCTGTTGAAGGTGGATGAAAATATCCTTTGCAACGCTTAGGTTGCCTTTGCGGAAATAATACTCCCCAAGGATCTGTAATGAGATGTTGCTCTCATCAGCCGTTTGGGTGTGGTATAGCGGTTTGGGGGCCATGGATGGGTCTCACTCTATCATCAAATCAAAAATTAGAAAGTCAAAATAGAAAAAGGCTTCAAAGTCTAAAGATAATAGATCTTTGAACCTAACCTTGTTAGAATGAGGCATGGGTCAGGATGAAAAATTGGTTGATCAGGTGTCCATCGCTGTTTTCTCGATTGACGAAAGCCTAAAGTTATACCGTGACATTTTGGGGTTTCCTTTGGTTTGTATTGAAGAGGTCCCTTCCGAAAAAGTACGCGTTGCAATTTTATCTGCACGGGATACCCGTATTGAATTGTTAGAACCTACATCCAAAGATTCTCCGATATCGGGCTTTTTGGAAAAAAGGGGTGAGGGCGTTCATCATATTGCGTACAGGGTTGAAGATATTGATAAGGAGATCCAAAAATTATCAGCGCAAGGTGTTCGTTTTATTGAACCCCTTGTGAGGAATGGGTCGGAAGGTGCAAAGATTGCGTTTATTCATCCGAAAAGCGCACATGGCGTTTTAACAGAAATTGTGGAACGAAAATGAACATTCGATTTTTTTTAGGTTTGTCCGCAATACTTGCTGCATCATGTGGTGGTGGATCGTCTACAGTTACGCTTGATGGAATATTGCAAGCCGTTCAACAAGGTATTAACGTTCCAACAGATCCAGTGCCGACAGTGAGCATATTGGGTAGAAATGCAGATGAATTTGAAATGGCAGTATCTACAGCGACCGCATCGTCACAAGTTCAATTTACGCTTAAAGGTGTGCCTGCCGATCAAGATTTGGTGTTTCGGGTTTCTGGCTCTGCCATAGAATCTGTTTTGTCCTTTCCTATTAACGCATCTGAAGACGGGTCGCATCGTGTGCCTGTATTAATTGGTAATTCGATAAGTACATTTATTGCAATGGCAGAAAATCCTAGCGGCATCAACATAGATGTAGATGAAAATTTGGGAATTGTTGCAGGGATACTGCAACCACCTTTTTCAGATTCTGTTGTTTCTACTGGAGCAAATACAGATCGTGTGCGCATGGTACAAAAAAATACAAATACAGAAATCACATACGACGGGCCGTATTATTTTAATTCACAGGGTGATTTGGTTGATAGTGGGTCATGTCCTGACCAAGAATGTAATTACATCTTTTTCAATGTGCCTGAGGGAAGCTTTCGATTTCAAAAACTAGATTCAGGTTCAAATGTACTTGCGCAAAATGATGTGGTTGTGTTGGCAAGTCAACTAACCTTTGGTATGGAATGACATCAGATATGCAAGATGATTCACAAATGAATTCAGAGTCTACAGTAAAAGCACAAGTGAGTGTTGATCAAGGTGCACCTCAGATAAGTGTGCTGCAAAGATGGACTATATTTTTATTGAAACATAGAAAATTGGTTTTGATGCTATATGTACTTACGGGTGTTTTGCTCTTTTTTCTTTTGTTCTCGCAACCCAAAATAGGTGAACCCTATTTAATCGAAATTTTTAATCGATAAAAATAGCTATTTTTTATAGAGCAGAGAGTAGCCCATAATTTTGTAACAGAGCTTGGCTGTCAAAAATGTGGATGCATGATGATTGGGAAGTGGGCAAAGTTCATTCACATCAGCCCCGACAACTTGCGCTTTTTTGGCAATTTCACGTAAGAGTTTCAACGTATCAAACCAAAGAAGCCCACCGGGTTGTGGGGTTCCGGTTGCAGGCATAATACTTGGGTCAAGACCATCTACATCAATTGTAAAATATACATAGGGCGTTTGTACAAAAGCAATTGCCTTATCAATCCACTGAGGGTCTTTGGCAATTTGATGACTGTAATAGGTTGTAATGAGTGGATGCTTGTGGGCAAAGTCGAACTCTTCCTGATCTACACTTCGAATGCCAACAGATAAAATGGGGGAATTTTTGACGATTCTTCGTATCGCACAGGCGTGAGAATATGGGGACCCCTCGTAGGTGTCTTTGAGGTCTGCATGGGCATCAATGTGAATAATGGTTAAATCCGCACCAAACTTTTCAAGAAACGGCTGGGCAACACCAGCTGTGATCGTGTGTTCACCTCCAAGTGTAAGTACAAATTTATTGTTATCAAGGTGTCCTTTGACCAGGTCAGCGGCTTGATCAAGTACCTTTTTTGTGTCCTCTTGGTTGATGCTTGTATCAGCAATGCTATGGTCTGTATAAATGCCGTATTCAAGTGGGCAAGATTCAAGTTCTGGGTCAAAATATTCAATTTGTGAGCTAGCATCTAGTATTGCTTGTGGACCTTTTGATGTGCCCTGAACATAGGAGGTGGTTTTTTCCAAAGGAAAGGGTAGGACGACAAACCGAGACTGTTCTTTTTGTGTAAGATCAAGGTTGTCTGGATGGAGAAAGTTTTTGATGTTTTTATGATCCATGGCGCCCTTTTACCACAAGTAAACCACAAAGTTGTAGGAGAAAAATCAATCTTTTTGATTGCGGCGAGGTCAAGATTTTTGTATGAGACGCTGTGGAAAACAAACTTATTGAAGAAGTCGAACATATCTATGGCATAGACTCTTGGGGCAAGAAATATTTTTCTGTCAATGAACAGGGCCATCTCTGTGTACAAGCCACTGCAAAAACTGAGTCCTTAGTAGATGTGTACCAAGTTGTTCAAGAACTCCAAAAACAAAACGTTCAAACGCCTGTTCTTTTACGTTTTCCTCAAATCCTAAAGCGGCGTATTCAAAAACTACACGAATGTTTTGAGCAATCGATCGAAGAGTTCCAGTATGAAGGTCAATACCTTCCCGTTTTTCCTATAAAGGTAAATCAACAAAAAATCGTTGTTGAATCACTGATACGCAGTGGGAAAAAATTTGATCTGGGTATAGAGGCAGGAAGTAAACCAGAATTAATTACAGCACTCGGACAGGACATATCAGATCAAGCTTTGACCATTTGTAATGGTTTCAAAGATCAACAATACATGAACTTGGCATCCTTGGGTGTTACCATGGGCCGAAAAATTGTTGTGGTTATTGAGAAACCGTTTGAGCTAAAATATCTACTTCACCTGAAAAAACAAAATAAACCCATTCCTTATATTGGATTTCGTATTAAACTTCTTGCGAAAGGCTCTGGTCTTTGGGAAAAATCAGGCGGCACTTCTTCCAAGTTCGGTCTAACAACCATGCAACTCATTCAATCTTTGGAATGGCTTAAAGAACACGACCTTCTTCCTTATTTGCGACTTCTTCATTTTCATATTGGGTCTCAGATCACAGAAATTCGAAAAATTAAGGCTGCAATACGTGAAGCAGCGCGCGTCTATGCCAAAGTTAAAAAAATGGGTGTTGATATTCAATATTTAGATGTAGGTGGTGGATTAGGCGTTGACTATGATGGTAGTAAAACTTCCTCTGATGCTTCTGTGAATTATACAGTTGCTGAATATGCAAATGATGTTGTTTATACAGTCAAAGAGGTGTGTAATGAAGAGAGCGTGCCTCATCCATATATTATCACTGAAAGTGGACGAGCGCTGACTACGCATCATTCAATGTTGATTATGGATGCGCGTGATATGATTTCTGAAAACAAAAATGATGATCATGTTCAAAAGTTTGACAGTAAAAAAGTTAAGCAAAAAGTAATTGAAGATCTCCATTACATTAGCAACAAGATATCAGTTAAAAACTTTCGTGAATATTATCACGATGCCGTTGAAAAGCGTGATGAGATGCAGTCGCTTTTTAATTTAGGCATGTTGGACATCCAAGATCGAGCATTTGGGGAATGGTTGTTTAATCAAATATCTCAAAAAACTGTAAAGTTTTCTAAGTCTGCCAAATTTGTTGCTGATGAGTTTGTTGAATTAGAAGAAAAACTTCATAATAAAATTGTTTGTAATTTCAGTGTATTTCAATCGATTCCAGATCATTGGGCATTGGACCAACTTTTCCCAATTGTCCCAATTCATCGGCTCAATGAAAAGCCTACGCAAAAAGCAACCATTGTTGATATTACCTGTGATAGCGATGGAGAGATTGAAAAATTTGTGGATTTAAAAGATATAAAACATGCATTAGAAATTCATGACTTTAATGAAAGTGCTCCATACTATTTGGGTATTTTAATGATTGGATCGTATCAAGATACAATGGGTGACGTTCATAATCTTTTCGGAACAGTCAACCAAGCAGAAGTATTTTATAATGATGAAGCATTTACAATACAGAATATACAAAAAGGGGAGACATCTAAACAAACGATCGAAATGTTTGGATACAAACCTGAACAACTTATTGCAAATGTAGAGCAAAAATTGACGGAAAAAGACGCCCAATTTGCCAAGGATGCGCTTACATTCTATAAAAACGCATTTGATGATTATACCTATCTTGGATTGTAGATCTTTACTGTAAGAAGTGGAAACTTCTGTTGTCACTTTGTTCATAACAATAATTTACACATTCAGACGTTAATTGTGTAACCTATTGAATATATTAATATATTTATATGGCATGCTTGTTGCTTATTATTGGGGTATGAGAGTGATACTACAATATATGTTTTGTTTGGGATTGATTCTGGCTTCCGTCTCTGTTGAGGCTAAAGATTCTGTTGAGGGGCTATTGGCCAACCTTAAAGTGTCCTTAGAACAGAACCAGAAAGTGATGAAAAACATTGTTCAAAAAGATGACAACAGCGAGTGTCTAAAGTTTAAAAACTGTAAGACGAATGTTACTGAAAGTGACACCATTGATACATACTTTCAGGATGATATAGATCTCGCACTTGAAGGCCTATCTCTATAATACAGAGCATTTAAACAAAAAAACCAAACATTTTTCATTCTACCAGCGTTCTCGCCCGCTTAAGACTCGACTCACGTACAAATGTACGCTTGCGTCGTCTTAAGGGACTCAAGGCCTTGGTAGAATAAAAAATCTTTTAGTTTATGAAGCAATTTAAATATATAGCGAACTTAAATTAATTTAAATTAGTTCTTCAAACGAAATTACTTTAACTTGGTCAGGTTTGAGACGTTCAACCAATTGGTCTAGTAGTGTGTCCTTACTTCCTAACACAGAGATTAAGAAATCCTGCTTTGTAAAAAAATCTGAAATTCTATTGTGGATATTGTCAGCCTGTACAGCTTCAATATGATGTCGATAGGTTTCAATATAGTCTTCAGGTAAACCTAAATGTTTTTGGTGAATCTTTTGCGAGAGGATTTTACCCGGCGTATCAATTTTAAATGGAAATGAACGATAGAGATAATGTTTTGCAAATTCAATATCGCTTGTAGATAAAATCGTACCTTCTCTTGCCTGTGCGTATAAATCTAAAGAGGTGCTTATTGCATCCGCAGTATCAACATTTTTAGGAAACGTATAAAGATAAGAAGTGCTAGCGTATTTTCTGTAATCAACAGATCCATACGCACCATAAGCCCATCCTCTCTTAACTCTGATCTCCTGCATGTATTTAGCTTGGAAAAGTCCACCTGAAAAGGCTGTTTGGTATACCAAAAAGTCAAATGCATGTGGATCAAGCATGCTCATTGTTGGATGACCAATGAAAAAATGGGTTTGTGTTCTTTCAGGTTTATCTACAAAAAGTAAAATCTTACCCTTGGGGAAATTCATTGAAGCTGCATTGGGTTGAGGTATGTCGTTGGTTGGCAAGGATCTCTTTATCGTCATTACACAAAGGTCAAGCATGGCATTTGAAGTGTCACCCGATAAGCCGATCAAAACTTGTTTAGAAGAAAAGTAGGTTTTGAAATGCGTTTCGACATTTTCCTTTGTTATAGAAGAAAGCGTTTTTTCATTGCCCATGACTTCCTGCGCGTATGTATGTCCCACAAACATTTCGCGGTTAAAGGCAGTTTTTGCAAGGCCTTGATCATCATCCAAACGATGTCTCAATTGGGAAGTGATCTCGTTTTTTAATTTTTCAAGCTCATCTTCATCAAAAGTGGACTCTGAAAGAATCGTTTGAATGATTCGTAAAAGCTCAGGAAAGTTACGTTTAAGAATCTGACCTTCGATTGATACAGAGTGAAACCCAGTATAAATGCTAAGTGAAGCGCCAAGTTCATCAAGTTTGTTTTCAATCTCTGTTCTTGTAAGGGATTTGGTACCGCGAAGAAGCATGTCTCCAGTGATATTTGTGAGACCTTGCTGGTTATGTGGATCAACTTCTGCGCCAAAGGGAAACATAATGACAAATTTTACAACAGGACGATCTCGTTTAGAAACCATGATGGTGTCAAATGTATCTAATTTCTGAAAGCTTGGAATTTGCATATCTACCTCTTTGGGGTTGCCTTAATAATGGTTCGATTTTCTGGACGAAGGTAGGTTTTACAAGCGCTTTGAATTTGTTCTGAGGTTATACTTGAAATTTGATGGACTTCTTCAAACATCATTCGGTAATCACCATATACAGTTTCATGAAAACCAACAGATTGTGCTTTGTCATCGACAGTTTTTAGTTGTTCCCAAAACGAAGTTTCAACTTTCGTCTTGCACTTTTGTAATTCTTCCTTGGGTATTGATGTGTTTACAATTTTTTGCAATTCGTCATCAATGATTGCAATGGCTTCCTCACACTGATGGTCTTTTTTGAGAGCCACATCAATGATAAAAAGACCGGGGTCCTTTGTATGGTTGACCCACCCAGAGGCATGTGTTGCAATCTGGTCTGTGTGAACCAATCGTCTGTAGAGTCTAGAGCTTCTGCCTTGAAATAAAAGCGACTGTAGAAGTTCTAGTGTAGGGAGATCACGATGGGTTGCTTGAGGAACTTTATACCCCAACAACACTCTTGGTGAAGACAGTTCAAGTTCAAGATGCATTTCTTTTTGTTGTGTTTGCTCTTTTTCTTTTGGCAGTTGAGCGTGTGTAGATTTTGATGATGGAATTTTACCATAAAATCGATCTATGGTTTGAAGTGTGTGTTGTGTATCGATATCGCCAACAACGACAATTGTTGCATAATTTGGAGCATAGAATTGTTTATAGAAAGTCATACAATCCTCTAGATTGATGCTTTCAATATCTTTCATCCATCCGATAACTGGCCAGTGGTAGGGATGGCTTGTAAACGCAAGCTTGTAGAGCTCTTCATACATAACGCCTGTGGGGTTGTTATCAACGCGAAAGCGTCTTTCGTTGGCCACAACTTCTCTTTCACTATCTAGCTGTTTTTGACTTAAGATCACATTCTGCATGCGATCAGATTCAAGTTCGCAAATCATATCAAAAGATTCAATGGGAAGACTTTGTCTGTAAAATGTCCAATCAACATAGGTTGCAGCGTTAATTTTCCCGCCAGCTTCTTCAAGCTTTCGATCAAATTCACCTTCTTTAAAATTTGTAGTTTCTTTAAACATTAGATGTTCAAAGAAGTGTGCAATGCCCGTAATGCCTTCGCGCTCATTTCTTGAACCAACATGAAACCATGTATGATAAGCAAAAACAGGAACACTTTTGTCAGGAAACAAAATAACCTGAAGACCGTTATCAAACTTGTATTTTTCGAGGTGGTAATGTGTGCCAAACTGAAAATCATTTATTTTTTGAATCATAGTATGCTTTTGATCTTAAGGTTTAACAGTAAAGGAATCAATCATTTTATTGATCGTTTTTTCATATTCTCTTTCTTTGGATGCCTCACACGTAAATGTAAACACGTATTGCATTTCATTGATGATAGATATAACCGATCTGATAAGACGAGGTCCTTCTGCGCCTTCATAGATTGCTCTAAGATCAACTGCTTGTTGCTTACCTAGGTGCCCTAAAGCCTTGGTTTTAATTTCATACCCCTTAAGTAAGATAGAAAGCTGCTTTACAGATAAGTCTGCAATTTCATCCAATGTTAGATCGGGTGAACGATTCACCGTTACATTTGCGTTGGCCAAAAAAATACCCGGTTGACTTGAGAGAAACTGAACTTGCGTACCGAATGAGCCATTTTCAACAACTTTCCACGATTTTGGATAAACAATTTCAAATTGTAGAGAAGGGTGACGGTAGGCTTTATACCCAGTTATAAAATTTTGTACGTTTGCACAAGCTACACAAAAAAGTAGAGTGAATACAATGGCAAATTTATTGACCACTTTTTTTCACTTCTTCTAAGTTCAGAAGTTTAAATTCAATTCTTCTATTTCTCGCACGACCTTCATCAGATGCATTGTCAGCAATCGGTTTGGATGGGCCGTAAGCTTCTACAGACATGCGTGATGAGTCAATACCTCGATTGGAGAGATAGCTTCGAACACTTTCAGCTCGCTCTTTGGAAAGTTCCATATTGCGTTGCATGCTTCCAGTGCTATCTGTGTGACCTTCGATGATAAACTTAAGTGTCGGATACTTCTGAAATAGTTCTGCACCTTTGTTCAATTTTGCATAGGAATCAATCAAAATGGTGCTTTTGCCTAGATTAAAGTGAATCCCTTCAACGACGCCTGAGAACTCATCAAGCTCATGGTCAGGGCAGCCATCATCATCTTTGTAACCATTGTAAACTTCTTTGGCGCCTGGACACTTATCAAGGTCATCTCGAACACCATCATCATCTGAATCTCCTGGAACATGGTCAGGACAACCATCTGTGTCATCTAAGCCATTGATTGTTTCTGGTTCTTTCGGACATTTATCCTTATCATTTTGGAATCCATCTGCATCCCAATCATTCGGATCTTCAGGGCAACCATCTTCGTCTTTGTATCCGTTTTTAGTTTCTGGATCTTGTGGACAAAGATCTTGATCATTGGGTATGCCATCACGATCCCAGTCTGCTGTGTTCTCAGGGCAACCATCTTCATCTTCAAACCCATTTTTGGTTTCAGGGTCTTTAGGGCATTGGTCTTGCTCATTAAGAATACCATCTTCATCCCAATCGTTTGGATTTTCAGGGCAACCATCATCATCAAGCGCACCATTGACAGTTTCTTTATCTTTTGGACATTTATCTTTGTCATTGGGGATACCATCACCATCTAAGTCATTTGGATCTTCTGGACAACCATCTTGATCTTCGAAGCCGTTGTATGTTTCTGGCTCGTTAATGCACTTGTCTAAATCGTTTTTAATGCCATCGCCATCTTGATCCAATCGGTTTCTGGTGCTTTGGAAATAGTATTTAACACCAACACTTGGAGCAAACGCTGCATTCAAAGAATCAAAAGAGGTGATAGCTGAAAGTTCAAGCGTGATCGCTAAATTTTTGAAAGCAAAAACTTTTGCACCAGCAGATGTATGAATGGCAAATCGTGAGATTGCATCGATGTTTGGAGTTTTGACATAGATAAAACCCGGACCCAATGCACCATAAAGATACAAGTGTTTGAAAATTTCCAGATCATAGGATCCTGTGATGCCCATATCATAGGAATAAATTTCGTTATTATTGTTGCGTGTGGGTGTAAATCCAAGATGTGTTTGCAGACCAAAGTTTTCATCCAATTGGTAGCCAACACCAAGAATATATCTCCATGTATCTGAGAAACGACTTACGCCTTGGGGTAGGTTTTGGCTGACGCCATTCCAATATTGACCAATAGAGAGCGAAGTTGTCAGACTCTTCTTTTTGGGGCCGTAAAGGCCTTCTCTAAATCCATATATCGTTGGGTCTACAGTTACGTTGTAGCCAAATACAGGGAAGGTGAAAAAAGCGATCAAACCAATAAGTAGAATTTTTTTAGTCATGCGATTCCTTTTTATATAGGGTTTTTACATAAAAATCACAATAAAAAGTTTTGCAGCTTGTCTAGAACCAGTATAGACAAAGGACATGGACTTTTTAGAACGAAGATATGAGATCGAGAAGCAGATTTTAGCACCCTATGCATCGCATGCCTCACAAAGTAGAGGTCGAAAAATTCCGGAGCCCGAATCAAGCAATCGTACCTGCTTTCAACGAGATCGTGATCGAGTCCTACATTCAACAGCCTTTCGTCGTATGGAGTACAAAACCCAAGTCTTTGTCAATCATGAGGGAGATCACTATCGTACACGTCTGACACACACATTAGAGGTAGCCCAAATTGCAAGAACTGTATCGAGGATGCTGCAGCTCAATGAAGACTATACAGAGGCCCTTGTTTTGGCGCATGATTTAGGTCACACACCATTTGGACATGCTGGTGAAATTGAAATGAGTGAATTGATGCTGGAATTTGGTGGTTTTGAGCATAATAAACAAAGCCTTCGCATCGTAGATGTCCTTGAACATCCATATCCTCATTTTCAAGGTCTAAACCTTTCTTTTGAAGTGCGTGAGGGCATCATCAAGCATTCTGCACATTGGAGAAAAGAAAATGTACCACAAGATTTAGCCCCCAGTGAACAACCCGCGCTTGAAGCGCAGTTGATCGATTTTGTGGATGAGATTGCCTATAACAATCATGATATTGATGATGGACTTGCCTCAGGCATGTTTTCCTTTGAGCAATTGCAAGATGTTACGCTTTGGAAAGAGGCACAAACAAGGATCAAAGATCGTTTCAAAGAGTCGTATGATGAAAAGGGGCTCAAGCGAATGACCATCTCTGCATTGATTTCTATTTTGGTAGAAGATCTGCTTGCAACCACAACCAAAAATATTACAGATCATCGCATTAAAACATTAGACGATATTCGTAATTTGGATAAGCCGCTTGCATCCTATTCAGAGTCCATTACGAAAAAGAATCGTGAATTAAAATCGTTTTTACGTGAAAACCTTTACGATCATTACCGCGTGATTCGTATGGAGGTCAAAGCAAGACGAATTATTCGTGATTTGTTTAAAACATACATGAGTCGACCGCAACAACTTCCACATAAATTTGCAGATCGACACAAGGACCAAGACAAGCCTCGTGTAATTTGCGATTACATTGCCGGCATGACTGACCGCTTTGCCACAGAAGAACATTCTAAGTTATTTGACCCATCCGTTAGAGTGTAGGGTCGAAGTTTTTTTTACATTGAGTCTGTAATTTCTATTTTTACGTATTGATATGGGGTCATCTGAATCGTGTTGATTCTTTTAGGATCAATTTTTTGAATGTTCTCGTTTGTAAATGTGCAAAGTGTTTCATCAGGAAAAAGTACGCGATATACTACTGCCATTTCATCTTGCAATTGTGGGACAGTGGTAGCGTGTACATGAAACATCCAATACTTATTACCACCCGTATGTCCTTCTAGAATTTTATAAATTTTGGGTTTCTTATTGATATCTAATTTGAGAGCTTCAAACAGTTCATTGGATATATGATCACTGCATTCTTCAAGAATTTCTTGATTGACCGGAAAAAACTCAACTTGATTGGCAAAGCCAATAGATGGAAAAAGTGAAAAAAGAAAAACCGAGAAGTACAACCATTTATTCATACCTTGCTCATATCATAACGCCTATTTGATTTGCAACCAAGGCGATGACAACACAAAAAAATGGTACAAATCTAGGCTTTAAATGAGTTCTTTGAGTGAAAAGGATTGCGGTTGAGTGTCCACAAATTCAGTATCCATTTGTGCAAGTTGCAATTTGCCTGATAACTCATCATTGACTGCTTGCCACTGTGTAAACGCATCAACGACCCAAATGCCTGACTCTCGTGTTCCATTGCCACTGTTTTTAAACCCTCCAAAGGGTAGGTGTGCTTCAGCGCCGGTTGTTGAATTGTTGATAGAGCACATCCCAGATTGAATATTGGATTTAAATTGATAGGCATGCATGCGGTTGTTTGTATAAATTGCTGAGGATAAACCGTAGGGTGTTCCGTTGGCCACATCGATGGCTTCCTCAATGGAAGATACTTCAATCAGGCTAATTGCAGGGCCAAAAACTTCGTTTTGCGCGATCCACTGATCAATGGTGACTCGATCCCAAATCGTAGGCCACACGAAATACCCAGCTTCTGGATTGCCTGAAAAATTTTCAGGACAGTTATCTTTGGTTATGCGTCCTTTTCCATAGAGGAGATTTGCTCCACCTTTTTTTGCATGATCAAAATGTTCCATAAAGTGAGTGAGATAATGTTCGTCAATCATAGGGCCATACAATACACTTCGATCTTCATTGGGATTGCCAATTTTAATTTGCTTAGCTCTTTCAAGAAAGCGTGTCGTAAATTCATTTTTGATGTTTTTATGAAGGATAATATTACCTGCAGATGTACATCGTTGTCCTGCTGTTCCAAAAGATGCCCAAATGGCACCTTCAAGTGCAAGGTCAAGGTTGGCATCATCCATCACAACCAATGGGTTTTTCCCACCAAGTTCTAGTGAAGGTGTTTGTAAATTTCTCCCACAAATCTCACCGATGATTTTCCCAACGCGTGTTGAACCAGTGAAGGTAACTTTTTGAATAGAGCCGTCTTCAACACCTTGTAGCAAGGTTGCGCCAACACTTCCATCGCCATGAATAAGATTTAACACGCCGGAAGGAAGGCCTGCTTGTTGCCAAAGTTTTGCAAATAAATAGGCGATTCCCGGAGCTTCTGGTGGTGATTTCCAAACGACTGTATTGCCACATAAAATAGCAGGAATAAGTTTCCATGAAGCCACAGCAATCGGAAAGTTTGAAGGTGTGATGACTGCAACAACACCATAGGGTCGTCTATAAGTAAATAGTTCCTTGTTTCTCATCTCACTGGGAACTGTTTGTCCGTACAATCTTCTGCCTTCAGACTGAAAGAAATCACACGTATCAATAACTTCTTGTACTTCGCCCTGAGATTCTTTGAATGTTTTTCCCATCTCACGTGTCATGAAAGCCGCCAATTCATCTTTGTGTTTTTTGACCAAATCACCCAATGTGGCAATGATTTGGGCTCGAATTGGAGCAGGGGTTTGTGCCCATGCTTTTTTTGTTTTGTTTGCTGCTTGAAGCGCTTGATTTACAGTGTTCTTTTGTGCGACAGGCGCAACAGCTACGACATCTTCAATGTTGGAAGGGTTTTTGGATTCAAACGTGGTTGAATCTGCAAAGTCTTTTCCATCAATGATGTGTTGAGCAAGTAGTGTTTTGTTGTTTTGTGGATTCTTATTTGGAATTGTTTCCATAAAAGCGCTTATCCTTTCTTAGATCGAAGCTTTGATGATTGAAAGTGCTTGAGCGGCATCTTCTTTGGTAAAATCAAGATGTGGGCGAAGTCGTAGACTTTTTTCTCCACAAGGTAAAATCATTGCACCGTTATTGAACATGGTCTGTTTGACTTGGTTTCTAGTATCTGTAGAGGGTAGATCAAAAGCAATCATCAGTCCGCGTCCTCGCACGTTTGAAATTTTTCCTGTTGATTCCGCAATGTCTCGAAGCTCACTGACAATGTGTTCGCCAATGAGTGATGCATTTTGAACCAACCCGTCTTCTTCAATAATTTCGAGGTATTTTTGAACACGCATAAAGTCAACAAGGTTACCTCCCCAAGTTGAATTGATGCGACTAGATTCATGAAACACATTTTTTTCTACTTCATCTACACGTGATGTACTTGCGCAACCTGCCACTTGTGCCTTCTTGCCAAACGATATGAGGTCAGGCTTTACACCAAGCTGCTCAAATGCCCACATGGTGCCTGTCAGTCCAAAACCTGTTTGTACTTCATCAAAGATGAGTAAAAACTCATGGTCGTCAGCAAGTTTACGTAAGGTTTGTAAAAATTCTGTTCGAAAATGTCGATCTCCACCTTCTGCTTGAATAGGTTCAATGATCAGCGCTGCAATGTCATTGGGATTGTTTTGAAGAGCTGATTCGATTTCATGGATTGCACGCTCTTCAAGTTGAGTCACTTGGGCAAGTGAAGCTTCATTGATTGGAAAGGTCAGCGCAGGGCTTGAGATTCTCGGCCAGTCAAATTTGGGAAAGTACATGTGCTTTCTAGGGTCTGCTGTATTGGTCAGAGATAATGTGTATCCAGAGCGTCCATGAAAAGCTTTTTGAAAGTGAATGACTTTAGATCCATTTTCTCCAACACCGTTGGCAATATTTTTTCGTACCTTCCAGTCAAATGCAACTTTGAGCGCATTCTCGACTCCGAGCGTGCCACCTTCAACAAAAAACAGATGATCAAAATGTCCTCGAATGGCAAGACGACCAAAGGTATCTACGGCTTCAGCAAACTCAACGGTATAAACATCAGAAAGGCTGGGTCGATGAATGGCAAAATGGCCGAGTTTTTCTTTGAATTCTTTGGTTGCGAGTTTGGGATGATTAAAGGCAATGGGCTGACTTGCAAAAAATGAAAATAAATCCAAAAATGATTTTTGAGACTTTGCATCAAAGATTTGTGAACCATGGCTTCGATCTAGATCCCACACAATATCAATTCCATCAGCAAGTATATATTTGGAAAGTGTAGATTTTACTTCTGAAGCGTTCATGGAATTCCTTTCGATCAATAATGAGTTACTCTCTATTATCTATATCGATCTGATGCCGAATCGTCAAAAGATTCAGTTAAATGTAACTTTATTCTAGATGTATTGTGTTGTGTTTGCTAAAATATATGCTCCTTAAATTTTTCACCGTTTTTTAAAACCCTTAACAAAATCTTAGCTTTACAATTCAACAATCCAACGTAGCATGTGTATGAGGGATTTTCGCTGTACATGTAAAATCAAACTTCGAAAAGAGGGGAGCATGAGAGACACTATTGTCTTTGTTTGTGTAAGTTTGTTTTGTTGTCAGGTATTTGCAGGGTTTCCTGTGCCCATCGTTGATGATCAGCCATCGGTCCAAACCAAAATTTCATTGAGGCTTTCTGAGAGTCAAATTGATCATATTGAAGACACCTTTGAGAAGGCTCAAATAACCACATATCAACATTTTCGCAATCAAGATGTGCCTGTGTATAGTTTTATGATCAAAGATGGTTATTTTGATGCTAGGCAAGCGTCCGTTACCTGTCGGTATAGAAACTACAAACGATATGCGTTGTTTGTCGATGGACTTGAGGGCAATGGATTCTCATTTCAAAGCCCAGAAGATTGCTTTGCGTTTATGTACATAGCCTATCAGCGTTTCTTGCAGGGGGATACGGAAGTCGTAGTGTATCTCGATTGGAAAAGAGGTTGGTTGGTTGTGGAAAATGACCTTTATGCAGAAATGCTCGCTGAAAGAAGTATGTCTTCGCAACAGCAATTTGCAATCAAGTAAGTGACGCGTATGTAGTTTTTGTGAGGTTTGTGAAAACCTTGTCATAATGCATTGTTGATGTAATCTCATGAGCTCATGAAAAAGCAGGCGTATGTAAAGCTGGTTGAACAAATCAATCAATGGGACCATGAATATTATGTTCTCAATCAATCGAGCATTTCAGATCGTCAATATGATGAACTGTATAAACAGTTGATTCAAATTGAGAAAGAGTATCCAGAGTGGAAAGTTCCGCATTCACCCACACAGCGCGTGGGTGGACAGGTTTCAGATCGTTTCGAAAAGTATACGCGAACACAAAAGATGTACTCTTTGGATAATACATACAACGAGGAAGAGCTTAAAGAGTTTTACGATCGGTTGTGTAAATCTTCTAATAAGGACTTTGTAGAGGTTGTTGTAGAGCCTAAAATCGACGGTTTGTCGATTGAATGTGTGTATGAAGACGATCAGCTTCTATTTGCAGCAACACGCGGAGATGGAGAAACAGGAGAGAAAGTTACACATAATATAAAAACCATTCGTTCCATTCCATTGCAATTACAGAAAAAAACAGGTTGCAAAAGGTTAGCGATAAGAGGTGAAGTGTATCTGGAGCGAAAAGATCTCAATGGAATTAATCAAGCAAGAAGAAAAGAAGGGTTAGAAGAGTTTAAAAATCCAAGAAATGCTGCATCTGGTTCGTTGAGACTACTCGACCCGTCGATTACAGCACAAAGACCTTTGAAGGTTATTTTTTATGATTTGATTGCGGATGGTCTTGCAATTACAAACCAAGCGGATGTTTTTACTTTTTTTAAAAAATTTGGTTTTCCCACCCATCCAGAATTTTTTGTTGCCAAGGATTTCAAAAAGATATTTCAGATTTGCCAAGCTGTTGCCAAAAAACGTCAAGACTATGTATACGACCTAGATGGTTTGGTAATTAAAGTAAACAATCGATTGCTTCAAAACGAGTTGGGATTTACAAGCAAGTATCCACGATGGGCCATTGCCTATAAATTTGAAACAGAAGAGGCGTTAACCAAACTTCATGATGTTACATTTCAGGTTGGACGTACAGGTGTGTTGACACCTGTGGCTCATCTGGAACCTGTGTTTTTAGCAGGGACAACTGTTTCAAATGCAAGCCTTCATAATATGGATGAAATCCAAAAAAAGGATATTCGAATTGGTGATTACGTTTACATAGAAAAGGCAGGAGAGATTATTCCTCAAGTACTGCGTGTTGAAAAATCAAAGCGTGAGAAGGATGTAAAAGAAATTACGTTACCACTTCACTGTCCTGTTTGCGGATATGATGTTGGAAAAAGAAGTGAAAGTGATGTTGCATATCGCTGTTTAAATACAATCAGCTGTCCTGCGCAAATTAAGGGAGCGATTGAGTATTTTTGTTCTCGAAAAGCATTTAATATTGAAAATATGGGTCCTGCATTGATCGATCAACTTGTGGACCAACAGCTCATTGAGGATGTTGCAGATTTATTTTTATTATCCGTGGATAAAATCAAAAACTTAGAGCGTATGGGAGAAAAATCTGCACAGAATGTTTTGTCAGCGATTGAAGTGGCAAAACAAAATTGCACACTTTCGCGGGTGATCATTGCCTTAGGAATTCCATTTGTGGGTGAATCTGCCGCAAAACTCATAGCAGAGGAGATTAAATCACTTGATGCTTTGGTTGAAACACCTTGGGAAGAGCTTGAAACACGTTTGATGCAGATCCATGGTATTGGAGAAAAAATGGTGTTGTCCATCGCGCATTTTTTACAAACCAAAGCCCATCAAAAAATTGTGTGCAAATTGATCAAACATGGCATCAATCCAATATATCAAAACCATGCTAAGGCTGGTGGCAAGCTTTCAGGCTTAACTTTTGTTATCACTGGCAAGCTTTCTCAAAGTCGAGATCAAATCAAGGAATTGATTGAAAATGCTGGAGGGCATGTTGTAGGACAAATCTCTCAGCAAGTGGACCATTT
The DNA here is from genome assembly GCA_020434345.1 of Bdellovibrionales bacterium. Classification (GTDB taxonomy): domain Bacteria; phylum Bdellovibrionota_G; class JALEGL01; order JALEGL01; family JAGRMV01; genus JAGRMV01. The sequence continues at coordinate 23,370 of JAGRAZ010000005.1, forward strand.
AATTTGCAATGAACCGTCATCTTCTTCAAAATATCAAAAGGCGCAAACACTTGGGATATCAGTCATTACAGAACAGACAATTTATAAAATGCTTGAATAAACCATCTATAAATATTTAATATTATTGTATTTATTTCCGTATTTAGTAGAAAATATCACCTGTATCTAAAAGGTCATTTTTATACGTTGAAAGACTTAAATGATTGAATTTTTTCTTGTTTTTTTGGTATAATCGCTATAGATGTTGAGATCTTAAAGGAGTGTTACGATGGCTTATACCAAAGCAAGTATGATTGATGCAATTTGTGAGAAGATTGGTCTTCCAAAGCGTGAATCAACTGAAGTTGTAGAACTGCTTTTCGAGATGATGAAAGACACGCTTGAAGAAGGAAAAAATCTTAAAATCTCAGGCTTTGGATCTTTCTTGATTCGTGACAAACGTTCACGCATGGGTCGCAATCCTCAAACGGGTGAGGCTATGGAAATTACTGCTCGAAGAGTGATCACCTTTAAACCAAGCCAAATCCTTCGCGACGCACTTAACGATGATAAAGATGCGTAGTTTCGTACGTTGATTTACCCAAATTGATTCAAACCTATTGATATCTTTGGCTATTAAAGATATATCCCTGACGTATGTCTATAAAAGGCATGTTTTTTGGTATCGATACTAGAAGTAATATTGTCAATATGGAGAGGTTTTGTAGTGCTAGCGCATTTTGCTACTATTCTGACTTGCGTACTTTTTACGGTTGTATTTGTTTGCTGTAATCTCTATCTTTCCAAACGATTTGCTCCAAAAATTCAAAACTGGGTTAAAAGTCAGCCTTATGAATGTGGTGAAGAGGTAAAGGGCAGCCCATTTATTCAATTTAATCCTCGATATTATGTTTTTGCGCTGGCATTTTTGATTTTTGATGTTGAAATTGTCTTTATGTATCCATGTGCCCTTGCTTTTCGAGAGATGTTACAAACCAGTCAAGGCACGTTGATTGTTTTAGAAATTTTAGCGTTTTTATTAATTCTGTTTTTTGGACTTGTGTATCTTTGGGCCAATCATGATCTTACATGGGTTGCTGACATTGAAAAGGATGAAGCATAAATGACGCAAGACCATGTATGGAATTCCATTCTTACAACATTTGAAAAAACTACACTTTCTTTTGAACAAGATATGGCAGTGATTACCATTCAGCCCGACACATGGTTGCAAGTGAGTAGATATTTAAAAGAAAATCAGGCGTATCAAATGGATTATCTAAAATATATAACTGCAGTTGATTGGCGCACTGAAATCGAATTGTTGGTACATCTGTTTTCTTATCGTACAGGTTATGAATGTGTTGTTCGTATGGTTTTATCGCATGAAAAACCGGAGGTGATGACATGTTCATCTGTCTGGAAGGCCGCCAATTGGCATGAAAGAGAGATGTATGATCTTTTTGGTATTTCATTCGTGGACCATCCAAATTTAACAAGATTATTATTGCCTCAAGATTGGGAAGGGCATCCTTTGCGCAAAGATTACCAAGAAGCGACAGAGGTGTATGGCGTCTCTACAACAAGAAATTATCTCACAAAACTTCCATCCATTGAGAACTAACCATGTATTTTGAAACGCAATATATCAATGATCACCAAATGGAACTTAATATGGGTCCACAGCATCCATCTACACATGGAGTTTTGCGATTTATTGCCATAACAGATGGTGAACTAATTCAAAGAGTTACACCTGATGTAGGCTATTTACATCGTTCGATCGAGAAAATTGGTGAGAAAGTTACATATCATGGGTTTATGCCGTACACCGATCGTGTTGATTATGTAAGTGCGATGACAGCAAATCATGCTTACGCGAGAGCAGTAGAGAAGCTAATTCAACTAGAAGTCCCAAAACGAGCGCATTATTTAAGAATGCTTGCGGATGAACTTTGTCGTATGGCATCGCATTTGATTGCACTTGGTACGTATCCAATGGATGTAGGTGCAGTAACGCCCTTTGTCCATGCATTGCGAGAGAGAGAAAAAATTAACGATCTTTTAGAAGAACTATGTGGGGCAAGATTAACATATAACTACATGCGTATTGGCGGCGTATCATTTGATATTCCTGCAGGTTTTGATCAAAAGGTCCTAAAGTTTTTGCAAGAGTTTGATGTGTTTCTGCAAGAGTTTGATGCGTTATTGTCTCATAATACTATTTTTGTTCACCGTGTGGCAAATCTTTGTCCTATCAGTAAGGAAGAGGCCATTGATTTTGGTCTTGTAGGACCAAATCTACGTGCAAGTGGTTTTTATTACGATATCAGAAAAGAAAAACCGTATGCATGTTATGAAGAGCTTAATTTTAATGTGCCTATTGGTAGAGGATTTAAAGGGGTTATTGGTGACGCCTATGATCGCTACGAAGTTCGAATACAAGAGTTAAAAGAGTCAGCTTCGATGGTTAGGCAGATCATGCAAGCGATGCCAGAGGGAGATTGTCATGGAAAAGCGCCAAAAAACATTCGTCCCCCAAAAGGATTTGTGTATGAAAGTGTTGAATCGTCCAGAGGTGAGCTTGGTTTTTTTATTGCAAGTGATGGACAACCCAATGCATACAGAATCAAAGTTCGGTCGGGAAGTTTTGCTGCGATATCGATGATAGAACATATCGCGAAAAATATTTATCTCGCTGATTTGGTCGCGCTCATTGCTAGTTTAGATTTGGTTGCACCGGAGATTGATCGATAGTTATGCCACTTCAATTCTTTACAGACCCAACATATCGCGAAAATTTCTTTTTATATTTTCCACAAGTTATTCCTTCTCTTGTCATCGATTTTATAGCGCTCTTTGTATTGATTGCGATTTTTTTCAGTGGAATGATTGCTCCCATTGCTGGTTTATCTGTTTATATTGAACGAAGATTGTCAGCAAAAATGCAATCAAGAATTGGATGTAACCGATTGGGGCCAGAAGGAATTTTGCAGATACTCGCTGATGGTATCAAGTTAATTACCAAAGAGGATTTTATGCCCAAGGGTGCAGATCCATTTCTTTTTAAGATTGCCCCCTTCTTTGTCATGGTTGGCGCTTTTGTTAGTTTTGCAGTGATTCCATTTTCTAGCCTGTTTGTTTTGGCAGATCTTCATGTGGGGGTTGTTTTTCTACTGGCGCTATCTTCAGTGGTTGTGATTGGAATTATGCTTGCAGGGTGGTCCTCCAACAATAAATGGTCTATTCTGGGCTCACTTCGGTCAGCAGCACAAATTGTAAGCTACGAAATTCCTTTAGGCTTAGCTCTTTTGATTCCAGTGTTGATTACTGGAAGTATGAACTTGCAAGAGATAGGTGCATTTCAGAAGGGTGGAGTGAATCATTGGCTAATCTTTTTTGCAGGCCCATTTACTATAGTAGCATTTTTTGTTTATTTTATATCTGCAATTGCCGAAGTCAATCGAACACCATTTGATTTGCCTGAAGCTGAATCAGAACTTGTATCAGGTTTTCATACTGAATACAGTGGTATACGTTGGGGTTTGTTTTTTATTGGTGAATATACCAATATGTTTTTGATTAGTTGTATAGCGGTGACGATTTTCTTGGGTGGATATCATAAGTCTATTGCCAATATTCCTTTTGTATGGATTACTGTGTACTTCTCATTCTTTTTACTATTGCATGTACTTACGTTTATTCCGGGTATGTGTAAAAAAATGATTTCTGGTGATTCATTTTTAGATGTTATGATGAAAAATGAACCAAAAGCACTTTCACGTACATCTAAAATGCTTTGTGCCTTAATCTCCCTATTTATAAGTGTGTTTTTGCATCGTTACCATGATGAGTCTGCACTTATTCAAACACTCGTATTTATTTCAAAATCCTATTTTTTGGTTCTAATTATTATGTGGTTACGTTGGTCTTTGCCACGTTATCGAATTGATCAACTCATGGATCTTTGTTGGAAAAACTTGATTCCACTAAGCTTTTTATGTGTGTGTGGAACAATGATATGGATGGTCATCACATGAGAAACTATTTACTTTCAATTATGCAGGGATGCATAAGTGTTCTGAAGGGTATGATCGTCACGTTACGTCACTTTTTCCAACCATCGCACACAATTGAGTATCCAGAAATTAATGTTGAATCAATGCT
>JAGRAZ010000005.1:27615-53164 GCA_020434345.1 Bdellovibrionales bacterium
TGTATTAGTTGTCTAGCCTGTGAAAGGGCGTGTCCAATTGATTGTATCAAGATTGAAGATGTTAAGGGGGACCGCACACTTGTGACATCAAAGTTGAATCAAAGACCAACTCCAAAGGTCAAGTATCCAATACGATTTGATATCGATATTGCAAAATGTATGTTCTGTGGACTTTGCGTAGAACCATGCCCAACAGGAGCCATTCATCACACCAGAAAATTCGAAGGTAGTGTGACAAATGTAGCGGATCTTACATATTCTTATATACGTGATGTTGATCTTGAGCTTGCAAACAAGCAAGTAGAACTTCTTGCAAATAAGCAAAATAAAGAAGAGGGAGTAAAATAACTATGGACCTTCTTCATGAAATACGTTCAATGATTTTTCTTGCCGCAGGTTTCATGACTATTTTATCAGCAGTGATGATTATATTTTTTGATCATTTGCTTCATGCAGCGATCTCTCTTTTTTTTACGCTTATTGGAATCGCGCTTTTGTATATTTTGTTGGGGGCTGATTTTTTAGGTGTGTCTCAGGTTTTAATTTATGCTGGTGGTGTACTTGTATTGATTATATTTGGTATATTTTTGACAACACCATTTGTTGATGACGGCAGAGAAGTTCGTAAAAGTTTCTCAACGTGGGTCACGATATTTTTTGGTTTTTTACTTTTCAGACTTTTGTACAGACTCATACATCATGTTCCATGGGTTATTGAAGAGCAGAAGGTTTCACCAACAACCAAAAGAATAGGTGAGATGTTTTTATCCGAATATTTATTACCTTTTGAACTCATCTCCTTTATTTTGCTGTTTGTTTTGATAGGATCGATTTTAATTATTCGAAAAGATTTGAGGAAACCATGAATCAGTTGTTTTGCCTAGAATCTTATCTTGTGATTTCAAGCTTTTTGTTTGTTATTGGGCTTATCATTGTTCTAACAAAGAACAATGCGATACAAATTATTATTGGAATTGAACTTATTTTTAATGCAGCTGCTCTAAACTTTGTTGCGTTTTCATATTTTAGACCCCACGTTACTGAGGGTATGCAACTATCAGGTCAAATCTTTGCAATTTTTGTCATTGTTATTGCAGCAGCAGATGCGTGCGCAGCGCTGGCTATTATTCTTTCTCTGTTTAGGGTTTTTAAAACAACACGTATCCAAAATATTAATCGGTTGAGAGGATGAAAATGAATCTGCTTTCAATCGTTTTATATCCTTTAATTTCTTCTCTGTTGATTAGAATGTGGGGAGGGAAAAACCCAAAACTGGCAGGATGGCTAGGGTGTGTATCTATAGTCTTATCATTTGTCGTCACTGTAAAGGTAGGATTACACTTTTTTATCAATAGTTCACTGGAACCAATTTCACATAATTTACTAACGTGGGCAATTTTGCCCTCGCATGCAATTTTATTTTCACTAAAGATGGATGTTTTATCATTTGTAATGAGCTTATTGATTACAGGGGTTGGCCTGCTTATTCATATCTATTCACTTGGTTATATGAAAAAAAAGGAATACGGCCGTTATTTTTCTTATCTGAACCTTTTTATAGCATTGATGTTGTTGCTTGTTCTTTCAGATCAATTGTTAATGATGTTTATAGGATGGGAAGGGGTTGGTTTTTGTAGCTTTTTGTTAATCGGCTTCCACTTTGAATCACATAAAAATATGAATGCCGCAAAGAAGGCTTTTGTTGTAAATCGTATTGGTGATTTAGGCATTTTCTTGGCCATGATGATTATTTTGGCAGTACTAGTACAAGAAAAACAACTTTGGTCCTTAGCATTTGAGGACATTCGAACGCATTTAGATCTTTTTCTTACAAAATCAATCTTTGGGATGTCTCTTGCTACGGTTTTATGTCTGTTGCTATTCATTGGTGTTTGTGGAAAATCAGCACAATTGCCCCTGTATATATGGTTGCCTGATGCGATGGCAGGACCCACACCTGTATCTGCACTCATACACGCAGCCTCAATGGTAACAGCAGGTATTTATTTAATGTGTAGGTTGAGCTTTTTATTTGATGTTTCACATTTTGCCTCAGAAGTTGTTATGTGGGTTGGGATCATTACAGCTTTGTTTGGGTCAACCGTTGCCATTTTCCAAAGAGATATCAAAAAAGTTCTCGCTTTTTCTACAGTAAGTCAATTGGGATATATGACGCTTGCATGTGGTGTTGGCGCCTATGCAGTGGCCATGTTCCATGTTGTTGTTCATGGTGCTTTTAAAGCGCTTTTGTTTTTGTGTGCCGGAGCAGTTATTAAAGCATCTCAAGGTAATCAAGATGTGTATCAGATGGGAGGGCTATATAAAGATTTACCATGGACACATGCAATGTTTTGGGTAGGTGCGCTTTCTTTAAGTGGTTTTTTTCCTTTTGCGGGATTCTTCTCAAAAGATTTAATCTTAAGCCACGTACATGAACATCATCTTTTTGTATTTGTATTGGCAATGATTGGTGTGTTGCTTACGAGCTTTTATATTTTTAGACTTCTTTACTTGGTTTTTTATAGTGGGAAAAAAAGAGATTTGCCCGGTTATATAACCCCTTGGGTCATGAAAGCGCCCATGATTGTTCTAGCATTTTTGGCCATAGCTTTGGGCTTTCTATGGACACCTAGTTTTCTAGGCTCTATTGATTTGTTTCCACAATGGATGTCTTCTTTGTATATGATTCCGTTTTCAACTCATTCACTTTGGTTTGAAATAGGTTTAAGTTTGCTTGCACTACTTTTTTCGGCTGTTGGGTTGATTGCTGCTAGAAAACTATTTGTTCATGGTCCTATTGCAGATCAATGGATTAAAGAGAAGTTTCCTAAATTGTATCAATTGTTATTACATCAATATTATATTGAAGAATTTTACTATAAAACCTTTGTGCATGATGGTCCCCCATCAAATAGAAAGCTTTCGCAAGATACGGCTTTTACCAACTCTTTATTTCATTTTATTTCAGTGATCAAAGGGATGTTTGATCGATATGTTATTGATGGATTGGTGCATTGGTTTGCATGGATTCCTCAGTTTCTAGGGTCGATCTACGCAAGGATTCAAGACGGTCAAATTCAAACCTACATACGTTGGATTACAATGGCGAGTTTGATTGTTCTTTTTTATTGGTTTTTGTGGGTTTCAGGAATGATTGCGTAATGGAACATATATTAACATATTTTATTTTTTTCCCTGTTTTTATGGCATTTCTTCTCGGCGCAGTACCACCACAGAAGACTCGTTGGATTTATAGAATTGCTCTGCTTTCAACAATTTTCCATATGCTCTGGCTGTTTCTGCTCGTATCTACTCCGGAGATTCGTGCAGGACAATGGTTTTGGGTAGAATCCATGCCTTGGATTGATTCTTTATACATCACATATTCGCTGGGTATGGATGGCTTGTCAGCATTGATGTGTCTTTTGACATCTGTAGTATTCGTTAGTGCTGTTATGATGTCACACAAAATTCAAAAAAGACAAAAAGCGTATTTCATACTCCTTATGTTGTTGTTAACAGGTATTTATGGTGTCTTTCTTTCAATGGATTTTTTCTTATTTTACATTTTTTGGGAATTGGCATTGATCCCTCTTTATTTTTTGATTGGCATATGGGGAGGACAGAGACGTGAATACGCAGCCATCAAATTTTTTATTTATACGATGGTGGGGTCTGTATTTTTATTGTTGGGATTAATATTGGTTTATTATTTTAACCCACTTGAATTACCTCTAGATTGGGCCAATCTGCCCATGCATCAAACATGGATCCTAGCATCTGTATACAGCATCTGGGATATACCACTTCCTGTTATATTGTTTTTTTGTTTCTTTATTGCTTTTGCCATCAAAGTACCTATTTTCCCATTTCATACATGGTTACCTGACGCTCACGTGCAAGCACCTACACCTATAAGTATGATTTTGGCAGGTATTCTTCTTAAAATAGGGATGTACGGTTTGTTTCGAGTGATGGTGGGGTTTGTACCCGTCGTTGTTTTGAATGTAGCGCCAACACTTTTTATCTTAGGGCTTATTAACCTTATCTATGGTGCTTTTTGTGCCATGTACCAAAAGGATTTTAAAAAACTCATCGCATATTCATCCATTAGTCATATGGGGTTTTGTATTATTGGTTTGGCATCTTTCTCTGCACTCTCATTACAAGGTAGTGTTATGCAGATGGTAAGTCATGGATTGATCGCAGCCATGTTATTTTTAATTGCAGGGTCTATTTATGAAAGAACCTACAGCCTAACGCTATCAGATTTGGGTGGTCTAGCTGCTACCATGCCCAAGTTAACTTGGATGGGTGTTTTTGCTGTTTTTGCATCGATTGGTCTTCCGGGTCTTTTTGGCTTTGTCTCTGAATTTTTGGTTTTGGCTGGAAGTTTTATGGGACATACTTCGCCTCATGCTTATGTTGGATCTGTTTATTTCTTTCAAATTGGGTCTGCAATAGCACTTGTAACGCTCTTAATTGGAGCTGTGTACATGTTGTGGACCTTACAACGCGTATTTTTTGGCCCAGCAGAACAAAAATGGGCACTTGTTCAGGATATAAACAACAAAGAGTTTCTAGTTTGTTCTGTTTTGGCGATTCTTATTGTTTGGTTTGGTGTTTTTCCTAGCGTTTTACTTGAAATGCCACAGACATCGATTTTGCAGTGGTTAGATTGGATTGGAGTAGGTTCATGATGGATCAGATACACGTAGGAAACATCGCCAGTTTTGCGTTTTTTGTACCGGAATTGATTCTGCTTGCTGGGTCTATCCTATTGCTCATACTTTCACTGACAAAAATTCAATCCAGAAGATGGGCCATAGCAATTGTTTTGTTTATTTTTTCAACGGCATTTTTTGCTTCTTTATTTTCATTAGACCGCTCGACTACAGAGATACGTTTATTTTCTAACCTTTTATCGTTGGATCCATTTTCCGATTTTGCCCGTATTTTTTTCCTATTTTCTAGTTTATTAACCACATTTTTCTTTTACCAATCAAAAACCTTTTCAAGTACCAAGAAGTTTTTTGAAACTACTGCATTTCTTTCCATTTTAACTGTTGGTTTGATTTGTATGGTTTCAAGTGTGGATTTTTTGATGACTTTTCTAAGTATGGAGATGGTATCCATTTTGTCTTATCTTTTGGTCGCAAGTCGGCCCAAGGATGCATTTTCTTCAGAAGCAGGTCTAAAATATATTTTATTTGGTGCTGTAGCGACAGGAATTATGCTTTTTGGACTTTCATTACTGTTTGGCATGGCAGGCTCAAGTCATTTTACTGATGTAGCTTCATTTTTGGCTGGTGAGCTCGGCGCTTATCAGATTATGGCGTTATTTTTCTGTATGATCTGTTTGTTAGTTGGTTTTGGCTTTAAAATGACCATTTTTCCCACACAGATGTGGGTACCTGATGTGTATCAAGGCGCGCCTACATCAGTCACTGCATTTTTATCTGTTTCCTCCAAAGCAGGAGGATTTTTGGTTTTTTTACGGTTTTTACTGTTTTGTATGCATGAAGTTGGCAATCAAGCTTTGATGTTCTTTGAGCAAGTTCGATTGCATGAAATTTTGGTGTTTTTTGGACTTATTTCGATGCTCATAGGCAATGTTTCAGCGCTACGACAAAGAAATATGAAGCGATTGATGGCATATTCTTCTATTGCACACGCTGGATTTATGCTTTTAGGCGTATCATGTTTTACACAAGATGGTTTTGAATCTGTTTTATTATATCTAACGCTATATTTGTTCATGAATTTTGGGGCATTTTACATCATTCATTTACGAACAATTGATACAGGAAATGATCACATGGATTCCTTTCGAGGGTATGGAAACCAAAATATTTGGATGTCAATCAGCATGGCAATCTTCTTGCTGTCTTTGATTGGACTACCTCCATTTTCAGGATTTATTGCTAAATTTTACATTTTTAAGGGACTGATTGCGCAAGAATACTACACAGCAGCACTTTTGGGTGCAGTCAACACAGTTATTGCAGTGTACTACTATATGAAAATTATCAAGTGGATGTTCTTAAAAGATGGAAACGATCCTGAATATCCCAGATATTCAAAGGTATCTAGAATGTTCGTCATTTTTTTACTGATACCAACAGTTGTTCTTGGTCTTTACTGGGTACCGCTTTTGCGTTGGATTCAGATCAGCATTAATTTTGTATATCTATAGGCAAAAAAAAGCGCCCTGATTGCTTAAAAGCAGGGCGCTTTTTGCATAAAACATAGATAGAAAAAGAACTACTTCTTTTTTCTTCTGCGAGTTTTACGTTTTACTTTGGTCGTTTTAGCAGCTGCTTTTTTACGACGTCTGCGTTTTGGTGCAGCTTTTTTGGCAGCTTTTTTACGACGTTTACGTTTTGGTGCAGCTTTTTTAGCAGCCTTCTTACGACGTTTACGTTTTGGTGCAGCTTTAGCAGCTTTACGTTTAGTTTTGCGCTTTGCAGTTTTACGCTTAGCGCTTTTACGTTTTACTGGCATTTTTTCTCCTGTGTTAAATTTAACAAAGGGTATACTTTTTTCTACCCACAATTTAGGATTATAAGAAAAAAATTAAATAAATACAAATTTTTGCAAATTTCTTTATTTTTTTCTTTACAGATTTTCGGACTTTATTGGTTTTGAAAGATCAAAAAGGACTGCGTAAATATGTGAAAGAAGTTATAATAGGACATGTCTATTCGTCACCACTTGATTGCGCTACAAAAAGAAACATTTAATGCGCTCAGGCAGGAAATCCTTGACCAAAGAAGGTTTGAGGAAAATAGAATTACAGTTTATCGAAAAAGATATCTTCAAGAAGTTAAAAAATACCAAAAAATATCTTCAAAAAAAGAACTGTTTTTAGAGCTTGAAAAGGCAAAAATTATCTTTTGTGGAGACTTTCACACCCTTTCACGAGCACAATACACAGCGGTAAAAATTTTGGAACATTTGGCCCAAAAAGGCAAAAAAGTGAAACTTGCACTCGAAATGATCCCACGAATATATGAAGGGTTGGCCAACGATTTTATTCAAGGAAGATGTGATGAACAGACCTTTTTAGACCTTATTCACTACGAAAAGATATGGGGATTTCCTTGGGTGCATTATCGTCCAATATTTCTACTGGCAAAAAAGTACGGTTTTTCAATTGTTGGTGTCAATACGTCCGATGCTGGATTCCAACCTTTGCATATTCGTGATCGATGCGCTGCAAAGGCTATTTATAGCACGCTTCAGGAAGATCCAAATCAAGTTGTATTTTGTTTGTATGGTGATTTGCACCTTGCCCAAAGCCATATTCCTCAAAAATGCAAAGATTTATTTGTTTCAAACCGCAAAAAAACACCTTCCATGGTGACAGTTTTTCAAAATAGCGATGAAATTTATTGGAAATTGGTTGAAAAAGACATGATTGACGATGTTGATGTAGTCAAAATCAAGAAAGATCAATACTGCGTTTTAAGTTCAACCCCTTGGGTCAAATGGCAGAGTTATCAATCTTGGATGGAGGATCATATCTCTATTATGGATTCCATGGAAGATCAGGAATGGGATGTACATTATTCTCCTGATTATTTTCATGTTGTGTTGGAATACGCACAGAAGATTCAGAAATTTTTAAAACTCAAACCAACAAAAGGTGAATCGATTCAAGTATATTCCTCGCTTGATACAGAACTAACTGAAAATATTAATAAATATATCATTGAAGCCAGAAAAAGAGTGAACCCCATCATGCAGGATATGATTGATATAGAAATGATTGAAAATCGATGCTTATTTCTACCTGAAATTCCCTTGATCTATATTCAAGACATTTCACCCAACAAAATCGCACAAAAAGCTTCTCAATGGGTGGCACAGCAACTGTCTTACGATTTTACGATTTATGATGCATCGTTTTCGTTGCAAGAGCATTTTTATCGTGTTGCGATGATTGAATGTGTAGCCTTTTTTGGTGCCAAATTGATTAATCCAAAGAAGAAAACAAGTCATGTGCGGGATTTTGAAACCTTTCTTAAAAGAATTAAACATGAAAAACTCTCTGATTTGGAAAAAACCAAAAAAAAGGTGGCTCAATGTGTGCTAGCCCATCAAAAAAAGATGAAAGATGCCTTTGAAGAGCAAGCAACGTTTACATTTATGCCGATTTTGCAAAAATTGGAAAATCAGGTGTTTTTTTTAAGTGCCAGAGCGATTGGTCGTATGACAGGAGAGTACCTTTATTTAAGCGTTATGGATAATTCAATCTCCATTCCAATGATTAAGGAAGTCTATCGAAGTTTTTCAAAGGAAGCTTCAGCATTTCAATCTTGGCTGAAAATAATGGAAAACTTTCAAGGTCAAAAGAAAATGACACAAAAAAGTAAAGATGAACTCTTTTAAAGAAAAAATCCCGCAAGAAGTTGTAAACATTGCGAAGCATCTTATTGCTGAAAATTTTGATGTATGGATTGTGGGTGGGGCCGTAAGAAATCACTTTTTACAAAAAACCATCGAGGATTGGGATCTTGCAACCCAAGCTACACCTAAGCAGCTTTTATCACTTTTCCCCAATGCTAATGTTTCAGGCATTGATTTTGGATGTTTGATGATTCCTGCAAAGATTGGTTTTGTACAAATCACTACATTGCGGAAAGAGGGAGTCTACAAAGATTACCGTCGGCCACACCAAGTTGTATTTTGTGATTCTATTGTGGAGGATGTGGCGCGTAGAGATTTTACATGCAATGCAATTGCATATGAAATTCGCACAGATACATTTATTGATCCATTTGAGGGGCAAAAAGACATTCAAAGTCGAATGATTCGATCTGTAGGGGATCCAAATGTTCGACTCAACGAAGATGCGCTTCGAATTCTTCGCGCATTTAGGTTTTCAGCTCAAATAGGGTTTTCTTTAGATCCACTGCTCCTTGCTGCTTGCAAAAGCAATATCGGGTTGATACCTCACTTATCCAAAGAACGAATTTTTCAGGAATGGAGAAAGCTAGTTGTTGCACCTTTTGTGAATAATGCACTTCAAAGCCTGTATGCAATATCGAACCTTTCGTTTTTGCCTGTTGCTCTACAATCTGTATGTAATGTTCAACAAGTCCCAAACGTTTTTTGGTTGAGAATGGCGTATCTATTGTTGCAAGCAAACGTACAAACAAAAAACCTACAATATAAAGATTGGGTTGATTTTGGAATGGCAAAACAGGATGCAAAATGGATGATTCAACTTGTAACCAATATAAGAGAGTATCCACAAGGACATGTAGAGCATGCGTATCGATGGATAGAACTGTATGGTCAGGTGACAGACAAGAAAGAGATGTTGGCATTGTTGAACCTTCAACATCCTGATATTGCAGGTCAAATTCATGCATTTGCCCATATGCATCCAGATTTTAATTTTCATCATTTGCCTGTTTCTTCCAATGAAATCATAGAGATGACAGGTGTTTTGGCTGGCCCTGCACTGGGAAGTTTGCTTCATGAACTCTATTGCTATGTTGCCCAAGATCCCACAAGGGTTGATCGAGAGACCATTGAAAATTGGCTCAAAAATCGATATACCCCTAGGAAATGACAAGGTGCGTATATTTTATCCTATTGATTCAAGCGATGGCGCTTATTGGGTGTGCGCGAACCAATGAACAAACAATTTTAAATCAACAGTACAAAAATACATGCGCTTTTTTTGAAGACCTTGTGGATTATACGCTAACCAAGCATGCGTACTGGGGAGCTGAAGATCGAGAACATGTTGTGAAGGCAGCCTTAAAAAAAGTTCAAATCGAGCTTGCAGCACTCCCAAAGCAAAAGTCAAAGCTGTGTGAAACCATTGAGCAAACCTACCTTGCGCAAAAGAAATTAGATGAACCAACTTTTTATCGCTATTTGATTTCTACGTATTTAAAAACATTGGATCCACACTCAAGATATATCGCTCCAGAAGACGTGAAATTAGAAAAAGCTGATATTGCGAATCGAATCAAAAAAAGTGGTGTGGAGTTTTATTATCGTAATCCAATCATTGCAAAAATGACTTCAAACAATCCAATATGGATTGATTTTGTTCATCAGCAAGCATATCCCGGTCTTGAAGAAGGTTTTCGCGTAACAGAAATTCAAGGAGAATCTATTCTTTCTATGAATTTATTACGAATGCTCGATCTTATCTCACCTCATCAAACCTATACAATAGTGGCCCATGATCAAGAGTTTACTATTGATCGCCAAAAGGGCATTTTTCCCGATGTATATGGCAAGAAAATCATCGTAGGTGGACAAACCGTATTATGGATTCGTTTAGTTTCCTTTACTTCAAAAGTAGCAAAACAACTTATTCAAATGATCAGTTCTGAGGATCATATTGATGGATTGGTGATAGACCTTCGTGGAAATCATGGCGGACTATTATCTGAAGTAGATATTTTGCTAGATTATTTTTTACCTTCAGTTCGTGTGTATGAAGAAATATCATACCAGCATGGTGGACAAAAAGAACATCAATTAAAGCATCATCAGCAAAATGATACGCCTATGGTTATTATGATTGATAATGAATCAGCAAGTGCGTCAGAGATATTTGCAGGTAGTATTGCTGTACATCATAGAGGTGTGCTTGTAGGCGATTATTCTTTTGGAAAAATGAATTCACAAAAGCCGTACATGATTGGAGAAAAAAATGGCATTGGTGGATTGATGTATCTTACTGAGTCCGTACTTATTTTTTCTGATCAGACCACAGCGCAGTGGCATAGATTACCACCTCACGTTTGGCTAAAGGACCCAGAGACTTCGTTACTTTCTCAAAGTAAAGACAATGTGTATGAATTTCAATATACAGATGCCATTGTACCTTCACAGTCTGCACCAGCGTGGGGTGAAGAAAATCAAGCATCCTCTGTGTGGGAAATGGAAACGTGCCCAATTGAAAAATTACGTGATTGTACCCATAAGCAAGTTGTAGAGTACATACTTCAAAGCGATTTTTTGTAAAATTTAGAGAATTGACAAGGCACAAAAATCAAGAGAAAAGAAGCCATGACAAATCTTCCTACATGGAAAGATAAACAAAATGACCTTGACCATCGAAAGAAACGTCAGGTTGATGAGCGGCTAGTATCAATTGGACAACAGTTTGAAAAAGTAGGTCGTGATCAAGATGCTCTAGATTATTACCAAAAAGCAAAAAACTATGAAGCGATTCATCGGTTGTTTGAAAAATCCATTCAAGAAGGAGATTTTTTCCTCTTTAAACAAACTGTTGTTTTTGATTCGTCATGGGCAACACAGGAAAATATCTCATTGGCTCTATCGAATGCAAAAAAAAATGGTAAAGATATTTTTGCCACAAAGTTTGAATCCTATAAACATGACTGACCAAAATATTTTTTTAGAGAAAGAAACTTTTTCAAAACCACTTCCTTGGAAAGAGGAATTTGGACGAAAAGGAAAATTAATTCTTGAAATAGGCTTTGGAAAAGGGCATTTCATGCGAAATTATGCCAAAGCGCACCCAGAATATAACTTTATAGGCATCGAGCGGTTTATCAAATGGGTACGCCACACCCAAGCAAGAGTCATCAAGGAAGAGCTTTTGAATATTCGTCTGATGTGTGGATTGGCACAAGAGGTTGTGAGGGATTATTTTGAAGACCAGTCTATTGATGAAATCCATGTTTTGTTTCCTGACCCATGGCCTAAACGAAGGCATCATAAACACCGTATTCTACAAAAAGCATATTTAGAGTTGTTTCATCAAAAGATGGTGCGTGGGGGGCAAATCCATATCACATCAGATCATAAGGAGTATTTTGATGCCGCAATGAAAGAGTTTTCTCAACTGCATTCTTCTCTTTTTGAAATCATCCCTAAAACAGAAGATCGCTTTAAAACCAACTATCAAATCAAATACGAAAAAGAAGGAAGGC
The DNA here is from genome assembly GCA_020434345.1 of Bdellovibrionales bacterium. Lineage (GTDB taxonomy): Bacteria > Bdellovibrionota_G > JALEGL01 > JALEGL01 > JAGRMV01 > JAGRMV01. The sequence continues at coordinate 39,549 of JAGRAZ010000005.1, forward strand.
CCATTTATTTTTTCCAAGCCAATAAGAAATAAGGGTGTCATGCTTTAATAAATTAGTGAAATTTGCCTGTAATGGGCGTTTTTTGACATACATCAGATTCTATTTGAATCCATTGTTGATATCGATCAATGACTTCTTGCTCAGGAAAAATTTTAAGTGCTTCATGAAAAAATGCATGTCCATGGCCTTTTTCACTATGATAAAATTTTGTGTAGAAATCTCTCCAAGATTTTTCGGGATGCTCAGTACTAAGAATTTCAAAACGTTCAATTCCTCTTACTTCAACAAGACTACAGACCAACAGTCTGTCCATAAATCGTCCCTTAGGGTCGTTTCTTACTTTTTCCAGCAACAAGCGAATATAGACATCCCTTTGATCAGGAAGTAGTGGGTAGCCATGCTTTTTCATCTCCTCAAAGACAAGGCGAAAATGTGCAAGTTCTTCATTTGCAATTCTGGATGCTGTAGTTACAAGAGATGGATGGTCGGGATAGCGAACAACAAAATCCATACACATCGCAGAAGCTTTTCTTTCGTTGGCTGCATGATCAGCAACAAAAGCAGGGAAATTTTCAATGACTTTTTGAATCCAAAGCGGACTTGTTTTGCCAACAAGTGGGAATTGTTCTAAAAAGGTTTTAATGTCTATCAATGTTGCCATAATTATTCCGGCCTATCGCGAAGCCTTATACATTGAAAAGACCCTGCGTGCACTGGAAAAATCTTACCAGTTTGCACAAATGTCTTGCCCCAAACCTCACGTTATTGTTGTTGTTAATAACCCGCAAAATATTTCCCAAGCTTTTGTAAAAGAGAACCAACTCCTAGTACGCTATTTAGAGGGAAGTCAACCCCTTTATTCATTTCCACTTACGATTCTAGATTACACGGATCCGGGCATTGCCTTTGGTGTTGGCCAGGCAAGAAGAATAGGGATGGATTATGCAGTTGCTAAGTTCCTACATGATCCAAATGATCGATTGGTTTGCCTTGATGCTGATACCCTTGTCAATGAGCATTACATTGCTGATTTATTTGATAAAGAGACTGATTCGTATGGATTCGTCATTGATTTTGAACATGAACTACAAGATGAAGCTATGGTTTGGTATGAACTTTTTTTGCGTTATGTTCCGTATGGTCTTGCCAAGGCGTCAAGCCCATTTGATTTTATTGCGATTGGGAGCGCGATAGGTTGTACGGTTGAAGGATATAGAAAAATTGGTGGTATGCCTTCAAAGTCTGCAACCGAAGATTTCCATTTTTTAAATAAGCTTCGAAAGCTGGGAAAAATTGAAAAGCTACGACATGCAAAAGTGTTTCCATCGACGCGCAAAGAATCAAAAACAAGTTTAGGTACTGGAGCCTTTTTATTCGCAGCTGGTATCTCTTTAGAAAAAGCCGTTCAAAAATTGGTTATTCCAACACCAGATGATTTTCAAAAGCTTAAACAAGTGCTTTATCACATTAGAGATTTTTATAACGTTGATTCAATGTTGGACTTATTTGCAGAGACAGATGATTTAGAATCTTACGGTTTTCTAAAGGAGCAGGGTGTGGTTGATAAGCTTTATTTAATTAAACAGAATTGTAAGAGTTTAGAAGTTTATTTTAGACGCATCTTGGAAGTTATGGATGGGCTGGAAACCATTCGATTATTGAGAACATTCAAAAACAAAAGACCGCCTTTATCATTACTTGATTTTCAAGCGTATGCACAACAATTATTAGGTTCAGAGGCTTCTAGCCCAATCGAACTAGTGATGAAATATCGTAATATTTAAAAAAATATAGAATCATCTATTTTTTAATTGTTGGTAAGCCCATTGAATGTCCTGTGTTTTTCTTTGGGCTGTTTTCTGTATCTCTTCTGAGAGATGAGCTACCTTATCAGGGTGATTTTGAGATAACTCAAAAAGATATGCCTTGCGAATCTCATCTTGACTTGCGTTTTTGGGAATATGCAAAACTTCGTAAGGATCTTTTGGTGTGCTGGTAGTAGACGTAGATGATGCTGTGAAAACTGCTTTTTTAAATGATCGTAGTATAAAAATCACAAATGCAATTAGGATGATCCAACGAAACATGCTACATTTCTATCAAATCTCTAAGGAAGATCGATGAAAAAAGGACATTCATGCTGAGAAAATTTATCGATAAAATTTTGGAGTATAGCAAGCATAAATATGCAGTTCCTATTCTCTGTATTCTTTCAGTTGTTGAAGCTTCTTTTTTTCCGATACCACCGGACCTTTTGTTGATTTCTATGGGATTGGCCAAGCCAAAAAAGGCGATTCATTATGCATTCCTAACAACAGTTTTTTCAGTTCTTGGAGGACTTTTAGGGTACATGATTGGTATGTATCTTTGGGATGAGATATCGCCATATTTTTTTCGCGTTGTATTTTCACCTGATAAATTTGAAAAAGTGAAAGTTTTATACGAGAACAATGCCTTTTTTGCTATTTTTATTTCAGGGTATACGCCCATTCCATACAAAATATTTACAATAACTGCTGGTGTTTTTTCGATACCACTTTCTGTTTTTATTATGGCGAGTACCATGGGTAGGGCATTGCGTTTTTTTCTATTTGGAACTTTTATTTATTTCTATGGAGATCATACAAGAGTTTGGGTTCAGAAACATGTACAAAAAGTTATTGTTATTAGTTCCACATTGTTTCTTTTGATATTTATATTATTCAAAATGTATTTTTAATATGAAAAAATACACAACATTGAATCTTCCACCGACGATACTGTTACAGAATGAAAAACCTCAAGCATGGGAAGATCCTACCGCGTCATTTAGTATCAAAACTGTTCCAGATTTTTGGTTTGAAGATGTGGTTTATTTGTATGCAATTGATTTATTCAATGCAGGGTTTTTTTGGCAAGCCCACGAAGTATGGGAAAAAAAATGGAACTTTTTTAAAAATTTTCATCCTGAATATGCCGATTGGATACAGAGTTTAATTCAAGTGGGTGCAGGAATGTACCACTGCCGATTAAATAATACACAAGGCTATCAGTCCTGTGTTGATAAGGCTTTGAATCATGCAAAAGCCTATCAAAACCAAAAAATTTTGATGGGTGTTCATGTAGAAGATTGGCTGGAAACCCTTGAAAAACAAAAAGATCAAGAGGGGGTAGAGACGTATCCCTTGATTGTTCTTCAAGATTGACGTGTATTTCAAATGATGAGAGCATGAGCACCATGCCTGTTTTTCAATCTAAAGTTAATATCCAAGATAAACGTTGCGTTCAAAATGAGAAGCATCATGAAAGTTTGATTGCTGATCTTTCAAGTAAAATCGAAAAAATTTCGCTGGGTGGTGGGGATGAAAATATCACACGCCATCAAGAGCGAGGAAAATTATTTGTAAGAGATCGAATCTCTCGTTTGATTGATCCCCATAGTCCTTTTTTAGAGCTTTCGCCGCTGGCAGGGTATGAATTGTATGATACAGAAGTTGCCGCAGGTGGTTTGGTTACAGGAATTGGTAAAGTGAATGGCCATCAAGTTATGATTGTTGCAAATGATGCAACCGTAAAGGGGGGCACGTACTTTCCTATAACGGTTAAGAAGCATCTAAGGGCACAAGAGATTGCAGCACAAAATCATTTGCCTTGTATATATTTGGTTGATTCAGGCGGCGCATTTTTACCTATGCAAGATGAGGTTTTTCCTGATCAAAACCATTTTGGGCGAATTTTTTATAACCAAGCCAATATGTCAGCTAGGCGCATACCGCAAATTGCTTGTGTGATGGGTTCATGCACAGCTGGAGGTGCATATGTTCCTGCAATGAGCGATCAAAGCATTATTGTAGAAAACCAAGGAACAATTTTTTTAGGCGGTCCTCCGCTTGTTCAGGCAGCAACGGGTGAAGTTGTTACGAGTGAAGAATTAGGAGGTGCAGATGTTCATACACGTCTTTCTGGTGTTGCAGATTATCTAGCCCAAAATGACGAGCATGCGGTCGATATTGTTCGCACGATCGTCTCCAATATCCCTAAAAGAGAAGCTCCCACGCATTTATTTTCTGAACCTCGTCTTCCACTTTATGATCCTTCTGAAATTTTAAAGATCATGCCCAATGATCCCAAAGAAATGTTTGATATAAGAGAAATCATAGCCCGCATTGTGGATGGTAGTGAGCTAGATGAATTTAAAGAAAGATATGGAACTACACTTTACTGTGGTTTTTCAAAAATTCATGGCATGCCCATTGGAATTATAGCCAACAATGGTGTTTTGTTTTCAGAGAGTGCTCTCAAAGGTGCTCATTTTATTGAACTATGTACGCAGAGAAATATCCCCCTTTTATTTTTGCAAAATATAACAGGCTTTATGGTGGGTAAAGATGTTGAGAATAAAGGGATCGCCAAAGATGGTGCCAAATTGGTTATGGCTGTCGCCAACGCACGCGTACCAAAACTTACTGTAATTGTTGGAGGTAGTTTTGGTGCTGGTAATTATGGCATGTGTGGACGAGCATACAGTCCTAGGTTTTTATGGATGTGGCCTAACGCACGTATCTCTGTCATGGGCGGAACGCAAGCAGCCAATGTTTTGTGGACAGTACAAAAAGATAAAAAAAATGAAAAGGCTTTCAAGGAGCCGATTGTTCAAAAATATGAGAAAGAGGGACATCCATATTATTCATCCGCTCGTATCTGGGATGATGGTGTGATTGATCCACGTCAAACGCGAAAAACGTTAGCGTTGGCCCTTTCTATCTGCTATCAGTCCCCCATAGAGGCAACAAATTATGGCGTTTGGAGAATGTGATGACCCAATGGGTAGATCTGCAAATTAAAGACAATGTAGGACGACTTACACTATTGCGAGATGAAAAACATCACGCGCTCCATCCTGAAATGATTGGGGAGATTTTAGAAGTTTTTACTGAACTTCAATCAAATAAAAGTATAAAAATCGTCGTTGTTCAGTCCACAGGTAAAACCTTTTGTGCAGGCGCGGATTTGGACTGGATGAAAAATAGCATCAATGACAGTCGCGATCAGAACGAAGCTTCTGCGAAACAACTGTATGACATGTACCACGCCATTTTTTCATGCCCCAAACCAGTTATAGGCAGAGTGCAGGGTAGTGCTTTTGGAGGTGGCGTTGGTTTAATTTCGTGCATGGATGTGGCAATCATGCGCAGTGATGCACATCTTTCCTTAAGTGAACTAAAACTAGGGCTGATTCCTTCCACAATCGCACCATTTTTGCTGAGAAAAGTGGGCATGCGCAATCTACGATACTATGGTTTATGCTCTCAACGGATTCCAGCCAGTGAAGGTCAACAAATCGGATTGATCCATCAAATTGTAACATCAGATGAAGAGCTTGATGAGCAAGTGCAAAAATATATTGATATGTTTTTAGGGCTTTCACCTCAAGCGATCGCAAGATATAAAAAAATGTGTGAAGATATTGCAAAGCTATCTATACATGAAGCAAAAGAAATTACTTCTGTAGAAATTGCAGACATACGAACTACAAAAGAAGCGCAGGAAGGGTTAAGTGCTTTTTTTGAGAAACGTAAACCGAATTGGTAAAGTCATGCCAAAAAAATCCATACAAAGAATTCTGATTGCAAATCGTGGAGAAATTGCCACACGTATTGCCAAAACAATCAAGCTAATGAACAAAACATCTGTTGGATTGTATATTCAGGTAGAAAAAAATGCGCCTTATGTACTTCATCTTGATGAAGCGTATGAACTTCCACTAAATCAACTTTCAGCATTCTTAGACATGGAAACAATCATCTCTATCGCTAAAAATAAAAAAATAGATGCAATACATCCGGGGTACGGTTTTTTGTCAGAAAATGCCAATTTTGCGCAAAAAGTTATTGATGCAGGTATGATTTGGATTGGCCCAAAACCAGAAACAATAGAAAAACTTGGTAACAAGGAGCAAGCCAAAAGAATTGCTGCAAGTCAAGGTGTCTCAATACTTCAAACAACGTATGAAGAAGTTGAGAGAGATACTTCCTTTGAGAAAAAAATAAAAAAACTACCACTTCCCGTTCTTATTAAGCCTATGATGGGTGGCGGTGGTAAGGGCATGGCAGTTTTGCGCGATTTCAAAGGGCTGTCGTCACAACTTGAAGAAAGTCATGCAATTGCGAAGCAGGCTTTTGGTGATGGCCGCTTAATGGCAGAGCCTTATCTTGAAAAACCACGCCATGTAGAGATTCAAGTTGTATGCGATCAGCATGGAAATATATCAACACTTGGAGAAAGAGACTGCACAGTACAGCGTAGACACCAAAAAATGGTTGAAGAAGCAGTTTGCACGCACCTGAACGATAAAACAAGAGAGAGTCTGCATCGAGATGCTAAAAGTATTTTGAAAGCATGTAACTATGTAAACGTAGGCACTGTTGAGTTTTTGTTAGATCAAAACAATCAATACTATTTTATGGAAGTCAATACAAGGTTGCAAGTTGAACATGTAGCGACAGAAATGGTTTTTTCGATTGATATTGTAAAACTTCAAATTCAAATTGCAGAGGGTACAAGTGTAGATTTATCAAGTTCGACTCCAAATGGACATGCCATTGAAGTGCGTATCTATGCTGAAAATCCAGATCAACATTTTCTTCCATCAACAGGTTTATTAAAAAATGTTACTTTGCCAGCTGAAAATCAGAATGTACGTGTGGATCATAATGTGAAAGATGGTCAGGCTATAACACTTTTATTTGATCCACTTCTTCTTAAAGTGACGGCTTGGGGTAGTTCTCGGTCTGATGCCATTCAAAATCTTCTTTCGGCTTTTGATCAAGTAAGACTTGTGGGTGTGCAAACCAATCATAGTTATCTAGCGTGGACATTGCAACATTCTGATTTTTTGTCGATGAATATCAATACGCAATGGGTTGATTCTACCTATCCAGCATATTTACGGTATCGTGAAGAGCATTTGGATGAGGCAGTTCGTATTTGGCAATACCAACAGTGGGAATCAAGCCATTCTTTGTGGGCGCATGATCCTTGGAATGCATTTGTGCAAAACCAGACACCTTGTATTGATCATTGGACCTGGAATCAACAGGATATCCCATCTCATTATATTTCAAAGCAGGAAGATCCATGGATTGATTATCATTCTTTATACAAAAATGGCGATCAAGATTGGATTTACTTTCATCATCATTGGTATGTTTTTAAGAAGAAAAAATTTACATCTTCTTCAAAAAATAACGCAGTTGAAAATCAAATTGTTGCTCCAATGACAGCGACGGTTATTAAAATACATGCACTTGAAGGTCAAAAAGTAGAAAAAGATGAGATATTAATAGAATTAGAAGCAATGAAGATGCAGTATAAACTTTTGGCACCCATTGCTGGAAAAATTGAAAAGCTACATTGTTCGCTATTACAAGTTGTTTCGCAAGATCAATTGTTGATAGAGGTCGCAATATGATTCAAATAAAGGAAATGGCACCGAGAGACGGGTTACAAAATGAAAAAGTCAAAATTCTAACAGAAGACAAGATTGAGTTTATCCAGAAACTTCAACAAGCTGGAATTACATATATTGAAATTGGTGCTTTTGTTCACCCTGACAAAGTGCCGCAAATGGCTGATACAGAAGCTGTCATTCGCGGTGTTGACTTGCAAGAGGGGGTGGAGACTTCTGTTTTGGTTCCAAACATGCATGGTTTTCAAAAAGCTTTAGATCTTGGAATGAAAGAAGTAGCTGTTTTTACAGCAGCCTCTGAAACATTTAATCAAAAAAACATTAATGCCAGTATACAAGAAAGTTTAGATAGATTTAAGCCAGTATTTGAAGCGGCTGAAAACAATGGGATAAAGGTACGTGGATATATCTCTACAGCATTTGTATGTCCATTCGAAGGCCTAGTTTCTACTAACAAAGTAATACCTATTATTGAAAGTCTTTTAGAAATGGGATGCTATGAAGTTTCTATTGGTGATACCATAGGTAAAGCAACAACTGATCAAGTGACAGAGTTGTTTTCGAAAACACATCAACTAGGTTTGAATGGATGGTTGGCAGGACATTTTCATGATACCTATGGCCAGGCATTAGAGAATATTAAGGCATCTCTTGCCTTTGATATAGAAGTTTTTGATGCCTCTGCAGGTGGCCTTGGAGGCTGCCCATATGCCCCGGGAGCGCCCGGTAATGTGGCAACTGAAGACGTTGTTGATTTTTTAAACAGCCAAAACATTACGCTGCCAATACAAATAAATAAGTTGATTGAAGCTATATCATTTATAGAGTCCAAAATTGGAAGAGAATTGAACTCTAAAACATACAAAAAATATAAATGAAAATATTTAAAAAGTACGAAAAGCTTGTTCGATTTATTTTTTTAAGTATGGCTTTGTTAGGTATTGTATTTTCTGTCTACCAAAATTTTAAAAAATAACACTATTTATATAAAAAGGACTCAATTTCCGTTTTTGAAATCGCACCAATACGTAAAAATTCAATTTCATCATCAATGATTTTTATAATTGTTGATTCTTTTGCAAAAGTGCAGGGACCGCCATCTATGATATAGACATCTTCTTCTTTAAAATAAGATCGAACTTGTTGTGCATTTGTTGGCGCTGGGAGTGTGTGGGGATTTGCGCTTGGTGCCGCGATGGGAACGCCTAGATGCTTAATGAGTTCAAGTGTAAGATTCTGATCGGGCATGCGTAATCCAACAAATCCGGTGTTCGCAGTAATCAAGTTAGATATTTTATCATTGGATTTTACAACAAGTGTAAGTGGACCCGGCCAATACTTTTGTACAAGATTTTGTGTGAATTGGCTCCACTGATCAGTATACATTTTTGCCATTTCTACTGTTGAAACTTGAATGGACAATGCAGATGAAAAGGGGCGCTGCTTAATGGTAAATATTTTTTCAATAAGTTCTGGTTTATCAATGGGAGCGGTTAAGCCATAAACTGTTTCTGTTGGTGCCGCGACCAGCTTTCCTTCTCTAAATGCTTGTAGTGCTTTTATGATCGTTTCATTCATTGTGCTGAATATTTTCTCAATAATTGTAAATTTCTGATGTTGGATTTGAAATATATATCAAATATATCGCCAACAACAGGAATGGATCCCAGAAGCCACTCTATCACAATGTTGGCAATCATAGCCAAAATGATTTTAAAAGGTACGTTGTTGTGAACAGCACGAAAAATAAAGTAAAATGAAATAAAAGCCATCAATGTATCACCGGCTCCTGGTATGAGCCCTATAATAGCATCCCAACCGAAGCGAATCGCTGTAAAAGGAATTTTGTATTGTGTATCAAGTGCGTGAGCTAAAAAATCATCAATTCTATTCCAATGGATTTTTTTCATCTGTAAAAAAACGAAAGCAATCAAATAATGAGACGTACGCCACCCAAGTCAGCAAGCGCATATGGGAACTTTGCACTTGGTGCACCTAAAAACATATAGTTTTTGGGTATGTTATATTTTGTAGAAATTTCATCTACTTTTTCTGGTGTAAACGATCCTTTTAATAAGACCAATTCAATATCCATTTCTGGATAAAGTTTATCTAATGTTCTTAAATCACTTTTTAAATGTTTGGGAATATGATCTATTTCATCATAAAGATGAATAACAGTAATGCGGTTTGTGATTTCATTGTCTTTTACATACAGCATTGCTTGGTTAAGGTTAGCAGCGTCATCCCCTTTGGTGAAAAATATTACGCGCTGTGATTCAAGATGATCCAACCATGCTTGAATTTTATCATGTACGCCTCCAACCCCTCTTAAGCCTTTGGATAAATCAAGAAGGATATGGAGTATAAGTCGTAATATATTGTGACGATTGAGCATGATAAAAACAATGGAAACTGTGGGGATAAAATACATAAGAAAATAACGAACATTTTCACTTTTGAGTTGAATGTTTCCAATAATCCCTGCACATGTTGACAGTAGAGCTACAGCGATTGCAATCCATGTAGCACGATATTTTCGAGGAAGTCTTGATCTTCTTATTTTGAGAAGTGCGTTACCCACAGCAAATAGACTCATGACGCCCAAAAAAGAAATTGTATACACACCACCCAGTGCCAATAAATCACCTTGCGTAATATAAAGAATCGATGCGCAAAGAAAAAAGAACGTTAGAATGATGTAATGTTGAGACCCTCGTTTGTTCTTTTTAAGCAAAAACTGAGGTAAACAGCGATCCAAAGCCATACGACCAACCAAACCACTTGATCCAACATAGGCAGTAAGTACTGCACCGGACAGAACCAAAAAAGCATCAATAGAGATAAGTGTTTTAAGCCAGCTTCCTTGTATTTGCATGCCTGCAGAAGCTAGCATGAATTTTTTGTCATGTATGATCGTATCAATCGGCAGGACACCAATGGCAACCATCGCAATGACAGGGTTAAGTACAGTGACAGCAACCCACATATTTCGTAGCGTTACTGGAAAAACTCCTTCTTTTTGTTCCTCAATATAATTTGCAGAACTTTCAAAGCCACTAATGCCTAAAAGTGCAGCAGAGAAACCCAAAAAAAGTGTAGGTATCAAACCATGAGACTGTGGAATCTTCCAATTGTCAAAAGCAATGCTGAAATCACCAAATATAAAAAGAACACCAAGTAAAATAAAAAGTGCGAGTGTGCATAGATGAAAAAGAAATATTACAAGTGCTACTTTGGCTGATTCAGAAATACCCATAATTGCCAATACAGCAAAAGCACCCAAAAGTCCGATGGTCAGAGGAATTACAGGGATTGCGACAGGAAATAAGGTGCCCAAGTATTCAATAGCTGTGTTTGAGCTGATGCATGCTGTTGCCAGATAGGACAGAAATGTCATACAAGCAGCAATCGATGCTTTAAATTTGGTGGTTGTGTTTAACAGCGCGTTGTATGCACCTCCATTGAGAGGAAGTGCGTCTCCAACCTCGGCATAAATTGTTCGATAAATATAAAGAAGTCCTGCAACCATCAGCAAAACCAGTGGAGCATAAATACCAGAATAGGCCGTTGCGATGGCCGCAACATACAAACAACTTGAAGTTATGTCGTTACCGCAAATGCCTGTCGCCAGCCAAGGCCCGAGACGTTCTGTCTTGTGGGTAGATTGGTCTTTGGGTGCTACTTTGAATTTTCCAGAGTACGTAAATTCTTCACTCACACGCAATTCGGGAGCAGGATTGCCACTTCGAATAAATTTGAAGAAATTACCCATAATATCGAGCGTCTATACAGGATTTTGGAGAGTTTGTGAACATTCATGGAAAACCATAAAGTCATGGTTAATCTTTGAGGCTATGGTATATCGATGTAGATTGATTCTTAACCAAGGTAGACAGCATGAGTAAAGAAGTTCGTATTGAAAAAGACTCTATGGGCACGATGGAAGTGCCTGTAAATGCATATTACGGGGCGCAAACCCAAAGAGCATTTTTAAATTTTCCAATCAGTCGTCATAAGATGCCAAAAATGATGATCCATGCGCTGGGCGAAATTAAAAGGGCATGTGCTGTTGTTTCTGGCAAACATGGTTGGGTTGACGCAACCATTGCAAACGCGATTGTAAAGGCAGCAGAAGAGGTGTCTGAAGGCAAATGGGATGAGCAGTTTGTCGTAGATATTTATCAAACTGGTTCAGGTACATCATCCAATATGAATACCAATGAAGTTATTGCCAATCGCGCTTGTGAGATTTTAGGTAAAGCAATTGGTTCCAAACATGTCCACCCTAATGATCACGTAAATTATGGTCAATCATCCAATGATGTTTTTCCAACGGCGATGCATTTGGCGATTTTGCAAGACTTTCAAGTAAAATTATTACCTGCACTGTCTTCTTTACAAGCATCATTGATAAAGAAAGCCAAAGCATTTGATGATATAGTCAAGATCGGTAGAACACATCTTCAAGATGCAACACCGATTCGAATGGGGCAGGTTTTTTCTGGATTTGCCTATCAAATACAACAATCTATAGAACGAATTCAATATGCATGCACATCGCTTGAAGAGCTCGCGTTGGGTGGAACGGCTGTTGGAACAGGAATCAACCGTCCTTCCTCAATGACCAAAGAAGTGATTGCTGAAATAGCATCAAGAATGGACCTCAATGTTCGCGAGACGCCCAACCATTTCAGTGCACAAGGCTCAAAAGACGCAGTTGTTCATGCATCTTCTAGTTTAAAAGAACTGGCAACAACATTAATGAAGCTTGCCAATGATATTCGTTTTTTATCTTCAGGCCCAAGATGCGGTATTGGTGAGTTGATATTGCCTGAAACACAACCGGGTTCTTCGATTATGCCTGGTAAAGTTAATCCAGTCATTGCTGAGTCTTTGATGATGATTTGTGCACAGGTTATTGGTTATGATGTAACTGTATCTGTCTGTAACCAAGCTGGAAATTTTGAACTCAATGTGATGATGCCAGCTATGCTTTACAGTGTATTGGAATCTTCGCATATTTTACAAACAGGTATTTCTAATTTTGAGAAAAGATGTGTTCAAGGTATTGAAGTAGATCAAAAAAGATGTGAAGAGCTTATCGAGTTAAGTATGTCTATGGTTACGAGTCTAGCACCTTTGATTGGGTATGATAAAGCTGCAGAAATTGCTAAAGAATCTCATAAAACAGGAAAGACTGTGCGTGAACTTTGTATTGAAAAAAATGTCTTACCTGCGGACCAACTTAAAAAAGTATTAGATCCTAGAAGTATGACAGAACCAAATAAAGAATAGAGGAGTCCATATGCCAAGTTTTGATATCGTCAATGAACTGAACATGAACGAAGTAGACAATGCTGTAAATCAAGCAGCGAAAGAAATCATACAACGATATGATTTCAAAGGTACAGATTCTTCCATTGTTCGTGAAGATAAAATTATAAAAATAAATTCGATCGATGAGTCTAAAGTTAATGCTGCGTATGATGTTTTGCAGTCTAAATTAACCAAAAGAGGAATTTCATTAAAATCATTAAAACCGGGTAAAGTTGAACCAGCTGCAAATGGCAGAGCAAAGCAAGAAGTAACACTTGTTGACGGTATTGATCAAGAACAGGCCAAATCGATTGTTAAAATGATCAAAGACAAAAAAATGAAAGTGCAATCAAGTATTCAGGGTGAATCTGTCCGTGTCACTGGAAAGAAAAAGGATGATTTGCAAGAAGTAATTGGGTTTTTACGAGAAGCAGAGCTATCCATTCCAGTTAATTTTCAAAATTTTAGAGATTAATAACAAAGCAAGCTTTTAGATCGCATATACATTCCTACCAAAGTCGACTCCGCTCACATATGTTCGTTTCGCTTTATATGTTTCGACGTTTGCCTGCCAGGCTTGAGTGCTCACCTTCGTTTCGCCAAGGCGCCTGCACGACAAACGTCTTCACATTATTCGAATAGATTTTGCGATATTCAAACTTAAAAAAGATCATATTTCAAAAAATATATTGTTGATCACTCCGCACGTTACATTTGTGAGACAAGATAAAGGACAAATTGCATCGTGCAATTTGCCTACTTTCTATTTGCTTTTACATTTTATAGATTTTCATAATCGATCAGATCAGTGAATTCATTTATATTAGAAGAGGTACTTCAGTATGAGATG
>JAGRAZ010000060.1 GCA_020434345.1 Bdellovibrionales bacterium
GATCAATGTCCATGAGTTTTCCACTGGTTTCGTCATAGAAATGATAGTGATGTTTCGTATTGGCATCAAACTGTACTTTTGTTGAATCACCAATACGAACTTCCTTTACAAGTCCCGCTTCTACCAATGTGTTGAGTGTGTTGTAGACCGTTGCACGTGACACCATTGGAAAATTCTGATCGGCCCATGCTTTGACTTGGTCTGCTGTGGGATGATCAGCCTCACAAAGAATATAGCGACAAATCGCAATACGCTGTGCCGTGGGGTTGATCCCAGCTTGCGACAAGCGCTCTTTGATTTCCTCTGGTGTAAGACAAACTTTCATTCTTTATTTAGACTAAGTCTATTTTAAGATTTTGTCAAGCATTTCTTAGTGGGTGGCATCGGGGGAAGGAAGAATATGAAGATTAGACCGATCCTTTTGAAGGGTAAGCCCCTCATGGGTTTGACCGATTTCCTCAATGGTTAAAATGGAGTACAAGGACAGATGCAAGCTCTTGGTATCCTTGAATTTTTTGGCCAAATCCTCAGCTTCAGGATTGACCACAAGTGTGTTGGTCTCAAAAATAAAACCGGAAATGCAGATAAAGCCCAAACCTAAAGGAGAATCATAAATGCTTTTGGCTTTAAGGGTTGTGACTTTGCCGTCTTTTGGATCACGAAAGGTCACAACAAAAAATGTCGGCACTTCTTTTTTCATCAAGGGATTGGTTTATACACAATTTATATTATTCTTTCAATGCACATTGAAAGTTGGCAACCATGTAATTCCTGTATACAACATGTTACATATGCCAAAAAATATTGTGATCCTTACAGGCGCTGGCATTTCTGCTGAGTCTGGTTTAGATACTTTTCGAGATCAAGGTGGACTTTGGGCCAATCATTCTGTGGATGAAGTTGCAACACCTGAAGCATTTGTGAAAAACCCTAAAAAAGTACAAAAATTCTACAATCAACGTCGTCAAGAATTGCGCAACGTTGAACCCAACAACGCACACCGCGCTCTCGCTACACTTGAAGAGCGTTGGGATGGAGACTTTACACTGATTACACAAAACGTGGACGATCTTCATGAACGCGCAGGAAGCAAAAACCTTTTGCACATGCATGGCGAACTTCTAAAAGTTCGTTGCACACATTCTCATGAAATTATTTCTTGGCAAGAAGACTTGGATGCAAAAACACCCTCTCCTTTTCATCCAGAAGGCATACTTCGCCCACATATTGTTTGGTTTGGAGAACTTCCTCTTTATATGGATGTAATTTTTCGAAAACTTGATGAAGCTGATATTTTTGTAGCGATCGGCACCTCTGGCCAAGTCTATCCTGCAGGTGGATTCGTGCAACATGTGTACATGAAAGGTAATTGTGATCGCATTGAAATTAATCTAGATCAATCTGATCTTTCGTATCTTTTTAACGAGCACTACACTGGAAAGGCTACAGAAGAAGTACCCAAATGGGTAGATGCACTACTTCAAGCCAAGTAGTTTCGCCCAAAAACTTTGTGAAAGTTGTGCATGATTTTCAAGCGCAACTCGTTTTTCAAATGCAATTTTTTCAGGGTTGTACTGTGGTTGAGACAATTTTTCTTGTGCATCCCAAAAAGCAATCTCTCTTTGATTTTTCCGATACTTCTTTATGAACAATACAAGCGAAAGAAATAAAACAAGAGGAACAAACAATAAAATGAAAAACATCAGAAAAAATTATGCCGCTTCGGCTTTGGTCTCAACCGCATCAACATTGCTAATTTTTTTAGACTCAATCAAACGTCTTGGGATTCGTTTGATGTCCCACACAATGCCAACCCATGAAAGCATGGTAAGAACGTAGTGTGACATATCAATTTGCCACCATTCTAACCCTTGTGATTCGTTGCTTGGAAAAAAGTGATGATTGTTGTGCCAGCCTTCTCCCATGGTTACCAGCGCAATCCACATACTGTTTCGACTGTCGTCGGTGGTTGGATACACACGTTTACCCACCATATGTGTGGCAGAATTTACCAAAAATGTACCGTGGTACAAAATCACTGTACTTGCAAAAAAGCCCCACGCAAGCATTTGCAGGCCCGATGTGCCAAGTGCAGGAAAGTAGTTTTGTAGAAAAACACCCAATCCAAACATTGCCACCGCAAGGACAACAGGAGGAACCAGAAAATATTTATTGATCCATAAAAGCTCAGGGTAGTTTTCAAAATCCTTCATATTTTCATATTTGGTTTTGTTGTATTTATCTGACCACAACCAGCCAATATGCGCCCACCAAAAGCCTCGTTGCACAGGTGAATGGACATCTCTCTCTGTATCTGAAAACTTGTGATGATCTCTATGATGGCCTGCCCACCAAATGGGTCCCAATTGCGTGGCTGATGTACCAATCCACGCCATCACAAACTGAAAAAACCGACTGGTCTTGTAACTGCGATGTGCAAAATATCTATGAAATCCTGCAGTTATACCAAACATGCGAACGTAATACATGAGCACGCAAACACCAAGTGCTACCCAGCTAAACCCCGAAAGGTAAACTGTTACAATCGCTCCGATGTGCATGACCAACATCGGCAGAAGATTAATTACACGAAAATCTTTTTGAGATTTCTTGAAAACGTTGAAGAAGGAACCGACTGACATGACTCTATTCTAACAGACTTTTAGAAATTCAAACAAAGTTATTTCGTTAAACTTCGTTGAATTTTTTGGAGTTTAGGAGAGAGAATATCCGCATCTTGCTTCAAAATCGCTTGTGTTAAACCCACTTTATCGATGGTACGAAGCGCTTTTGTTGAAAGGCAAAGTGTCACTGACTTTTTCAATTCAGGTACAAAAAATCTTCTTGTTTGAAGATTAGGATATTGACGTCTTTTGGTTTTGATATTGGAATTACTAACTTTGTGACCAGTTAGAGGTTTTTTTCCAGTTAGTTCACATATTTGAGCCATAATCTTTACTTCCTTATACCGTAATTTTCTTACCCTTAGATTTGCTCAATTTTGCACTCTCTACATAAAAGACGTGCTTACGAGCAACGGGATCGTATTTTTTAAGTTTTAATTTTTCTTGTTGGTTCTTCTTATTTTTGGTGGTCGTGTAAAAATGACCTGTACCAGCAGAAGATAACATATAAATGATTTCAGCCATGAGATGTGTTTCCTTTACTTCTTAGCGTATTTCTTTTTGAATCGTTCTACACGACCTTCAGTATCTAAAATACGATTTTGGCCGGTAAAAAATGGATGCGAACTACTAGAGATATCAAGACGAATCACTGGATATTCTTTGCCTTCAAATTCCATTTTTTCTTCAGATGTACGAGTTGAACGGGTCAACATTTTAGTGCCCGATGTTACATCGTAAAACAACACTTCGTTGTATGCTGGATGAATACCTTTTTTCATAACGTAATCGCTTTCCTTTTTTCGCGTGAGTTAAGAGTGACGCCTTGTAACAGGCTTTGTCAATAAATGCAAGCTTGTTTGGGTGCCCAAATTTACCTATTTTAGGCATGGATTTCAGGGGCTTACCTTACACCCACCCCCTTGCTTCACATCGACCTATGGCTTTACAACGTAGTTGACAAGCTTCTTTGGGACATAAATGGTTTTAACCACGGTTACACCTTCAAGATGCTTTTTTACATTCTCGTCTTGCTTGGCCAGAAGTTCAATATCCTCTTGTGTGGCAGATCCATCTACCTCGAGATTGGCTCTTCGTTTACCGTTGATTTGAACCACAACCTGCACTTTGTCTTGTGATAAAATATTTTGATCCGCTTTTGGCCACGATGCATACGCAATCGATTCCTTGTAACCCAACTTTTGCCAGAGTTCTTCAGCCATGTGAGGTGCAAGTGGATTGAGCATCAACACAAATGCACGGGCTGCTTCAAGTGGAATTTTATCCATCGACACGAACAAATTGTTGAGCTGAATCAAGTGTGCAATGGCTGTATTGAATTTCATTTCATTCATATCTTTTGTCGCCATCGCAATGGTTTTGTTTACAATCAACGACAACTTATCATCCATTTTTGTATCAACGATTAGAAGCTCGCCGGATTCTTCATCCACAAAATTTCTCCATGCTCGCTGCAAAAACCGATGCACACCGACAATGGCTTCTGTATCCCAAGTTTTGGATTGTTCAATGGGACCCAAATACATTTCAAACAATCGGAATGTGTCACAACCAAACATATCAATCACTTCATCTGGACTGATTGAGTTTTTTAAGGACTTGCCCATTTTTCCAAGTTGACGCGTTACTTTTTGTCCTTCATACGTAAACGTTCCATCTTCTTCTTCCTGCACATCAAAGGCAGGCACATACATGCCTCGATCGTCTTGGTATGAGTATGCTTGGATGTACCCTTGGTTAAAAAGTTTACCAAACGGTTCATTGGTTGAAACAAATCCCAAATCAAATAAAACTTTGTGCCAAAATCTTGCATACAACAAATGCAAAACAGCATGTTCTACACCACCAACATAGAGATCAACACCGTTGTTGCCCATCCAATAATTTTCTTCTTTTTCATCCGCAAATGTATTTTTGTTTGTCGGATCCGTAAACCGTAAGTAATACCAACAAGACCCTGCCCATTGTGGCATGGTGTTGAGTTCTCTTATATAACTGTTTCCATCAATCGTAACTTCTTTCCAATCCTCTTTGGCTCGACCAAGAGAAGGCTGCGGTGAAGCGTTTTCATCATTGAGTGCGGTTGGTTTAAAATCTTCCATCTCAGGAAGAATGACAGGCAAGTCCTTTTCCTGGACTACTTGGATACTCCCACCACTACCATGCAACACTGGAAAAGGCTCTCCCCAGTATCGTTGCCGTGAGAACAACCAATCACGAAGTTTGTATTGAATTTTTTTCTGACCAATTTCCTTTTTTTCAAGATACTCAATCATCTTTTCTTTGGCACGATTGGTAGTGACACCATTAAAATCAATTTCAAGATTATCAGACTGCGCTGACACACCTTCACCTTCATACGCAACATCCAATGCACCGGGATCTTCCAAATATTCCATGAGTGAAAGTGCATGTTCTTTTAGAAACTTCGGATGAGGTTCAACCACTGCGCGAATTTTTAACAAATGTTTTTTGGCAAAATCAAAATCTCTTTGATCATGCGCAGGCACTGCCATAACTGCACCAAAGCCATAACCCATCAATACATAATCTGCGATCCAAATTGGCACTCTTCGATCAGGCATCGTAGGATGAACTGCATAGCTACCTGTAAAAACGCCCTCTTTTGCTTTTTGATCACTTTGTCGTTCAACATCAGATTTGGCGGCCATCTTTTCACGAAACGCAAAAACCGCTTGTCGTTGCTCATCTGTAACCAAATGGTCGACCAAAGGATGTTCAGGAGCAAGTACCATAAACGTACAACCAAAGAGTGTGTCAGGTCTTGTCGTAAACACAGAAACTTTTTCTTCTTTGTTTCTCTCCAAACTAAATTGAACAATAGCTCCTTCACTTTTACCAATCCAGTTGGTCTGCATTTGTTTAACAGCTTCTGGCCAGTCCACGTCTTTGAGATCTTTTTCTAATCGATCAGCATACTTGGTTATTCGAAGCATCCATTGTTTTAGTGGCTTTTTAAAGACAGGGTAATTTCCCCTTTCACTTCGACCGTCTGCCGTTACTTCTTCATTGGCAAGCACTGTTCCTAACCCCGGACACCAGTTCACTGTCACATCATCTAAAAATGCCAACCGATCTTTGGAAAGAATGGCTTCTTGCTCTTGCGATGAAAATGTTTTCCATTTTTTTGCGTGTTGAAAGCCTACATCACTTTTTGCAATACGATTGCCTTTTGGATCAATGCGGTACTCATCATTTTCATACGATTGAATAAGTTTTTCGATAGGCTTGGCTTTTTGATCTATTTCGTCAAACCAAGAATTATATAGTTTGATAAAAATCCACTGTGTCCATTTATAATAAGAAGGGTCTGTTGTTTTGATCTCTCTAGACCAATCATAACTTAAACCACACGCGCGCAATTGGTTGCGCATATTATCAATGTTTTGATCCGTAGTAATAGCTGGATGCGTACCTGTTTCGATTGCAAACTGTTCTGCAGGCAAACCAAAGGCATCAAATCCCATGGGGTGAAGTACATTAAAACCACACATTCTTTTGTACCGGGCCACAATGTCCGTTGCAATGTACCCTAATGGATGCCCAACATGGAGACCCTTTCCAGAAGGGTATGGAAACATATCAAGCACATAGTATTTTGGTTTGGAAGGATCAAGCGTACCTTCTTTGATCGAACCAACTTTAAACGTTTGTTGATCATCCCATGCTTTTTGCCATTTGGATTCGAGCTTTTGAAAGTCGTACGGATACATGCGATGAACTTTTACGACAATTCACCCCGTACGTCTATAGATTTATCAAAGCCGCTTTGACAAATCTCATCTGCAAGTGATAGGTAAAACCTATGAAAGATGCTGTATTGATCTTCGGTTTATTGATTGGGATTTTTTCAAATGTTTGGGCTGAAGAGCTACATAATCCTCCTGCATTGGAAGTATTTGAAGGCCACATCCACCACCAAGCAAACATTCAATTAATTCAAACGCAAAACTCCTTTTTAATCCAAATCGATTTTCCGACAAGTGATTTGCAAGTTCCGAATGATGAAAATTTCACATTGATTCGAACACCAGAAAAAATTTTTCAAACCGAAAACATAAAAGCATCTTGCGAACTGACGCGAACCCAATTCGAGAAAAAGACATTAGAACCTGAACACTCTGATTACTTAATGACATTTGAATATGCGTGCAAAGAACCCGCAACAATTGAATCGATTGACTTTAATCCTCTTTTTAACCTTCCAACCACACTTGAAACTGCAAAAGCAAGCGTGATCATTGGGGACCAAGTTCTACCTTCTGTAGAAATCAAAAAAGGCACTGCCATTTTGAAATTTAAAAAATCAAAGTAGTATGCGAGTGTATTCTCATCTTACAAAAATTACATTTTTACTTTTATTGCTCTTGGTACAATCCTGCACGCAAACCAAAAAGAACGAACCCACCTCATCTGAAACCATTCGAATCAGTTGGAAAGATTTGCAATCATATCAATCCAAAAAAGATAAACTTTCTCCACAGGTGCAAAAAATTCTTTCCAATAACATCAAGATTGCAGGATTTATCACCCCCTTAGAAGATGACATCGATCAAGCAACTGAATTTCTTTTGATACCCGAACCCGTTGAGTGCATTCACTCGGCGCTGCCTGCGCAAAAAATATGGGTCATACTACAAAACAGTTTTTTGCCGACGATCGATTTGCAAAAGCCCTTTTGGGTCTATGGTCGACTGAAAGCCGAAATGAAAGAACACCCCCTCTTTACAAGCGCCCTTACCCTCCAAGCCCAAAATATAGAGCCCTATCAATAGCTTCAAAAGTACCTGGTACGTATGGCAGGTGCCATACGTCTTGTATGCGTTTTTATACACACAAGATGCACACTAAATGCTTGCTTTTGCATCCAAACTTCGCTACAAGTGCCTCCCTATGGCTAAAAAAGGAAAAATTGCACAAAACAATCTACGTATTCGTCTTGTTGAAAAAGCGTCTAAAAAGCGCGCTGAACTTCGCGAGCTCTCTAAAGATGTGAGCATACCTCTAGAAGAGCGTATGACTGCACGTGCAAAATTGGCTCAAATGCCCCGTAACACTGCTGAAACTCGTATTCGTCATCGTTGTTTGCTGACCGGTAGACCTCGTGGCAACTTCCGTAAATTTGGTTTATCTCGAATCAAATTTCGTGAATTAGCCCACAAAGGAGAAATTTCCGGTGTTACTAAATCCAGTTGGTAATCATCCTTTTTTGGTCATGGATATACCATTCATGACTGAACAAGAACTGATCGAAAATTTTTCACTCTTTGATCAATGGGAAGATCGCTATCGATACATCATTGATCTTGGTAAAAAATTGCCATCCCTTCCCCAAGAATTCCGTACCTACGCATACAAAGTGCAAGGTTGCATGAGCCAAGTATGGCTTGTTCATGAAGAGCAAGATGGCAAACACTACTTTCAAGCCGATTCTGATGCATTCATTGTTAAAGGTCTCGCAAGTATTTTGCTGGGTATCTACAATGGTAAAACCAGTTGCGAAATTCATAACATTGATATCGAATCTATTTTTGAAAAGCTTGGGCTGTCTGAACACCTAAGTCCAACAAGACGCAATGGGTTTTTTGCCATGGTGAAAAAAATCCAATCCTTTGCGTACTAGTTTTTTCTTTTCATCGTTTTTATATGAAGTGAAGTTATTCTCGCTTCATGGCTCGGCTTACGCCTGCGCGTGACTTTCGCTCAAATAACTTCACTTCATGTCTTTCAAATGGATTTGAAAAAAATACACACGGGATTGAGATGAAAGGAGTAGAAGGAGGTGGCAAATTTGCCTACCTCGCTCCACTTCGCTCACTTTGTTCGCTCCAAAGTCGCTCGTACGACAAACATACCACCTCTAGTACGCTCGAATAACTTCACTTCATCACTTTCAATAGAACTTAAAAAAAATCACACAAGTAATTGAGATAAAAAGAGTAAAGAGAGTTTGCATATTGGCATTTTCTAAGTTCACTGGACAACGCTGTCATTCCTGCTATCGATGTAGTCGATATACAAAAAGGAGAACACCATGGAAGTCAAAGCTTACGGAACGCCTTCATCCACTCAAGAACTGTCTGAAATGAAGATCAATCGTAGAAATCCTCTACCAACCGATGTGCAAATCAAAATCGAGTACTGCGGCATTTGTCATTCTGATATTCATATTGCTCGTAATGATTGGGGAATGTCTCAATACCCTGTCGTTCCCGGACACGAAATTGTTGGGCGCGTAACTAAAATAGGTGCCAATGTAAAAGGATTTAAAGAAGGAGACTTGGTTGGTGTTGGTTGTCTGGTTGGTTCGTGTCAACGCTGTTCTGCCTGTAACGACCACGAAGAACAATATTGTGAAAATGGATTCGTTGCTACCTACGGCTCTCCTGACCCTCATACCCAAGATGCAGTGACCTACGGTGGGTATTCTCAATCCATCACAGTGGACGAAAAGTTTGTTCTAAAAGTATCAAACAAGCTTGATACCAAAGCAGTGGCACCCCTTCTATGTGCCGGCATAACACTGTATTCACCCTTACGTCATTGGAATGTCAAAAAAGGTGATCGTGTTGGTATCATTGGCCTAGGTGGCTTGGGACATATGGGAGTGAAGCTTGCATCTGCAATGGGAGCACATGTCACAATGATAACTCGTTCTAAAGGCAAAGGTGAAGATGCAAAAAAACTTGGCGCAACAGATGTTTTGATATCAACAGACGAAAAAGCAATGGCTGCACATACCAATCAGTTTGATCTCTTGGTAAATACCATACCCGTTAGCCATGATCCTAGCCCTTATTTACCATTACTAAAAAGAAACGGCTCCATGGTCATTGTTGGGTCAATTACTCCATTAGAAAATGTAAGTGGTATGGGTATGATATTTGGAAGAAAATCAATCGCAGGTTCGCTTATCGGTGGAATCAAAGAAACGCAAGAAATGCTCGATTTCTGTGCAGAGCACAATATTGTTTCTGATGTTGAAATGATTAATATTCAAGATGTGAACAATGCTTATGAAAGAGTTATGAGTGCAGATGTCAAATATCGATTCGTTATTGACATGAACTCGCTTTCATAATTACGATTTTGTACTATCTACGTAATTTCTAAAAAGTGTTTTTGAACATTTGTGAGCCCATGGGGCGTGGGTCTTTGGTGTTGTACTTTGCACTTTTTTTGGTCGCGTACGAAACCTCAACATCTCCCTCAACCGCAAAATAAATCAACTGACCGATCGGCATACCCGCATACACTCTCACCGGAATTTTAACGGAAATCTCAAGCGTCCAGTAATTGCAAAACCCCACATCGCCCTTGCCTGCCGTTGCATGAATATCAATCCCCAAGCGACCGGCACTGGATTTACCTTCCAAAAAAGGAACATGCGCATGCGTCTCGGTATACTCTTCGGTAATACCCAAATACAATTCTCCGGGTTTTAAAATAAATCCTTCTTCAGGAATTTCAAAATACGTTAGTGGATTGTCTTTTTTGGCATCCAGAATCGGTGTTGTGTACGTTGCCAGTGCCTTGCCCAAATGCACATCATAAGAATTTGTGCCCAAACAATGGGGGCGAAAGGGTTCAATTTTGATGGTGCCTTTTTCAATTTCCTGCTTAATTTGTCGATCCGATAAAATCATAGGCCTTAAGCATTACACCAATTTTACAAGGCGCGCGAAGATTTTTTTCTTCAAGGTATGAAAAATATGATAGCTAGATCTACGTATGACAGCGCCCAAAAACTATATTCTTGCCATTGATTTAGGGGG
>JAGRAZ010000061.1 GCA_020434345.1 Bdellovibrionales bacterium
CGGTTTGTTCTTGGCTTGCATCCATACGACCGGGCGTAAATGGAACTTCTACCTTCATTCCTGCATCCTGCGCAGCTTTTTCAATGGCTGCACATCCACCAAGCACAATTAAATCTGCCAAAGAGATTTTTTTGGATTTAGATCCATCATTAAAATCTTTTTGGACTTTTTCAAGCTTGGCAAGAACTTTGGAAAGTTCCTGTGGATCATTGGCCTTCCAGTTTTTTTGTGGTTCTAAACGAACGCGCGCACCATTGGCGCCGCCGCGCATATCAGTTCCGCGAAAACTTGAAGCCGATGCCCAAGCTGTGCGAACAAGTTCAGAAACAGTTAAACCAGAAGAAAGAATTTCTTTCTTAAGGTGCTTGATCTCTTTTGCACCCACCAACTTATGATTTACGGCAGGAATTGGATCTTGCCATGCATACATTTCTTTGGGCACGTCAGAACCTACATAGCGTGCTACTGGTCCCATATCTCGATGGGTCAATTTAAACCATGCACGTGCAAATGCTTTTTCAAACTCTTTCGGATTTTCCAGAAAGCGTTTTGAAATTTTTTCATAGGCTGGATCAAATCGCAAAGATAGATCAGTAGTTAACATCACAGGGGCGTGACGTTTTTTAGGATCGTGTGCATCTGCAACAAGATTTGCAGCTGCTTTTGTATCGGGCACCCATTGGTATGCGCCACCGGGGCTTTTGGTTTTAACCCAGTTAAACGCAAACAGATTTTCCAAAAACTGCATAGACCATGCAGTAGGCGTTGCGGACCAAGCGCCTTCTAAACCACTGGTGATGGTATCAACTGCTTTGCCACTGCCACATTTATTATGCCACCCGAACCCTTGTGCTTCAACACCGTTTGCTGCGGGTTCAGCACCCACACATTTTCCGGGATTTGCTGCTCCATGTGTTTTACCAAAGGAGTGACCACCTGCAATGAGTGCTACAGTTTCTTCATCATTCATGGCCATACGAGCAAATGTTTCACGAATATCTTTGGCTGCTGCAACAGGATCAGGCACGCCCATTGGGCCTTCTGGATTAACATAGATCAACCCCATATGCGTTGCACCCAAAGGTCTTTCAAGATTTTTGCCTTTGTCATGACGTTTGGATCCCATAAATTCTGCTTCAGGTCCCCAGTACACAAGATCTGGTTCCCAATCATCCATGCGACCACCCGCAAAACCAACGGTTTCAAACCCCATAGACTCAAGTGCCACGTTTCCTGCAAGCACCATTAAATCTGCCCATGAAATTTTCTCACCATATTTCTTTTTGACCGGCCAAAGCAAGCGACGAGCTTTGTCGAGGTTGGCGTTGTCAGGCCAACTGTTTAAGGGTTCAAAACGTTGTTGGCCACCACCTGCACCACCGCGTCCATCAATGACACGATATGTACCCGCACTATGCCAAGCCATACGTATAAAGAACGGACCATAATGACCCCAATCTGCTGGCCACCAGTCTTGTGACGTTTTCATCACTTGTTCAATATCTTTTTTGACCTCTACAAGATTAAGCTTTTGAAATTCTTTTGCATAATCAAAATTCGCACCTAAAGGATTTGATGCTTGATCATGTTGTCGAAGAGAAGAAAGATCAATTAAATTTGGCCACCAAAATTGATTGGATCGAGGCTCTCCCATTATATTTTTTGTGTCACCTTTCGCAAACGCAATTCCGGTCACACCAGACAGAACGAGTACTGCAATTGATATTATTGTAAGTCGTTTCATAGAGGTCTCCGTTTCGTGTACGTACATCGATTGATAAAAAAATATTGCTTGTAATTGTACAAGCGTCCGTTTTTGTTTTGTACAGATATTTTAGATTAAGTCAAATATTAGATTGATTCAAAATTATGCATTTGTTTAATGGTACACAAATTAAGGAATCAAAGATTTTTGGATGTCCACAACGTAACTTGGATATCCGAAAGATTTTTTGCGACCATGGTTACTTTATACTCTACATCCTTAGTACTTATGGAACCCTGCGCATCTGTGAACTCAGCTACACCGGGAACCGTAACACGCGCCTCAATACCGCCAGAGAAATGCTCTCGTGCTTCGATTTGAATTTGATCCTCGTTGGGAAAAAACACCTGTTTTCCTCCCCATGTTTTGATGTCTTCTACACGTTGATGAAGGTGATTCTGTGCTTGTGCTTTAAAAGTAGGCTCTAAAAGCTCGAAGGCCTTAACTTGTTGGCTTTCAAAATTAGAAACATCAAAATTTTCTGTAAGCTCTAGAAGGTCTAATGCTTTATCAACCAGCAAATCATCATGCTCTCCTTGCAAAAAAGCACTTTTTCCCTCTTTTGTGAGAACCTGAACATTTTCCTTTTTGGTACAGCCAAAAAACGAAGCGCTTACCAATAACACGATCAATAGAACACGGATGCTTTTCACAAAAACTCTCCTGACTGATCCACCCGCTCTTAAATGTAACAGCATAACTGCGGATTTCAATCTTTATTCCAAGATCACTTGAAAAGTTAGCGATCGATTCATGGACGGCACGTGACTACTTATATTGCCTTTTGGGCCATTGACTTCGGGGTAAGGTTTATTCTATAACGGTCTGATGAGAACTTTGGTTGTATTTCTACTGGGTATAAGTTTTTTTCAAGCATCCATTGCATCAGACTTGGTGCAGTACCTAGATTTTGATTTTCGATTTCGTCAGGTTAAAGGAGCACACGGATCCCTAGAAGATCCTGATCTAGGGTACAAAGACATCAGCATAAATACGATAGACAAATTTACAAAACTTATCACGGATCATGAATGTGCAAGAAGGGTCGCAGCAGGTTCAGCACTCCTAATAGAAAACTCACCAAGGGTTGCATACGCAATTGAAGAAATTGTGGGCAATCAGTTCATGGAGAACTATTTGGGAAAGAGAATCGACCATATTGCATGGACCCACCAAATGGTTTTGGTATCCCATGATGGAACACAGAATGGACTAAACCTTACAATTTATTACCAAGATGGAACGCGTACAACTTTTCCAACAAGAGGTTACGCAGACAGATCCATGTTTCAAAGTTACAACTGCCACATATTTACCGAAATTGAGCTGATCAACATGCTTATGGAAGCTGTTGTTCAAGATATCATCGTCAAAAATAAAAATTACGAATTTACCGCAAGAGAGAAGCTACAACATCTTGCTAGCATCATTTACAGCACTAAACTTGGATGGATCGATGTATTACGCATTGCCAGATCACAACAAGATACATTTTCGCAAGAATGTAAAAACTTGTTTTCTGACGAAACAGTCGAACTTGTACGCAATCGAAGAATTCAAGAGTGCATAGAATCAAAATTGATTGGTGCATATTTTTCCACGGCCCATTTACTTTCAGAATCTGATCTTCAAAGCGCAAGCAAAGAGGAAATAAACAAAAAACTACGTGATGCTTTTGATCAAAAAGTAAACAAATGGGTCAAAGACACAATCCCTGTGTATCAAAAGTATGCTGCCTACTGGGCAGTTCAGTAATCGGTTTTTATTCATTTGACTGTGTACCAACCTGCACATACAAAACAACCATGGAGTCCGATGAACATTTTTGTTCTTAGCACTAATCCTGTCAAGGCAGCCCAAATGCAATGTGACCAGCACGTTGTCAAAATGCCGCTTGAATCTGCCCAGATGTTATGCACTGCTTTTCCCAATGGGAAAGCCCCGTACAAATGGACACATTATAAGCATCCGTGCAATCTTTGGATTCGAGAATCAAAAGCCAACTATATTTGGCTTATTGAGCACGCCTTTGCACTTTGTGATGAATACACCTATCGCTATGATAAAAAACACAAATCACTAGAAGTGATCACGTGGTGTGAAAAAAACATGAAGAACATTTCATTTCCAAAAAAGAAAAGAACTCCTTTTGCCATCGCCATGGATGATGTGTACAAAAAGAAAACAGCGGTGCAAAGCTATCGCAACTTTTACCTGCAATCAAAATCAAAATTTGCAACCTGGAATAAAAATCGCCCTGCACCTTCATGGTATTTCAAGGCGTGATACAAAATTACAATAATAACAGATATTAGAAAGAGTACTGCAACGACATGAAAAAATAATGAACCCACGCAAAAGTATACACCTTTGAAACATCTGCTCCACCTTCAAGCATTCGATAGCCTACTGAACTTGCTAATTTTTCGGACATTTGAAAAAACATTTTGAGAGCAAGATCTTCAGCTCTTCCTTGTGGAGACCATGCTCCATCCACATCTAGATCAATCCCTACCTTTGGCGACAGATACCCTCTTACACCAACATGAAAAAGAGGCACAAAACCAAGGTTAGAATACTTTTCTTTTTCTGAAGTTGATTCTATAGAAACATAGGCGTCCCGAATTTTTCCTGTCACCCCTACTCTTATGTCCCAACTTTGCCCCATTGGAATCCAATAGCGATATCCCAATCGATATGAGTTAAATTTGAAACCTGCTGATACAAAGTCACCTTGATTAAATTGTGCTGTATCAAATGTTACATCTTTTGTGAGGAAACCGCTTCCATGAAATCTAAGCGGTGCATAAATGAGTCGTAGTTGGTGTTTGGATGAAAAAAAGTGGTCGAGATGGAGTCGTTGATAAAGTGCAGCTCTTTCCTGGAGAGCTTTCAGGTTGACATCCGTACCGGAATCACCTGGAATTCTGACATCGTTGC
This sequence comes from Bdellovibrionales bacterium, assembly GCA_020434345.1. Lineage (GTDB taxonomy): Bacteria > Bdellovibrionota_G > JALEGL01 > JALEGL01 > JAGRMV01 > JAGRMV01. Next base: position 4,706 of record JAGRAZ010000061.1, read on the forward strand.
GCGTTTGAAAAGCAACACCTATCTCTGCTTCTACGCTCCACTTTGGAGAGTGATCTAGGGCAAATACACCCTCAGATACAAGCAAAAGACCTATCAAAAAAAACCGTATGAACATGCAAAAAGGTATGTATATGAATTTTTATAACAATCAATATGCGAAACGATTTTTTTAAAACATTACATTCTCTGAATTTGGCGCCTTGGTAGTTCTTGAAAATGTTTCTTCTTCCTACAGCTCAACTGGATGTGACAACGAAAATTGCATCAATAACTGTAAGGATCCTCTTTCTTTACTTGCGCTTACTTTTGTTCGTTTTGCTTTGACGAACATTTCGACTTTCACGGATATCTTTAGACTGTTTAAAATTATTATCTTTTTTCCGTGATTTTACAGCCTTCTCGCCTTTTTGGGGCCCAAGTTTTCTGGAACCATCTTTACTAACTTTCTTTTTGGTTTTCATAATATCATTCAATACCATCGAGATTTACTTGTTCAAAATATAATACAAGTGTTTATATTGCATATTCAGACAATAAATTCGGGGCCATGTTCATCAGTTGAATTGAAAAATAGCCCATACACAACCCCGAATTATTTTAATATCGAATTATTTTGCGCGCTTGTAGTCAATTTCCATGGCTTTATATTCCTTACCATTTTCATCTTTCATATAAGAGATATATTTATAGGAATCCTTGCCGGTTACTTTCCACATTGCACGATAATGTCTTTCTGACTTTGTCATTGGACAAAAATAAGAGCCTTCCTCAGTGAGAGTTTTGGCTTTATCATCAAATGATGCCGCAGCAGACATTGTGCTTGTAGACATGTTATCAACCCACGTTGATGTATACTCTTGTTTAACATTGTCATAGCCTGTTAAACCCATACCCTCAAATGCTGGCCACTCATTGGTTGCTTCTCCAGTCGCTTTTGCTTGAAGAAAACGACCACCTAAAATCCATTCGTTTTCATTGGTGCCTGTCATGACTTCAGGTTTTTTTTGTGAAGGATCCATCCAGAATTTTCCGGTGTAAGTCCAGTTGCCCACAAATGCATCCAATTTTTTATGTGCATCTGAAGGCGCGCCTAACTTCATGGCTTCTTCCATTTGCTCTTGCGTAATGCTTGGTTGTTCAGTTTTTTTTGTTTCTTTTTTTCCTGCAAACGCATTAAACGACAAAGTTGCAACTGCGATTGCAAGTATGGAATAAAATTTTTTCATAAGTTCTCCTTTAGAGGTTTTAAGATGTAGGCGAAGGGTAACAACACAAAGACTATTTGGCAAAAAATATATCTACACCGCATGGAGGACGCAGTAGAGCCCGAAAACACAACAAACATACGCAATAAAATACGTATAAAGCTTTAATCCACCTTTCCCAAACCACTGAATCCAACTTTTCGTGATGTAGTTGTTCATATACCAATCCCACTCTTTCCTGATACAAAGAACACTAAAAACTCCTGCACCCAAAAGAATGATGCCGATGAGCATTTTGTTTTCAACATTTTCTAAACCCTGAATACGAAGTTGCTTCAAAATGAAGTAGCCAGCCAAAATCAAAAAACCATACATGGACCAAAAAATAACAATCACCTTCTTTCTTGAAATATAGTGTAGCATAAAGCACCCACTATCAAAAAATCCCTAGGTAGATAGAGTGACTTCAATAAAGCTTTAGTCTGTGATCTCTATTTTCTTACATAGACCGGAAGCTCATAAAGATAGGAAATTCCAAAGTTTCCAAGCTTTCCATTTTCTGCAAATAATTTTGTTGCCTTTGAAGAAAGGAAGCAACGTTTTGATTCTGCATCATAGTAGTCAACCTTGACGTAATGTTCGATCATCTGACCTTCTTCGTTCTCAAAGTGAACTTCAACATAGAAGCCTGACTCATACGCATAGGGTTGTAACGTAGCGGTTTCAGAAAAAACAAAAAGTCGAAGGTAACCTTCTTTCTCTTCTGCTCCTTCAATATCAAGGCCGCACTTTAGTCCAGATTTATGAAATACAACTTGTGCTTCTTTCTGGCCATCGATTTGATAAAAACCGGGACGGTGCGCAAATACGCTTGTAGAAATAAAAACCAAACCCAACATCAACATATAACCTTGTCGTGACATACGCTTTCCTTTACTAAAAGTGTTTCTTAAAAACAATGTTGAGAATCATTATCAATAAATAAACCCTTTTGCAACTGCAAAAGGTTCCACCGATATAGAACATCTACAAAAGCCTGTATGGAAGAAGTTACTGATTATTAGCGATATTGATAGCCCTTTAGAGCTTCCAATCAATGACTGCAAACAGATTGCTGTAATCATCGGTCCAATGAAATTGAGGAAGATCCTCTTTCCTTACAAGACTTTCATAGGGCTGAAGCTTAGCAGCCTGAACAAAATCACTGTTTCTGGTTAGGATGATCCAGTCACTTTGAAGCTCAAACCACTGAAGGTTAAAGTTCTCAACCCAGTACATTTGCATGCCCAACTTTTTGGCTGGCGCAATCATGACTGGCCTTAAATCAAGGTAGCGATTGCTAATATGAATTGCAATAATGCCATCATCGGCAAGGTGTTGGTTGTAAATGTCAAAAGCCTCTTCTGTAAGAAGATGAACTGGAATCGAATCCCCACTAAAAGCATCAAGAACCAAAACATCAAACTTGTTACTTTTATTTTCATCAAGTTCATGCTCTAAAGATATTCTTGCATCTCCTAAAACAATCTGGGTTTTTGCTTTTCCATTGGCAAGATATCTAAAATACTTCTTTGCAATATTTTCCACTTCCGGATTAATTTCATAGTACCGCAATTGATCTTGCTCGTTTGTATACATAGAAATGGTACCAACGCCCATGCCCACTGCACCGATCGTAAGCCCACGATCATGCACGTCAGAAGCACTTCGTTTTGGGTGATGTCGCAGCGCCAAGCCTGAACCTGAATAAGGTCCATAATAGGTTGTTGCAAGGTTATCAAAGGTTGGGTTCATATACTGAACACCATGCTGAATAGAACCATGAGAAAGCCCGCGTACATACATTGGCATGGGTGCCTCTGTTGTCCATTGTTCAACAAAAATCACACCAAAGAAACTACGATTGACATAGAGAGATGTTTCACGAATCGACCCAACTTGTATCATTAAGGCTGCCATCAGTGCAGTTGTAAGAATTGGCCACAACGTAAAGAAAAAATATTTTTGCACAGGTTTTCTAAAATTTTTCTGTTCACGATACATGCATAGCCCTACAAGTAGCAACGTTGTTACCAGTCCAATATGCAATTCCCAGTATCCACTAAATAACAAAGGCGAAACAATCGTGACAAAAACGCCACCCACCGCACCTCCTAATGCAACATAAAGGTAAAAAGTGGTTAAATTTTTTACTGACGAGCGACTGCGTGCAAGTTCTCCATGACAAACCATACAACAAGTAAACAACGCAAAAGAATACACACATATTTGGTATACAATTGAGTTCCACTCATCTGAAAACTCTTCAAACATCATGGGCACAAGAAACCCTAAAGAAACCAACACCAAAACCAACATAATATAACGCTGATACCAAGCGTCTCGTTCAAAACAGATAATAAATGTAATTAAATAAATTGTTAGCGGAAGTATCCACAGAAAGGGAACAACGGCAATGTTTTGAGAAATTTGATTGGTGATTGCTAACAGAAGCGTTGACCCACATGCTGCCAATGCGACCCAAAGAATTTTGTCGCTTGTTTTAACAGCACTCGCATTTTGCACAATAAATTCAGTAGATGCATCAACAGAATTCTTTTTATAAAAAGCCCTTCCACATACAGCAAAAAAAACAAGCAGCACTACATACCCACCAGACCAGACAAATGCTTGCGTTTTGATCGTAAACATTGGCTCTATCAAAAAGGGATAACTTACAAGTGCGATGAGCGACCCTAGGTTTGAGACTGCATAAAGACGAAACGGTGATTGATTGGGTTGCGTGCTTGCAAACCAGTGTTGCAATAACGGGCCAGACGCAGACAACAGAATAAATGGTATGCCAACAGCTACACTTAGCAAACAAAATATTTCCACAGAAGGCATAGAGAGAGTATCCGGATGCCAGTTTTTTGGAACACCGATGGGCATCAATACAAGTGACAGCGTAAGTAAAACCAAATGCAAAATAACTTGTCGTTTGGGAGGAAGCTTTGTAGCCAAAACATGCGCGTAAAAGTAACCAAGCAACAAACCCATCTGAAAAAACATCATACAGGATGTCCACACTGCAGGACTACCTCCATACCAAGGAAGTATGTATCGGGCGATAATAGGCTGGATCTGAAATAGCAAAAAGGCGCTAACAAATATCGAGACAAGAAAGGGGGCCATAACTTTCTAAGTGTAGGGTGAGATACGCCAATAGTCGATAAATTTTTCCAATCAAATTACTCGTTTACAATTCAATCGACTATATATAAAAATATTGTTAGTACACTTCTGTGAAGTTGTTTAGCGCAAAAAAAAGTAAAGTTTCACCTATTACAATTGGCTGGTGGGAATACCTTCAACTTCCAGCACTTTCGAGCAGCAAGATTAAAGCAAAAATCGATACTGGGGCAAAAACTTCTGCACTTCACGCAGAAGATATCAAGGTTTTTATCGATAAGGGAGTGAGAAAAGTTAGATATACCCTCTACCCGAATCAGAAAGATCGAAAAAATAAAAAGACGATTGTTTCAAAACTCGTTGAAGTGCGGAGAATCAAAAGCTCGATTGGAACCACAACATTGCGCCCTGTTATCGAAACGCTTGTGGATATTGGAGGTCAAAAATTTATTATAGAATTAACATTGGTTAATAGAGACTTACTTGGTTTTCGAATGTTGCTTGGTAGACAAGCACTTAAAAAAAGATTTTTGATCAACCCTTCAAGAAAAAACATACTAAGAAAAAGGTAACGTTATGAATATCGCCATTTTATCCAGAAACGAAAGACTGTATTCAACCAGAAGATTGGTTGAAGCGGCACTAGCAAGAGGACATGAACCCAAAGTTGTCGATCCTCTAAAATGTTACATGAACATCACCTCTTCTAAACCTTCTATTTATTACAAGCACCAAGCGCTTAATAATTTTCATGCAACCATACCCAGAATAGGTGCATCAATCACATTCTATGGAACAGCTGTGCTGAGACAGTTTGAAATGATGGGCGTGTATTCATTAAACGAATCTGTCGCCATTACACGTTCTCGTGACAAATTACGCGCCTCTCAAATTTTATCGCGAAAAGGCGTCGGACTACCCATTACTGGTTTTGCAAGAAGCACCAAGGACACAGAAGAGTTGATCAAAATGGTTGGCGGTGCTCCACTGGTCATCAAAATTTTAGAAGGTACGCAAGGAAAAGGTGTTGTACTGGCGGAAACAAAAAATGCTGCTGAAAGTGTGATT
>JAGRAZ010000062.1 GCA_020434345.1 Bdellovibrionales bacterium
GCGAAGCATTGGTAAGTCATGTGATGGAAAAGCGAGGCGGGTGGAAAGATAAAATGGAAGACAAACGAGAAGATCGTAAAGAGAGACGTAAAGGAAAACACGGATCAAAATAGCAAAAAAAATGAAAAAACCGCGTGGAAGTTAAAAATTTCACGCGGTTTTTTTTAATAATATTTAAATTATTATCTAGGACATGTTGTTTGCCTCATAATCCGAGGGATTTTTTATTCTAACAAGGCCTTAAGCCTCTTAAAGCGGCACAGTGTAATTTGTACATGAGAAAGCTTTAAGGGGCGAGAACGCAGGTAGAATGAAAAAGACGCGGATTGCTCCATTTAAAAAAATGATCTTCTATAATTTACATACCTGGTGTTAACTTACTTATATCTAGATATTTCTGAAGCACTTTTGGGATCTCAACAGATCCATCTTCCTTTTGATAGTTCTCTAAAACTGCAACAAGCGTTCTGCCAACAGCTAAGCCAGATCCATTGAGTGTGTGGACAAAATCATTCTTACCATCTCTTTTAAATTTAATGCCTGCGCGACGCGCCTGAAAATCTTCAAAATTAGAACATGAAGATATTTCTCGGTATGCCTTTTGAGAAGGAAGCCAAACTTCGATGTCATAGGTTTTGGCAGAAGAAAAGCCAATATCGCCTGAACAAAGTGAAACAATTCTGTAAGGTAGCTCAAGTGCCTGAAGTATACGTTCTGCGTGACCGGTAAGTTCCTCAAGGGCCTGGTAACTCTCTTCTGGAGTTGTAAACTGAACAAGCTCCACTTTGTGAAACTGATGTTGCCGAATCAGACCTTTGGTATCTTTGCCGTAGGATCCCGCCTCTTTTCGAAAACAAGGACTGTAGCAAACAAACTTTTTGGGAAGATCCGAAAATTGCAAAAATTCTTCTCGATAGTAATTGGTAACCGGAACTTCTGCGGTTGGAATTAAATAAAATTCGGGTTGCTCGATACAAAAAACATCTTCTTTAAATTTGGGAAGTTGTCCTGTACCAATCATAGCATTTTTATGGACCAAAAAGGGGGATGAGATTTCTGTGTACCCATGCTTTTGGTGCATATCCAACATAAAATTTACAAGCGCTCTCTCTAACCGAGCGCCCCACCCTAACAAATAGGAAAATCGACTTCCAGAAACCTTGGCAGAGCGTTCAACATCTAAAATACCAAGCGTTTGCGCGACATCATCATGATCTTTAGCGTTTTGAATATCTTTTGGGGTACCCCATGATCTTACAATAGGATTATCTGCATCTGAATTTCCTGAAGTTACACTTTCATGAAGAACATTCGGCATATACAAGAGTTTTTCATTGAGTTCTGCGTGGACTTTATCCATCGCTTCAGCCAGTGCCTGAATTTCAGCTTTTAACGCCGTTGATTGACTCTTTAATTTTTCAGCAACATTCGCGTCACCTTTATTTTGATAAATTAGGCCGATCTCTTTTGATAAATCATTTAACTTAGATTTTTCATCATCATGTTTCTTTTGAAGATCTTTTCGCTTTTGATTTAGATGATCAATATCTTTGAGTTGGAATTGATCCCCACGAGCTTTTAAAGAATTTATAACGCGATTTCTATTTTTATCTACAAAGCTATAATCCATCATGATCTATATCAATCCTCTCATAAACAATGGTTTATAACACAGCTCACAGGGGATTGTCTCTTACTTATAAGTATTGAGCCTAAAAATCTCATCTTCAAGCGCTTCTTTTTCGATTGATTTCGGATTGAGCTCAAGGTGCTTTTGAAAGTAACCTGCAGCTTGCTTTCGTTTATTGAGATTTTTCATCACGAAACCAAGATGGTAATAAACATCTGGATTTGATGGGTCAAGGCTCTGTGATTTCTGAAGGTATGTTACTGCTTGTGGAAAGTCTCCCGCATCTTCAAAAATGACACCAATTTCATAATATCCCTTGGCATGTCTAGGATTGAGACGAATTAGTTTAGAAAATTGTTCAAGTGCTTTTTCAGGCTTTTCTTGAAAAAAATAAGATTTACCCAAGTAAAATAAAGCCTCTTCATCTTTAGGATCAACTTTTACAATTTTTTGGTAGTACTCCGTTGATTGATCATAAAGACTTACTTCAAAATAATATTTTGCTATAGCTTTAATAGGAAGTGGCCAATCTGGCTTTAACTCTATAGCTTTTTTCATATCTAAATTTGCATTGCTGATGTCATTTTTTCGAATGAAAGTCAGCCCTCTTTGGTAATACGCATTGTGAGAATCGCCCCAAATTTCAATCGCTCTCGAGAATGAGCGAAGTGCATAGTCAACTTTTCCAAGTTCTCTCTCAGCTATGCCCAAATAATAGTAGGTTTCATAATTTTCAGAATCATAAAGATATGCTTCATCAAGATGGTCTATCGCTTCTGCAAACTGATTTTCTTCAATCAGCATTTTTCCAAGTGTTACACGCAAGGGAACATTTTTTGGGTCATCTTCTAGCACTTCATTAATTACTTTTTTTGCTTCTTCAACCTTACCTTTGTCAAAGTAAATTTGCGCAAGAACTCCACGAGCCTCTGAATTGGTTGAATCGATATTTAACGCATCGATGATTGCGCTCTCTGCTTCTTTGTACTGAGATTTATAATAGTATGCTTTACCCAATGCAAATAAAGTATATGTGTTACCTGGATCTTCTTGATTTGATTTTTTTAGATAACCCAAAGCTGAATCCCATTTTTCTTGCTTAAGCGCCAACGTTCCCAATGATCGATTCACAATAGACCGATCATAATCTGTTTTTGCAACTTTTAATGCTTGTAAAAAAACTACTGAGGCCTGATCAAACTTGTTTTGCTCTACATAGAGTTCTCCCAATAAATTTTTCACTCTTGCCATTTTTGGGTCTTTTTCAAGCGAACTTAACAAAAAGGAAATTACATCTTCATAAAGCCCCTGATCTGCACGACTTTCCGCGTATTGAACGATACCATCTTCTAATTGAGGCGCATTGACAATGACAGGTTTTAATATTTCTTCAGCTTCTTTTGATTTACCTACCCAACGCAAATTTCGTCCATATGCGATCGCATACTGGTTATTCGATTTATCTAACTGGTATGCTTGGTTTAAGTATTGTACTGATTTGGCATAGTTTTTTTGTTTTTCGTATTTCTCACCCAATTCAAAAGCATACTGATCATTTAGAGTCATTTTTTGCACAGCTTTTTCAAGTGCTAGAGTACTTTCTTCAGATTTACCTTCTTTATCAAAAATTTCAGAAAGTATTTTATATCCCAAAGAATAATGAAGTGGACTCATCTGATTTCCACTCTCATTCATAAGTTTTTGTAAATTCTCAAATACGGAAGGATCCTTTTTCTCATAACGATTGGCGTAATACTCAACAGCAGATGCCAAATGCGCGTTGTTGTTCATCAAAGCATGTAATTTTTCCTCACCCTGTTCGCTATTTCCCTGTGCAAGTTCCAACTTAGCAAGAACGTAATGTGCGCGAATATGATCCGGATTTTGAGCAAGAACTAGATCGAGATATTTTTTAGCTTCTTCATAATTTTGAGCTTGCATATAATACTCAGCCGCGACAAGTTGCGTTCGAACACTCTCACTATCAAGCTTGAGCAATTGATCTACACGCGCAAGCGCTTCATCAAGTTTTTTCTGAAACATTAAAAATCGTATTTTTGCCCGTAGTGTTTCTTTTGTATTTGGGCTTACCGCCTCGGCATGACGCACCCATTTTTGAACATCATTAAAAGTTGTATTATCAAGATAACCACGGTTGGCCAACAGCGTTGAACTTGCCAATCCCGAGCTCGCATTTGGGTGATTACTAAACGCATCAAGGATTTCTTGATAAAGAACATTGGCCTTTTGATAGGACGCATAGGTATCTACATCTAAAAGCTTTGCTGCTCTGTCATACTTTTGATCAAGTTCCTGTAACAATTCAGGTGTTAAACTGGCAGCTTCATCTGCTGCATGTTCTAGTCTAGATTTTGCAACTGGTTTCTTAAATGAAATGCCCAAAATACCACTATCTGTGAAAAACAAAAAATAACCAAGCACGCCAGATACCATCAGCATGCCTCCACCGATCTTTAGAAGCGTTGACCGATCAAAACGAAGCTTTCTTCTTCTTGAACTTTTTTTTGCTTTTGACTTAGTTGTTTCAGTAATTACTTTTTGTTCTTTGGAACTGGGCTCTACTTTTCTTGGTTCAGCACGTTTTGCACCTACGTTAGTTTTCTCGCTTGTGGATACTCCACCGATTTGGACTTCTTCTGAATCCACAAGCTCTGTCTTTGATTCAAAATCATCTTCAATGGAATCTGTAGCGCCACCTGATAAATCTTCACTCACATCTGAAAACAATTCTTGTATATTTGCAGTACCTTTTGCGTGCACATCTTCTGTTTTAGCACCCAATAGTTCTGTAGACTCTGAAGGCCTTTTTGAAGAAAAAGCCTCTGTGCGCCCACCAATATCAATATCTTCTGAGTCTTCGATAAGATCGCCAAGATCAAGAGAGGATTCTAAGCCCATACCAAATTCATTTGATTTATCATCAAAAGCATCGATATCGTGACTACCTGCATCTTGCTTTTTTTCAACTGGCGGCTTAGGTGGTGTAGTAGGCTTCTCTGGTTTCTTCTCAACAATATCCAGCTCACCACTATCTTGCACCATTGTTTTTTCGTCTTGAATATGGAGACCTGCATCTTCATAATCTTCTGAGCTCTCCATGGCTGTTTTCTCACTAAATGATTCGCTTACCTCTTTGTCAAAGTCATCATCAAAACTTAAATCGATATCATCTAGTACGCCTTTTTTTTTATCGTCGCTCATAAAGCCCTTCTACATACGATATTCTAGACTCACACTAAATATTTCAGTTTTTGGATCAATGGTTTGCCCAAAAGCGAGATGGATTTGGGCTTGCTTTGCTAAAATACTAAAGCCTACGCCGTAATAATCGTTATTAAAAATTCGGTCTTTGGCATATCCGCCTCGGACTGCGATTTGATCATTGACCAAAATTCTTCCCCCAAAATGCAAATTGATATCTTCTGTAGCAAGCGTATTAAAATTTTTTACAACATCAGCTGTTAACGTTACTTGAGGAATAAGTGTTAACGCTGCACCTCCAGCCAACTGAAAAGGGTATTCTTCGATTTTATGACCACGTATAAGGTTGTAGCCTGTGAACCCAACTGAAATCATCTCCGATGGTCTAAACATAAGGCCTAAATCCATATCTACGCCTTTGGGTCCATCAATGTTTGGATTGTCAACAGTCACCCAATAGCCTTTGATACTTCCACCAGTATAAAAAGCACCAACTTGGTGCGCAATCGCCATAATAATTTGGTTATTTTTTGCATCTACGCCACCAAAGCTAGGACGAGATTGTTGAAACGATAAACCGTAGGCAGCGTTCTGAGAGGTTTGTGTATCAATAACTGAAATACCATACAAATGACCCGAGTCGTAGGCATTGTTATACGTATAATCGCCGGTGATCATCAACGTTCCAATATTCTGCCTCATACCTGCGGGGTTGTATAAAATGGCTTGGGTTGAGGTTGCCATTGCACGATAGGCACCGCCCATAGAGAGACCAACGCCAGTTTTAAAAAAATCACTTGATAAGTCTGTTGTCGAAATATCTCCCTGTGCCGAAGCGTGCACAGAACAACTTACGATGAGTACCCAAATCAGTCTTTGCATTTTACTCATTGTTGGGACCGTAAAAATGTTGCAGCCTCTGTAACAAGTGTATTTAGAGAAGGATCAACACTCTGATCAAGTGGTAAATTTACAACTTTTTCAAAAATAAATTGTTTCAACGCTACATCATAGTATTTGATTTTAAAGAGACGATTCTTTCCAATCTTGGAAGAAAGAACCCCAAAGAAAATCCCAGAAACTTCACCCGGCATGTTTACTTTATTGACCTCATCAGTGGTTTCAATATTTTGTACGTAACTTATATCAAAGACTTGATTGAAACTCATTTCAGCATTGAGATTATTTTTAAATTTGGAACGAACATCCGTTGCAAACTGATCACCTTTAAGAGAAAAAGATGAGATACCGATTTTACTCACTCCTTGTGTAAAATGTTCATTTTTTGCACTTTGGAACGTCTCTTTAAATTCATTGTCTTCTGTAAATAAAAATTCTAAGTCCTCTTCAAAAGGGTTTTTTCCATTTGTGCTTACAACAGTTGATGGTTGTGCTTGTTTAGGTTTAGCCACTTCGTTATTCAATACTTCCTGTTCTTTAGAAACAAGCTCTTCAATGAACGTAATCTCGCCACTTAAAAGATCTTCTTCTGACTGCGTCTGAAGCGGTGGCTCTTTTTCTACGTATTTTTTATCATATTCCTTAGGAAGCTTTCCATCAGTTGATTTGTAATTTGATAAAACTCGAACTTTGGTTTCAGAGACCCAACCATCACCTTCCAAATTGGTAGGATCAAATGTAACTCGATAAAAACCCTTTTTCTTTTTAGAGATATCCATCAACAGATAAATGGTATCGCCAACACCATACTCCTGAAGACTTTGTCCGCCCTGATCCAAAACATACGTTTGATCTGAATGCACAAGCGCTGTTACAACATGAGGCGCAGCCCATGCCCAAGTTTGAAAAAATACGACTGAAAAAAATAATGCTATTCTTGCCATTCGAGTGATTCGCCTTCTTTACGTTTATGAGAAACAATAACATCCTTAATAAACTCAGCGTTATAAGGAACATCGCGACCCAGAACACGACGATGACATCTATCGCATGTTAAACCAATATTTTCCGGATCTTGAGGCGCTCGAACAAGTCCATAATGGGCTTCGTCTTTATTGTCTGCCCAAGGGTTTCCTCGATGGCACGTATCACACCGATAATGGTGTCGTCTTGCAATAGGCTGTTGAAATAAGTGACATGGCAAACAAACACGCTCACTTCCCCAAAGCTTTTCTGCCTCTGTTTGCGTCTTGCCACCTTCGGATTTAGACGCACATCCAGTCAGCAATGAACCAATTAGTAGTACCCCAAGCACATAGAATATTTTTTTGTTCCCCATGACCTACTATTGTACCAAAAATCAATCATTTCTAAAACATTCTTGCATCAGAATTACGATTGTATTTGCTTAATATACCAAGGTTTTTTTATAATACTGTGGAATCATGGACACAAATCAAACATTTTTTTGCCCCCACTGCGGTGAAAAAATCTCCCAAAAGGCTTACCATTGTCGCTTTTGTGAACAAAAAACAACGTATTGCGTAAGGTTTCAAGCAGGTGTGGAGCGCCCCTTTCGGGCAAATCTTGCAAAATCATTGCATCAAAGTTTTTCTGATTCTTTCTTTCCTACTTTTGGCGTAGCTCGAAAGTTTGTCGAAGAAAAAAATGGTGTGCTTGAAGACCTAACTTTTGAGCAAAAAGAAAAACTAGAGGCACTTCTCAATCCATACAACGTACCTGTTGAAGTCAGTATACAAACAAGAATGAGTAGCAAAAAAGAGATGCTCTCACTTGCACTTTCAACATTGAGTATCATCGCATTGATAGGCATTGGTTATGGGTATTACAAATCGTACTACAACCAGCCCAATACAGATGAAAGCCTTGTGCGAACAGACTTGCAAAGCAACAACGAAACAGTAACGCAAGCAAAAGCACCTCATTCTCCTATTGCCTCAAATCAATCACACCAAACAGCTTCAAAGCATATTAAAGAATTACTTCCATCTACCGCAACGGTACTTGGTGAAATGTCGTCGGGTTCGGCATTTTTTGTAACGGGTGATGGCTATTTGGTGACCAACCACCATGTAACAAAAGACATGAACCGAATTTTTGTACAAACCTTTGACCAAGTTCGACACCCAGCCAAACTTATTCGGTTTGATCCTGAACTGGATTTATCTCTGATTAAGATCGATTCAAAAAAATACCAACCGTTTGTACTTGGCGACGCAACCATCCTTGATCCCGGTGACCCTGTCATCACCATTGGGGCTCCTAAAGGCCTTGCTTTTACTGTAACGCAAGGAATTGTGAGTTATGTAGGTCGGAAAGTTAATAATCATGCATATATTCAAGCCGATGTTGCAATGAATCCGGGAAACTCTGGCGGCCCCATGATCAATGCAAGTGGTGAAGTGATCGGTATCAATAACTTTATTTTGCGAGAAACCGAAGGCCTTAATTTTGCAATACCTGTCAATTATCTATACATGGGCGATCAGGCTTTTCTGAAGGACATTGTTCCCACGCAGCCGTTCAATCTTGCCATGAGAGATTGGCAAATACAAAGCGGGACAGGCAACCGCGTTTCATTTGAAAATGAGTCTTCTGCTAAAGGTTATTCAAATCAAGCCAAAGTTGATCATCAGCGCTTGCAACAACTTAATGATGAAATTCAAGCGATGTTGATCACATTGAAAACCGATACAGACGAATTTAAAAGGTATCAAACGACACAAGAGCAAAAGGTACAAGACCTAGCAAAACAAATGAGAAATCCCAATCTATCCATTACTGAACAAACCAAGGTTGAAAAGAAGCTTATTCAAACACAGAAAGCCTACTATCAAGGCATTATAGTACAATCAAAATCTCGATTGCAAAAAGCCAAATTAGCTCGACTTAAACTAGACCAAATTATTTTGGAGTTGAAAAAATACGATCTTGATACATCGATGGCAGAACAACAAAAACAGGCTGTTGACTCATCGATTGATTCGTTTGAACAGACCATCAAACAAGCACAAAGTAATTTATAAGTTGTAGTGAAAATTGCTTTTTCTAATCTGCAAAATTTACCGAAAGCGTTGCAGTATTTCCATCATCGCAAAATTCAGATGCAGCTGTAAGCCCTGAAGCTTGGAACGTCAAATCAATATCTGTATCGTTTGCATCCGCGTGACTCGCTGCCATACCAGTAAATGAAAGTGAGACAGTATTGGCGCCAACGTATGTAATCACAGGCGTTAACCCAGCTGGTGTACCACTAAAGACAACATCACCTGCGGTAATGGCCGGATTAAAGGCTCCTCCAGCAAGCGTAATATTTACAGTTGCTGTAATCGATCCATCATTGGCCCCAGCTTCGCTGATTGTTGAAGCAGCCAATGAAATTTCTGAACAATCTGCAAAGAGCAAACCTAAATTAATACGAACAGCTTCATTAGAACAAAATGCACTTCCACTAAAAGGTGACACTGTATTTAGGTTTAAATTGGTATCTAAAAATTTAATGGTTACAGTTTCTGAATCAGCTGAAGTATTGTCGCCAGCGCTTCCAGCAACACCAAAAGTCAAAGTGGTTGTCGAAGTAATGGCAGGAGAAACAATCAAGCCGTCAGGCATATCATCAATAAGCGAGAAGTGAACGTCTTCTACCAGTGATCCTGCAGTAATTGTTGCGCCACCACCAAGAGTCAGTGTTGCAACACCAGAAAAGGAGCCACTGTTTGGGCTGCTTTCGCTAATGTTTTCACCGGTAACAGCATAGCTCGCACCTGCAAATGAAACATTGATATCTACAGAAGCGTTTTGGGGACGCTGACCCGAAACAAAACCATCACTGTAAAAAATAAGACCTGCAGTTTCAATGGCACATCGTACGTGGTCTGTCACGGTTCCAGAAATGGTAAGGGTTGCATTTTGATCATCTACACGCGTCATTGTAGCCGTAAGCTCATCATTAAGATTTGTCACAACGTAGGCGTCGCCTTCATTAAGCGTTCCTACGAATTCATCTCCAATGACTTCAATGTCGATGGTTGCAGAAAATGTACCGTCATTGGCTGCGCTTTCAGTCACGTTTAAATTATTATAGGTAAGATAAACAACTTTGTTATCGATGATGTCTTTACAAGACAGAGAGCTTGTAAGAACAATTAAAGCCAATAGAACCAAACGAAGATAATTTTTCATGCTTTCACCTTAACTAATGTTTTACGTTGTGAATCCCGACACTTA
>JAGRAZ010000063.1 GCA_020434345.1 Bdellovibrionales bacterium
TGTTAAGAAATAGTAGTGTTTTGTTGTAGTATCGCATGATTTCTTTCTATATTGGTTTGCAGAATTTTTTGTTCAAGCCACTGGTTGTATGTGTCTTCCTTTTTTTGTTGCAATAAATTTTGAAAAATAAAATCTTTTACCTCATCAAAAGTAAGTTCCTTAGATTGCTTTTTATCTAGGATTTTTACAATATGATAACCTTGTTCTGTTTGAATGATTGGTGCAATTGAATTTGGGCTTAACTTATAAATTACTTCTTCCATTTTTTCATCAAACATACCTCGACCTACAAAACCTGTATCACCCTCAAGACTGCTTTCTGGAAGAATTGAGTATTTTTTTACAAGCACTTCAAAAGGTACATTGCCTTTAAGTTCTGTTAGCACTTTTTGTGCTTCTTCCTTATTTTTTACAATAATTTGCTGAATTCTAATTTGTTCATCTTGTATAAAATCCTCAGGATGCGCTTCAAAATAAGCTTGCATCTCTGCAGAGCTGGGCTGTTTTGTGTCTTGATTGACCCAATTGTAGAGTTCATTGGCTGTAAGTTGGTACACAATTTTATTCTTTATGTAGTCGAGTTCATCGCGTTTAGGCTCAGTGCCATGCTCAGCATATGTCATTTGTAACACTTTCTGCACTTCAATAGGATTTGCCTTGAGATTATTCTGTTTAGCAAGTTGTAAAATAATTTTCTCTTGAATCAGTTCGTTGAGAATGGTTTTTTTTAGCTCATAGTTATGTGTTGGACTGTTTAAACTTGGGTCAAATTGATATTCCTGCAAGCGTTGTAGAAGAGTTCCTAATAAAATATCTTCTTTATTTACTCGAGCTACAACCGTATTTCCTGTTTGATCAGAGCATCCAAGGATGCTGAACAAACAAGCAAGTATCAGTATAAAAAATTTATTGTTTATTTTCTTTGGGAAGGCGGTCATAAAATACTTTCACTTGGTTTTCATCCAAAAGCGCAGCTTTGTATTGGTTTATATCTTCCTCGATTTCTTTTTTAACGAGGTATGCCAAGATTCTTTCTCTATGAAAATCGTATCCAGTTTGACGATCGGTTAGCATAATTAGATGATAACCAAATTCTGTCTCAACAGGGTTGCTTATATCATGAATCTGTTCCATTGAAAATGCCGTGTTTTCAAATGCTTGCACCATGCGACCCCGACCAAAGTATCCTAAGTCTCCCCCGCTTTGTGAAGTGCCATCTTCGGAATATTTTTTAGCAGCTTCTTCAAATGTTATTTGTCCATTAAGGATTTCCTTGCGAATGCCTTCAATTTTATTTTTTGCTTTTGCTCTTTCTTCTTTATTCTCAGGATCGGCTTTGATTAAAATATGGGAGGCTCGAACGCGGTCAATACTTGCTTTATTTTTTTCATAATAATCTTGGGCTTTTTGGTCGTTAACCTTTTCAACAGCGGCTTGAAATTTTTGCTGAAGGTATTGATCAACTACAGCCTGCTTAACCGTAAGATTATGTAAGTAGAATTCCTCTTTTAGGGCTTCTTGAAAGACAAGTTCTTGAAATACCATGTCATCCAATACGTCCTTTTTCCCACTCTCGCTTTTGGTATCCAACCCTTGAAACGCTTTCATTGGCTCAATCTGTTCTTGAAAGTCTTGTAGTGTTATGTTTCTTTGATTAACAATTGCCAAAGAGTCAGATTGGCTTTGATAATTTCTTTGAGAACATGTCCAAAAAGTTAGCACGCATAAAAAAATGAGTAATCTTTTCAATATCATAACCCCTCTTTGCCATGGACTGATAAACTGTTCAAGATCTTTTTTGTTTCTTCATAAGGCTCAATTTCGGCTGAAAAGGTCATTTGTAATTTCTGATCAGGTGTAAGCTGGATATTTCTATTTTTTTGAATTATTTGAAGGAGTTGGTTTAGGTCAATTGGTGCATGATCGGCAAATTCAATCAAGGGGTTTTGTCCTGTTATATGTAAGGATTTGACACCGCATTGTCTGCATAAAATTTTAAGATCAATAACCTCAAAAAGATTTTGTACAAGGGGTGGTATCGGCCCAAACCGATCAATTAATTCCTCTTTAAGTTCTTCAAGCTTCTCTACACTGGGGCAATTTGAAAGTCTTCGATAAAATGTCAGTCGATCCTGTTGATCGGGTATATACATATCTGGAATATACGCAGGCATACTAACCCGTAGTTCAGGTTCAACGTCCTCCGTAATTTTTTCGCCTTTTAATTTGCGAATCTCTCTTTCAAGCAATTGAATGTAGAGTTCAAAGCCTACATTCGAAATATGTCCTGATTGTTTTGCTCCCAAAAGATTACCAGCACCTCTCATTTCTAAGTCATGCATTGCAATTTTTAATCCAGAACCAAGATCGGTAAATTTCTTAATGGTTTTTAGTCTCTTGAGTGCATTTGGCGTTATGATGTCTTCTCCCGGAATGAGTAAGTATGCATAGGCATCACGTGATGAACGGCCTACGCGTCCCCGAAGCTGATATAACTGTGCAAGGCCAAACGTGTCTGCACGGTTGATGATAAGCGTGTTGGCATTTGCTACATCAATGCCTGATTCTATAATGGTTGTGCAGAGTAGGACATCAAACTTGTTCTGTAAAAAATCATGCATGGTTTTTTCGAGTTGTGTTTTGTCCATTTGTCCGTGGGCTACACGAATTTTTACTGAAGGAGTAAGTTTCTGTAAGAACTGATGCATGCTCTGAATGCTCTCGACTCTATTGTGTAAAAAATAGACTTGTCCACCGCGTCCAGTTTCTTTTAAAATCACATCACGAATTAAAGATTCATCAAAGCTAGATACGATTGTATTGACAGCTTTTCTGTCTAGTGGGGGTGTGTTGATCATTGAAAGATCACGTATACCAGTCATGGATAGTTGTAATGTTCTTGGTATGGGAGTTGCTGTAAGCGTTAAAACATCAATCTTGTTTCTAAACTGTTTAATTTTTTCTTTATGTTTTACACCAAAGCGGTGCTCTTCATCTAGTACAAGCAAACCAAGATTGGAAAAATGCACATCTTTGGACAACAATCGATGTGTACCAATTACAATGTCTAGGCTCCCATTCTTTAATTTTTCTAATGTATCTTTGTTTTCTTTGCTTGATTTAAAGCGACTTACATAGCCAACTTGTATGGGGAAAGGCTCAAATCGTTTCTGGAAAGTTTCAAAATGCTGTTGGCATAAGATCGTTGTGGGGACCAGTACCGCGACTTGTTTGCCTTCTGCTGCAACTCGATAGGCCGTGCGAAGTGCGATTTCAGTTTTGCCAAATCCCACATCTCCACAAATAAGTCGATCCATTGGTTTTTCACTACGAAGATCTTTTTCTATTTCCTCCATCGTGGCCAATTGATCACGGGTCTCATCAAACGGAAATAGACTTTCAAACTGGATAAAACCACCATCTGGGGGTTGATAAGCAAAGCCATGCGCGACTTTACGAGAGGCATACAGTTTAATTAATTCCTGCGCCATTTCTTCAACAGCTTTTTTTGCTTTGGAAGTGTGCTGCTTCCAATTGGTCGAACCTAACGAATCAATTTTGGGTTTTTTTCCATCCGCACTAATAAATGGATGAATTCGATTCAGACGGTAGATGGGTAAGAAAAGTTTATCTTCCTTTGCGTATTCGATAATAACAAAATCTTGTTCTACTTGGCTCACTGTTATTTTGTTCAACCCTTTATAAATACCAATCCCAAAATCAACATGGACTACAGGGCTTCCTATTTCAAGTTGAGTGAGATCAATTTGATGCGTATTGACTCTAGAAATATTTTTTTGAAAGTGTTTTTTGTGCCCAAATATTTCCGATTCGGAAATCCAAACTATTTTCTCATCATGGTGAACAAACCCATGACTTAGGTTTCCTTGCATGATTGATATAGATGCTTCAGATTTGTTTTTTATGATCGGAATATGTTGTATATGAGGTTCAAGTAATTTTTGTAAATTCTGACAAGACTTTTCATCAAACATCACAAAAAGAATAGAGAAACCTTTTTCACGGTACTCATGAATTATGTTTACAAGAGGGGAGAGAGGCTTGTCGGTTTTTTTACTTTGCACAAGCATCGATCGTAGTTGATCAATAGAAGCTATATTTGCATTAATGTTTTCTTGCTTATCATGCGTGTGGATATCACCAACAGAATATAAAGCTTTGTTTTGTATCCTGTTTTCACATGATGAAAGATGAGGAAAGAACATCCGCGGTTCACAAAAGAGAATCTTTTTGTCTTGTATTTCATTTTCTATTTCTTCCAATGTTTGCTGCAATCGTAGAATTTCTTGTCTGCAAGTAAACGGATCAATCCAAATAAGATCCATATCTTGAACAAGGTCCCAAAAGGTTGAAGGTTCATTCTGAAAGTAGGGCAAGAAGTGATTTGATGTAACAAAGTCTTGTTTCTGTGAAATTGCTTGTTGAATCTCTCTACGCTGTGAAGGGCTTATTTCTAGGTCATCAGCACGATCTTGGATTTTTTTATTGATCAAATCCGTCGAAATCGGAAAGAAAAATTCTTTGCATGGTATGATATCAATCTTATGTAGATTTTCATGCGAGCTTTTATACGTTCGTTGTGATTCCGGATCATAGAATCTCATTTGTAAAATCTCATCACCAAAAAATTCAGCTCGTACGGGAGATTCTAGATGTGGTGAAAAAATATCAAGTATATCGCCACGGAGTGAAAAAGTGCCTTTTTCACTACATTGACTTTCTCTTTCAAATCCAATGAAAATAAGTTTTTCAACAAGTTCATCGATATTGTATTGATGTTCTAAAGTAAGGGTAAACGAGTTTTTACAAAATTCACTTTTAGAAATCGTTACTTGCTCAAGTGCTTGTATTGAAGTTACTACAACTCCTTTGTTGTGAGTAATATTGGCAATGGTTGTTAGGCGTTGTGCTGTGATGTGATTTTGTTGTATTTCATAGGGCTTGATGTCCGAAGGTCGAAAAGGAAAGTGTAAAATGTTTATAGACTGATCAAAATATGAAGAAAAGAAAAGTAAATCTTGTGCGATATTTTGTGCTGTTTCATCATTTGGGCAAACAATACATGTCTGGCTTGAGGAGTTTTTTGCAAGCAGATAGGCTTTAGATGAGCCAATATATCCAGTATGATGAATCACGTGGCCTCTCTAAATCAAAAAAAGAATACAATGGCTACTGTAAAAAGTCAGTTGTGGGTACACTTAATGAAAGGTCTGGTTCATAGGAGAAGGCAATGCAAGCCACAATGAACTCTGTTCCGCTAGAGTCTTTGCACCGAGCTTCATAAGAAATTGTTCCCCCAAATGAAACCCTTTCTACGGTAAGCAATTTGCAATCTTGTTTAAATAGCGGTGCCTGCGTGCCACCTGAGCAGGTCAAAAAGCCCTTTTGTTTGTCTATCATGACTTCTTTGGTCGAGGTCGCAGCCAAAGCCGGTTGAATTAAAGCGAGCAATAAAAGTATACAAGATGCAAGGTTGAAAGATTTCATCCCCCTATCATAGGGGAGAATGGTAAAGAGTCAATCTTCGAACTATCAAGTAAAATCACTAAAATAACGAATAATATTATTCAAAATATATAAATATAACAATAAGTTACATAAATTATACTTAATATGGAACAATAATTACCCTATAACTTGGAAAATTGATGGGTCTATGGGATAATGAACATGTAGAAAAAGAGTCATAAAGACAATGAATAGATCAAAGCTACATTTTAAAGGGTTATCCAAAAGATCACAAGGTGGTTTCTCGTTTATTGAGATGCTTTTGGCTTCCGTTGTTTTTGTTGGTCTTTCTGCGGTTACCTATTCATTTTTACAAAAACAACAAACACAGCAACTCAGTGCAGTGAAATTTCAAGCACAAAATCGTGCTTCCAATACTGCGATTGAACGCTTTAAAGCAGATGCAAGTTTGGTAGATCCCAATTGGATAACCCTTGGTGTTCCAGCGGTTTATCCTCATCAGGGTTTAGGGCTTGGAAGCAATTACTATGCAGATTCTATTATGCAAAGTGAGGTTTCGCTCACAGATGGCGTGACATTTTTGCGAAGAGATACGGATTTTGATTATTATTTGACGTTAAATACGTCCATTCCGAAATTTTGTTTGGGAACAACTGCGGATCCAAATCGATTTACCGATCCAGGACTTTATAGTTCAGATATCGGGGTAGATGAATATGAAAGGTTAAAGTCAGGCGATTGGATTTTGGTTTTTAATCGAGAACAAAGTGCATTGGGCACTGTTGTCTCAAAACAAGGTTCTACCATTCGGCTTCGCGCCCCCAATGATCAAGAAAAGCAAGCCATTTTAAGCAACGTATCCGGACAATTTACAGGGTTGATTACAAAGGCTGGTGTTCTTCCAACGACAGTTGATGTACAGGGTAAATACACTTCTGGTACATCAGATAATTATTATTGTTTTGAAAAAGATAAAATGAGACTTCAGAAAATTGGAAATCCAGTATCGTACCTTCTTCAATATGCCACCAATGATGGAAAAGAAAAATCTCATGATAATTTATATCTTCTTGATAGCAATGGTCAAAAAAGAAAAATGCTCACTAGAATTGAGTATGCAGGCTCCAATGAAAAAAGAGAATATTTAACAGAAGTAAGCAATATTGAACTTACATATGATTTGTTGGCATCTGCAACTGAGAGTATTGAAAAAGGTGTGGGACGTGGTGCATATCGCGGATTTTTATTAAACACCTCCAATAATTATTTTTCTGATTCATTTAGCAACAGCTCAATTTTCCACTTTGCTTCCAATATTATTGCCATCAATTTAAATATCGTCAATGAAGGACAAGATCAAACAGATCCAACCAAAACAGTCGTTAAAAATCATACTGTGAAAGCTTCATTTGATACGATGAGTGGTCAAACAACCATGGTTGAAAACGTATCGTATGAGTCGTACAAAACAGCAAACCTCAACTTGTCTAAAGTTAGCAGTAATGCATACGATGAAAATATTGGTAAGCCCTTTTACTACGCCTTCAATGATGAAGAAAGCGAGATCGTGATCCCACTCTGGAGACATATGACAGACGGAAGTATTTTTTCGAAAGCTTCGGGTCAATCGGTGGATGATGATGGCAGAATTGCGATTTTTAAAAAAAATGGGGGACCTGTTAACGCAGAGAACAATTGTGAGGGCAACAATTGTGCGCCTTCAGATCGATCTTCCATTGTATTTCGTCCAGTCACGACAGGAAACACTATTAGTGATGAGGATGGCTCAAACATTAAAGAGGTTTCTAAATTTTTTCCAACCACGATCAATACAATTGAAATGTCAGGCTACAGTGTCATGGTTGTGGGCGGTGTTGCGATGACAGGTTCATATGAGACTTCCAAAGAAGGAACTGTGAACTGGGCGGAGAGCGCAGATGGATTAGAAAGCATTTCAACTATCAATGATGGGCGGAATGAATGTGGAACAAGGGGCTGCGAAGTTTCATCACAGCTTCAAAGAACAGCGGGATTTGCTACCGTGATAGTGCCTTCAGGGATGCCACTTGCAGAGTTGGTCTACAATCAATACGATGCAGACAGGCCGTCTTGTAACATTGGTGGCTGTCATTGGACCAGTATCCCCCAAACCAATGGTGATGGCGTATACGCAAATGACCTGTCTGGTTTAATGGACAGTGCCAATCTTGCCAGAACTGTGGATGGAAAACTTCTTATTGTACCCATGACCAAAAAAGAACGAGCCCTTGCAACAGGGATTTATCAACTGGATGTAGGTGTTGAAAATGATGGAATGGGTGATTTTGCCATGCCTATCGTAACACACATTGCGGACATTAATATTACGCAAAACAACCGCATTATTACAGCAATTGCAGAGCGAACCACTGTCATTGAAGGTGAAGAATATTTGCCCGTTTGTACATCCGTATCACTTTCTTCTGTGCAAGCAGAAGGTGAAAATTTGGAAGGCGAAATTCGTTTGATGCGCGTATCCGACCTTAAAGACAGTGGAATACGTGACAACACAGGTGTAAAAATTGCTTCACATAACTACACATGCAGCAGCCTATCCCTGACTGAAAATGGTGATTTACTGGCTGCTGGTCGCCTAAGTATTCTTCCAATCACGCATAGTGAAATGAAAAGTATTGTTCGTGGCGAAGGCTTAGCACCTGAACTTTTGCTTGATGATATTGCATATATCAATAACGGAAGTCCTGTATATGCAGACGGATTCCGTGTTGAACCTTCTACCTACAGCGCGCAAGACGCTCAAATTGTTGGATGGAGAAACGGACTTTCATCCGTCAATGTGGGAAATCAAATCGCACTTGCGGGCACCAATACCGTTCGTTTGGATATGGGTGGAACGATCAATCAAATCATGGATGTGGGTATCCACTTTGTGGATCTTCCTACTGCACAAGACCGTGTATTGGTATCGATTCAAACTGATCCAATCAATATTAATAACACGGTAATTTCTTCAACCTATGTCGAAGGTGATGTAGCAGATGGTTCAACACCTGCGACGTTTGTGCCGGGAAATTATGTAGTTGATCCAAATAATCCTCGTACCTCACCTACACCCCTTCCTACGCTTGGATCAGCAATGAGTGAGTATGATTGGTACACACTTTTTCGACAATTACAAAACCCCCGTGGCCCACAAGGGTTGGATACAGAGATGCCTTCAATTCAATACAGCAATTTTTCATTGGTCTCTTGTCAAGACGCTTACACACAGACTTGTCAGGGAAATTAAAATTAACGAACTGTCCACGTATCAGAGCCTTGAACTAGTTTTTCAAGACTGCCCTGACCTTTTTGATCGATGACAGATTGATTTTGTGCCCATACCATTTTTTCAAATGTAGGCTTTTTTATTGTTCGAAATACACCCATGGGTACAGGAAATTCTGGATAATCCATTTGTGTTAGCATGAAGGCTTGCAAGTTATTGGAAGGATCATGAATCATAAGATCTTTTTCTGTTACACCATTTTCACCAAGGGTTACGACAACAGGTGCTCCATTTTGTAGTTGAATACCTTTGTTCGCATCTTTGCCAAAAATCATAGGCTTACCAGCCTCAAGTTCAATGGTCTGATCTAAGCGGGCTGTTTTATTGACAATGGGTTCATATGCACCGTCATTGAAAATATTACAGTTTTGATAAATCTCTACAATCGATACGCCTTCGTGTTTTGCGGCTTGCTCTAGTGTCGCTTGAAGGTGGGTTGAGTTAATATCATAAGATCTTCCAATAAAAGATGCTCCAGCAGCCAACGCCAAGTTGGTAGCACTAATAGGGTAATCAAGCGATCCATACGGTGTTGATTTTGTTTTTTTGCCTTGCTCAGAAGTTGGTGAGTATTGCCCTTTGGTGAGGCCGTAAATTCTATTGTTAAAAAGTAAAATGTTGATGTTAATGTTACGTCGAAGTGCATGGATAAAATGATTGCCACCGATCGATAAAGAATCTCCATCGCCTGTAATAACCCAAACAGACAATTCAGGGTTGGCAATTTTTACACCGGTTGCAAATGCTGGAGCTCTTCCGTGAATGGTATGGAATCCATAGGTATCCATATAGTACGGAAAACGTGAAGAACAACCAATGCCGGATATAAATACAAAGTTTTCTTTTGGAATTCCCAGGGTGGGTACAAGTTTTTGTACTGCGTTTAAAATTGCGTAGTCACCACAACCCGGGCACCAACGAACTTCCTGATCTGACGTAAAGTCTTTTTTGGTTTCAGGGGATAATTTTTTTGCAGCATCTGCGTTCATTTTCTTTCCTATTGTAACAATTCTAAAACAGCATTTTTTAATTCACTAATTTTAATGGGTTTTCCTTGTACTTTGTTGAATGCTTTCACATCAACAAGATACTTTGATCGAATCAAACTAGAAAGTTGGCCCATGTTGAGTTCTGGGACAAGGACCTTCTTGTA
>JAGRAZ010000064.1 GCA_020434345.1 Bdellovibrionales bacterium
GGTTTGTTACCTACAACTTCAGCAAGTTGTGCACTTGGTGTTAAAGGTTTCATAAACGCTTTGTTTGGTTTACGTTTTGTTTTGGTTTTAGCTTTAGCTTTTGTTGCTTTCTTCGCTGCTTTCTTTTTAGCAGGTTTCTTCGCTGCTTTCTTTTTAGCAGGTTTTTTCGCTGCTTTCTTTTTAGCAGGTTTTTTCTTTGCTACTTTTTTCTTTGCAGTTTTTTTCGCTGCTTTCTTTTTAGCAGGTTTTTTCTTTGCTGCTTTTTTCTTTTTTGCCATTTTCTTTTTCTCCTAAAAAAGGTTGTTAATATAACTGCTGAATCATCTCACGGTTTTTACAATTTGACTACAAAGTTCAACGATTTTTACGAGGGGAAAATCCCTTTTAGAAGAATGGTTCAGAGGGGGAGTCAAGGTGGGGAACCCAAAATACGTCAGATTTGCCATACAAATGCATTTAACGTAAGTAGTTTAGACCATGATGAAATCAAAAAAAGCAAGACTATGGACCATCGGCGGACTCTTGATTGTAGCGGTTGCGCTGATTTTTCTAATCAAAAATACGACCACCAAAATCATCCTTGGGGGTGTAATTGTAGCCCTTTTGGTGGCGCTAGGATTTGAAACCAAAAACACGGATTATGACTTGGGAACAGTCGCCAAAACGGGATCATTCAAAAAGGCAAAGCTTAAAAGAAATGATGAAGGGCAGCTTGTCAACGTCGTTGAATTTTGTAACCAGAAGGAAATTGATTACAACTGCAGTGATTTTAAAACCCAAGCTGAAGCGATGGAAGTCTATAATAAATGTAAAGATGCAGGCAAAAATATGGACGCCTACGGCCTTGACCGAGACAAAGACGGCAAGGTTTGTGAATCGCTGCCACTAGGAGCATTGGCGAAATGAAGTACTGGGTCTTAGGGGTACTATGCATTGGAGGTTTTGTGATGCTTTTTTCAAACAAGACAACGGCAAAAGAGAAAGAAAAACATACATTCTACGATTATTCATTTCGGTCACTTGAAAACAATGAGCCTCTTCCGGCCTCCATGTTTCAAGGCAAGGTTGTGCTTGTGGTCAATACTGCATCCAAATGTGGATTTACACCGCAGTATAAGGAGCTAGAAGAGCTTTACCTAAAGTATAAAGACCGCGGGTTGGTAGTGTTGGGTGTGCCGAGCAATGACTTTGGAGCACAGGAACCCGGTAGCGCAAAAGAGATTCAATCGTTTTGTGAGCTCAATTATGGTGTATCTTTTCCTATGGCACAGAAAGAAGTTGTATCCGGAAAAAAGGCGCATCCGTTCTATCTTTGGGCCAAACAAACATTGGGTGTTTTGTCTGCCCCCAAATGGAATTTTCATAAATATTTGGTTAATAAAGAGGGTGGATTGGTGGATTTCTATGTGTCCACAACAAAACCCACAAGCGATAAGATTACGCAGAAAATCGAATCTCTTCTTTAAAAATTCATCCTTGATGACAAGTTGATATGACTTGGGTAGGATAAAACCCAAGATGGCAAAGACTTTTGAATACAATGCAACGGTAGTCTCAACACTCATGCTCACTGATTATTTGATGGTGATGTCTGTACGACCTGACGCAACCATGGGTGGTTTTGTTCCCGGTCAGTATGCCACCATTGGCTTAACAGGTGATGCACCTCGCGCACAACTTTCCAAACCCGATAAACAACCAGTTGATCCTGCGCAATTGATTCGACGACCGTATTCCATTTCATCCAATGCTACCTCTGATGAAATCGAATTTTATCTGGCGCTTGTGGAGGATGGTGCTCTTACGCCTCGGCTTTTTGCCCTTCAAACCGGGGATCGCATGTACATGGCACCGAAGATTGTTGGAAAATTCACATTGGAAGAAGTCGCTGATCACAAAAATTTGATTTTACTATCTACAGGTACAGGATTGGCGCCGTACATGAGCATGCTTCGAACAGGGGTTGACTGGAGCAAAAATCGAAAAATTATTGTTGCACATGGCGTTCGGCATGAAGAAGATTTGGGTTATCGTGAGGAATTAGAAGCGCTTGAAAAGGCACAAAGTAATTTTTTCTATCTACCAGTTTTGTCCAGACAAAGTTCAAGTTGGAAAGGTAAAACGGGATACATTCAAAATGTATTGTTTGAAAAAGAGACGCTTGATCAAATAGGGTTGAGCTTATCACCAGAGAAAGACGAAGTTTTTATCTGTGGAAATCCTTCCATGATTCAAGCTGCAATCGAGACACTACAAAGTAAGGGATTTGCAGTCATCAAAGGCCGCAACCCGGGCCAGATTCATATTGAAGAATATTGGTAATGGATTTTACGTGTCTGAAACAAAAGCCATAGCCATCGTTGGTGGCGGTGCGGCTGGTTTTTTTGCAGCCATTCGATATGCGCAACTGATGCAGCAGTCGAACCATCAATTTCAAGTGCATCTTTTTGAAGGTTCCGGTCGATTTTTACAAAAGGTACGTATTTCAGGGGGTGGGCGCTGCAACGTAACTCATCATGATTATAATATTCGATCGTTTTGTTCGCGGTACCCTCGTGGACAAAAGGAAGTGCTTTCTCCTATGCACCAATTTCAGGCGCAGGATTTGGTCCAGTGGTTTGAAAAAAGAGGTGTAGCGTTAAAGGTCGAAGAAGATGGACGCATGTTTCCAGTTACGGATTCATCAGAAACCATCATTGCTTGTTTGGAAAAAGAAGCATTGGCGCTTGGTTGTAAACTTCATAAAAATTTCTTTATTGAAAGTATTGTGAAAAAGACTTTTGGTTTTGCTCTTAACAGTCGGAGCGGAGAAACATTTGAGGCAGACAAAGTTCTTTTGGCTACAGGAAGTCAACCCGTAG
Organism: Bdellovibrionales bacterium; assembly: GCA_020434345.1. Lineage (GTDB taxonomy): Bacteria > Bdellovibrionota_G > JALEGL01 > JALEGL01 > JAGRMV01 > JAGRMV01. The sequence continues at coordinate 2,862 of JAGRAZ010000064.1, forward strand.
GGTACAATATCGCAAAAGCGCTTGGACATGCTGTAACGCCACTTGCGCCATCTCTTTTTAGCTTTGTGATAGCGTCACCACTTCTGCAAGAGTTGCAGGGTGTTAGTTTTCCAAAAGCAAGTTTGTTGTTGGAAGTTGGAGAAAAGAAAAAGTTTCGAGAAGAAAATCCAATTTTGATTACGCATTGGGGATTAAGTGGCCCCGGAATTTTAAAATTATCTGCGTGGGCAGCGCGTGAAATGAAACAAAGTCAGTATCGCGCAACGTTGACCGTCAATTGGGTTGGACAAGCTTTTGGGCATGTTGTAGATGAGCTTTCTCAATTTCGTCAAAATCATCCAACAGCAAAGCTAAGCAATCGCGCACTTTTGGGACTGACCAAGCGCTTTTGGGAGCGCGTCTTGATGGTTGCGCAAATTTCACAGGATCAATTGTTTGCGGATCTTTCTAATCTACAAATTCAAAAAATCGCAACGTGTTTAACTGGATGTGTTTTTGATGTGAAGGGAAAAAATCGTTTTAAAGATGAATTTGTCGAATGTGGTGGTGTGGATTTAAAAGAAATCGATATGAAGACCATGCAAAGTAAAATTGTACCAGGGCTTTTTTTTGCAGGTGAGATTATGGATGTCGATGGTATTACAGGCGGCTTTAATCTTCAGCATGCTTGGACCAGTGGCTACGTTGCGGGCAGCAATATGGCATTGTAAATTACTATACATTCAAACGTATCTGTATAGAGTTACATCATGCTTCTTCCAATTACTTCTATGACTGCTGTTTGTCTTGTTCCGCTTTTTCTTTTTTTAACATTTCGTGTGATTGTATACCGACGAACACATCGAGTTTCCATTGGTGATCAAGGGGATCAGGTTTTGCTACGTCGAATGAGAATGCATGCAAATTTTATTGAATACACACCGTATGCCCTTTTATTACTTCTTCTTTGTGAAATTCAGGACGTGACAAATTGGGCATTGTGGGTCAGTGCAAGCTTGCTCTTGATCGGTCGATACATCCATGCTTTTGGTTTATCATCACCAAAAACTAAGGGATTGTATCGTGTGGGTGGCATGGTCCTTACCATTTCGAGTATTGTCACATCGAGTTTGATGCTGCTCTTGGCAAGCTTCGGGTATTGAAAACTACCTATCTAAACTTATCGTAGTCTTGTTGTGTTGGGTAAACAAGAGATGAGATAACACCAAACAAGCCCATTACTCCAAGGCCTACACCGCTCGCAATTACACCAATCCCAGCTTCATCGCTGGGGTCTTCGGTGTTATCCGCATTAAGAATGGTTGCAACACCCATTGATGTGATAAGGCCCCCTGTAATAAGACCTGTATACAAGATGGTGTTTCCGGTACTTCTTTTTCTCTGAATGCGTTCAAAGTCGGAGGCAAGCTGTAAATATTGCTGTGGGTTTTGTGTTTTTAATGTTTCCATTTTGTATCTAGCGAATTGGTATCGCGTCATCTCCATGCTGTTTATCGACGTATCAGCGTAGCTTATGGATGTTGACAGAAAGAAAAATAAAACCATGAATGTGTACTTCTTTTTCATATGAATCTCCTTAAAAGTTAATTTTAACATTGGCACCGTAGGTTGCGCTTTGTTTGTCTTTGTAAAAAGTGGGTGTGAGGGTAAGATTGGACTTTCTCTTTCTTTCTCTATTTTCTTTTGTTTTTTTTCCAATTTTTGCTCCAACAATGCCAAGAGAGACCGCACCTACAATTCCACCAATTACAATGCCAGCTCCAGAAATTGGAATTCCATCTTTGGGACCCAGTAGTGCTCCTAGCGTACTTCCTGCTGCTATACCTACCGTACTTCCTATAATTGCACCTCCTGCTGCCCCAGCGCGAGCATTTGGTGATGATAGTGTTGATGCTATGAGAGTAATTAATATAATAATGGTTTTGAATAATTTCATATGAATCTCCTTAAAAGTTAATTTGTACATTTGCACCGTAGGTTGTGCTTTGTTTGTCTTTGTAAAATGTGGGTGTGACTGAAAGCTTAGATTCTCTCTTTATTACTTTCCCAAGGGGTGCACCCACCAATGCGCCAGCAAAACCACCGATGATGCCACCTACAACAAGATAGCTTGATAGTTTTAATAAACTAAAATCATCATCTCTTGTCGCTAGTCTTCCTGCTTGCTTTAATCCAATGATGCTTCCAGTAACGCCCAGTGTGTACGCGCCAACTTTCTTAAAGCTCGTTGGGTCATTTTTGCCAGAAACAACGGATGCACCGTAAATACCACCGACTAAACCTGTAATTCCAGCTAGACCAGCAGTACCAAAAGCAAGTGCAACTTGATCCCCATCCCAACCATCATCTGCATGAACATTGGGTGTGAAAGAAAAACTTAGTACAAGAAATAAAGTAATTATAATTTTTTTCATTTCAGTTACTTCCTTTTTGGTGTTTTTGTTTGTTTTCATAACGATCTCTATATGAGCAACGGCTGTGCCAAAAATAAAACGAAGTATTATCAGCAACTTAACTCAGTTCAGCTTCCGAACAAAAACGGCAATATCCGATAAAAAACGGACAAAGTAGGCGATTTTTGCTATAATTAAGTCATGATGAAGGTGGCAAATATTCAAAAACATGGTGTAGCTATTGTCTTATTTGTGGTTACCCTTGTGTTTTCAGTGGTGGTGCTGACTCAATCAGCCTCCTGGATGGGAAGGGAGTTTCCAGGCTATTTGACCTTTGAGAATCAGGTTGTCGGAGCATTTTACATGCCTGAGTGGGATGGGTATCAACTTGGCAAAACCTATCACTATATTACAGGTGATGATCCCGATCATTCTTTGTTTCAAGTGGAAGATTACTGGGGTGTTGTTGTGCTCCCTGTTCTCTCTGGGCTTCTATTTTTTCTCTTTGGTTTGGGGGTGTATTTTTTCTCTCCCTTTATTCGAAGTAGCCGCATTCTTCTGTTGCTTCATTTTTTGATTGGCAATTATCTGATTCTTTCTCCAGATTTTCATATGAACCATCATTTTACGTTTGTGCTTTTGTTTGTGTTTTCTTGTATTCCTGCAACCGCCATGGCATTTGCGCATGTTTTTCCAGAACAAGGCAAAAAAGGTCCCAAGTGGCCATGGTTTGTCAGTTTGATTTTCTTCAGCATGCACGTCGTGTTTTTTAACCATCCAAATATGTGGTTGTGGGTGGAGCGTTCTCTATTGGTGTATGTGATTTTTTCGTTCTTTTATTGGATCATTCATCAGATTCAGTTTCTAAGTTTGCCAAGCGGTGATTTTGCAAAAATTATGGCGCGCTATCAACTCCGTGGTCAGATTTTTGCGTTTGCGGTGCCCCTTGTTGCCACGCTTGGCATTTTTCTTTTTGATATTCCTGTTCCTTTGAACTTTATGGCACCTTTGATTTTACTTTTTCCAGTATTCTTCTTTGTTGGATTGCTTTTGGGAAAAATTCGATTTGATCGATTGCAATTTGCACGTTTTGAGAGGCGGGCTACCATTGGCAACTTGATGACGGGATTGTCCCATGAATTGAATAATCCACTAAATTTCATCTATGCTGCTATTGATCCCCTCAAAGATAATGTGGAAAAAGATAAGGACAAAGAAGGTTCGCTTGAACTTATCGCGACGATGCAAGAAGGTGCCAATCGTATGAAAACCATTCTTGAAGGTTTTCGTATGTATGCCCATCCTGGAACAGGTCAAAGAAACAAAGAGTTTTTGCATGAAATTATTCTCCAAACCCTACAGTTTATTTCGCCACAGTGGAATCATATAGAAGTGCATACAGATTTCGATGATCAGGATCAATTGGTATGCAACAAAGTTGAATTAGGACAGGTTTGTGTGAATCTTTTGCAAAATGCTGTTGATAGCATGAAAGGAAAAGGAAAACTTTCTATTCAAACAACGGTATCCGAAGATCAGATCCAATGGATCATCAAGGATGAAGGCACTGGGATGTCACCACAAGAGATGCAAAGAATCTTTGATCCATTTTACACAACCAAGGACCAAGGGGAGGGAACAGGTATGGGGCTCTCGATTGTTGCAGAAATCATTAACCAGCATCAAGGAAGTATTGATGTACAATCCGAAGTAGGCAAGGGAAGCGCATTTATCATCACGCTTCCAAGAACATCATGAGCATAGTATTTCGGCCTACCATATTGTATGTAGATGACGAAGCATCCAATACCCTGATCTTCAAAAAAACATTTGAAGATGAGTACCTTGTATCGACAGCCCAATCTGGTGTAGAAGCGCTCGAAATCGTCAAAGAAAAAGACTTTGCATTGTGTTTGGTAGACCAAAGAATGCCAGGCATGACAGGGATTGAGCTTTGCGAAAAACTTATTGAAGTGGGGGCTGATGCTGTACGTGTAATGGTGACAGCCTATCAAGAGCCAGAATTATTGTTGGATGCCATTGGCAGAGGACATGTGTATGACTATGTGGTCAAACCATGGAATAAATCCCAACTCAAAGAAGTCATAGAGAGAGCATTTGCCTACTACAAAAACAAAGTGGAAAAAGTTCGTAAGCTAGAAGAGCAAGTGGGTGATCTGTCTATATTGATCCAAAAACAACAAAGTCAAAACGTAAGCCAAAGTTGGGTGGGTATTGATGGTGGACTTAAAAGTGTCAAAAAAATGGTCGATCAAGTAGCACCGACAAATTCTACAGTGATGATCTACGGAGAGACGGGTACAGGAAAAGAACTCGTTGCCCATCATATTCATCAATTGAGTCACAGAAAAACCAAGCCTTTTATACCTGTACATTGTGCAGGGCTATCAGAGAGTTTATTGGAGTCAGAATTGTTTGGTCATGAAAAGGGTGCGTTTACGGGTGCGGATCATCAGAAAAAAGGTTTGTTTGAAATTGGTGATGGTGGAACTGTTTTTTTGGATGAGATCGGTGAGGTTTCTGAAAATGTACAAGTCAAATTGTTGCGTGTATTACAGGAAAAACAAATTCAAAGAGTGGGTTCTGCAACACCTATTGATGTAGATATTCGGGTTGTAGCGGCCACCAACAGAAATCTCGAACAAGAGGTTGATTTTGGGCGGTTTCGTTCAGATTTATTTTTTCGATTGAATGTTATTCCAATTACGGTTCCACCCCTTCGAGAACGTATGGAAGACTTTCCAGCGCTTATTGATTTTTTCTTACAAAAACTAAATCGAGACATGAATAAAAATGTTCAAATCAGCAAAGAGGCTTTGAATATGCTTGTTCAATACGACTGGCCTGGCAATGTGCGGGAGCTGCAAAATATTATTGAGCGGGCTGTTGCACTGGCTTCCAAAAACAAGCTTGGTGTTGAAGATCTTCAGTTTATATCGCAAGTTCAGGCTATCCCATCTAATAATAAACAAGTAACAACAAGAAGTGTCAGGCAGACCATCATCCAGAAAAAAAAGAAAAAACTGGAACAAGCTCTGTTGAATGCAGATGGAAATATATCCAAAGCCGCACGAAATATGGGTGTTGCAAGATCAACACTCTATGATCAGCTCAAGAAGTATCAATTGATCTAAGCTCTATTTGTGAGTAGGTTTGTGCTTATCAAGTCAAAATATGCAGGGTTATTTTCTTGCGATTCGAGTCAATCTCTCTACAATGAAAGCACATAATTTTAACGATCAACCAAGGATGAAATCATGAAAAAATTTATCTTTTTAAGTTGTATCGCATTGGCGGTATTTTCTTGTACCTCAGATGGAGGAAGTATTTTTACAGGGGATCCCAATGATGCACCTTTCGATAATCCAACAGGCGAACTCACAGATGAAAATGTCCAAGATGTTTTAGAAGCCACTGTGGACGCAACAGGTGCGTCAAACTTGAATGATCCCTTTACCAATTTATATTCTGGTGGCTCCGGTGGATTGTCGAGCCATACGCTGCCATGGGAAATCTTTAAGGCAAGTCATCTTGCACTTACAGCAGACGAAGTGGATGAGGAGTGTGTAACGGAAGATGGGGATGCAATTACATATGACAATGAATGCATCATGGAAAATATTGATGGATGTTCAGGAACTGGAACATTTACAGTCACCAACTCTTCAAGTGAGTTGAGTGTAGTCTATAATAATTTTACATTTACCTGTGGGGAAGATGATGATCAATTTAGTCTAGACTGCGGTACTGTTGATATTAACTTTGATTTGGATAACACCGAAGCATTTTGCATAACCGGAGGATGTTCATTCATAGAGGGCATGGAAGAGGAAGAAGATGTTTCTGTTGATGCCTGTATCAACACCGATGGAGAATGGCTGGTCAATGTGGATGACAAAAGCTTTGTTGTCAACGGTGCTGAAATCAATGAAACCTGTGACTCCATAACAGCCACAATCACAGATAGTGTAGGAGCGCACACGGCCACATGTGACGTTGATGCTGATGAGGGTTGTGACAGCGACAGTTTGGATGAAATAAATACTTTTTCAAACTGTGCAGTAGCAACAGATATGGAATAGATTATAGCGTAGACCTCTGTCTAAAGCCCATGGTTGCTTCCAACCATGGGCTTTTTTACGCCCTAACTAAAGTTGTCGTTTTGCTATGAAAAAAATGCATAGATTGCGCCATTTTTCATCAGAATTATTCTTCCGCCAACGCAAAATGTTAATGTAACATATTGTAAATATATGGTTTTTCGATATATTTTTCATATACGCACTTGGTATACTTTCTGCAGTATTAGGAAGCGTGTTATGCAAATCGCTCCATAAGTGCTCAGTTGCAATTCTGATTCTACTGCTTAGCGCATGTAAGATTTCTACGGACCAAGTTAGCGTTCAAGGCTCTTTGGATGACGGCAGAGCCCAACCTCAAACCAATGGTGATGATACTTCTGATAAATACACCTACCAAAACTTTGCTCCAGTCGCTGTCAAAGATAATTATACAACTGTTGAAGATCAAGTGCTTACTGTATCGGTTCAAAATGGTGTGTTGAAAAATGATTCTGATGAAAACAACGATGCGATTTTTGTAAAAAGTCATAGCCAAGCTTCTAACGGAGCCATCACGATTGACCGATATGGTGCCGTT
>JAGRAZ010000065.1 GCA_020434345.1 Bdellovibrionales bacterium
TCGCCTTCGGGTGAGTAGTACATGCCACCGTCGGTTAATGTGCCATCTACATCAACGCCAATGGCTTGAATGTTTTGTAAGATGGGTGTGATTTTTTCTTTTTGTAAAAGTTTTTCTACGATGGTCCAGTCGTGCGGTTCATCAATCTCAAAAGAAGAAACTTCGTTCATTTCAAAAATGCCGATGTTTCCACCAAGGCGATTTTGATGTGAAAGCAAAGTAGTTTTTTTCGTAATGTAAAATGCTCCGTTTTCCATCAATAAACCTTCAAAGTCTTGGCGTCTTGGTCGTTGCAAAGGGTTATAATTGACAGGTTTGGCCTGATGGTCCCATAAAAAGCGCTTACAGGTAGATGCAGTTAAAAGCGAATCAAGATTTTCCTTTTTAAACTTTTCAAAGGCATGTTGAAAATCTCGTGCGGTGGTAAAAGGGTTGGTAACTTGAATAAGTGTTATGGTTTGAAAATCAAATTGATGGACAAAATCTAGCATGACAGCTTCTGTGCTGGTTGTATCTTGGGCAAGTTCAGATGGACGGTCAATCACAGTGACTTGTGATCCGAATGTGTTTTCTACGTGTTCTCTAATTAAGGGTGCGTCGGTTGAAACAAAAATTTCATCAAATACTTTTGAATCAATGGCTGCTTGAATAGACCAAGCGTACAGGGGTTTGCCTGCAATACTTTTGATGTTTTTATGCGGGATGGATTTGGAACCACCGCGCATTGGAATGAATGCTACGTTATGTTGAGCTTTGTTCACGCAATTGGTTTGATAGAATTGGCTTTAAGTTTATCGCGCTGTACTTGCTCAATGCTTAAAATATCTTGTTTTTTGTATGTGAGTGCTTTGGAAACATTGCGAACATCACGGCAAAGTTTTCTTAAACCGGTAGGTTCTAAAGATGCCGCATGATCTGTGCCTTTCCATGTACGATCCAGTGTAAAATGGCGCTCAATCCATTTTGCACCCAATGTCAGTGCGGCAACATCAGCAGCGATGCCAAGATGATGGCCTGAAAATGCAATGCTCTTTACACGTTTTGCATATTTTTCATTCATCCATGTGATTTCTAAAAGGCAAATGTCTTCAAAAGGCACAGGGTAGCCTGAAGTGCATGAATATAGAACTGTTCTGTTGGCGGCTTTACGGCTTTCAACAAATTGTACAATTTTTTCAATCTCGTCTTTGGTTGTCATGCCAGTTGAAATATGAATGTCGCCTTTGTACTCATCGGTTAATACTTGCAACAATTCAAAGTTAAGATTGCAAGCCGAAGGAACTTTTAGAAACTCAGGTTTTAATGATGCCATTTCTTTGGCTGATGTCACATCCCATACAGAGGTTGAATAGCCAATGCCTGCTTCTTTACACCACTGTTGAAGTTGATGGTGTTGATCCACATTAAATTCCAAGAATTCGCGGTGTTCTCCGTAGGTGTCTCCAAAGCTATTGGCTGGAACTGGATGGGGAGCGTTATACTCTTCAGGTGAAAGAAGCTCTTTGTTACAGCGCTTTTGAAATTTTACATAGTCGGCTTTGCATACTGTTGAGGCTATAAAAATCATTTCCTTGGCAATATTCATATCGCCTTTATGATTACACCCGATTTCTGCAATAACTTTTACCTGATCCATAGAAACTCCTTATAATTGGTTGGCCATACTTATCAATAATAGGGGCTTTATGCAAGGGGCGTTGAGTAGGGGGAATCTTACTCAAATTCGTTATAGGCCTGGATTACCTCTTGGGGGGTTCCAAACATTCTGCTCACCCCATCATCAATCCATAAAACCTTGTTGCAGAGTTCTTCAATTTCAACAAGATTATGGGAAACAATGATGGCTGTCATTTCGCCAGAAAGCTTTTCGCGTATCGCTTTGCTTGATTTTCTTTTGAATCTTTTGTCGCCAACACCCAATACCTCATCAATAAGCATAATGTCAGGGCGCAAAATAATAGAAATTGAAAAACCAAGTCTTGACTTCATGCCTGAGGAATACGTTTCAACTGGTTTATCAATAAAATCTCCCAGCTCTGAAAAACGTATAATTCTTCCAATTTTTTCCGTGATGACTTTTTCTTCAATACCAAGCGTAAGGCCAATCAGATAAATGTTCCGTCTACCTGAAAGGTTAGAGACTAGACCAGCGCTTAAGGATAAAAGTGTAACAGTGTTGCCAAAAGTATTCACTGTTCCTTTATCAGGTTTCATGATGCTACTGGCTACTGCAAGGGTAGTTGATTTGCCAGCACCGTTTGATCCGATAATACCCAGCACATCTCCCTTATTGATAGAAAAGCTTACATCTTTGATGGCCCAGTATCCCTTTTGTATTTTTTGTATTTTTGATCGTAGCCTTGTTTTGGAAGGATAAAAAACACCTACGTTTGAAAACTCTAGGGCTGTTTCTTGATTAGGCAAGCTTTGCATAATTTCCTTCATTTTTTGAAATGATGAAAAATCCAATTGTGTAGAGGACCGTACCTAAACCAGCCAAAAGCAAAAAGCCAAAATAAGAAGGAGGCATTTGATGCATGATGATGTCCCGATAAGATTGAATAGCTTGGGCCATTGGATTGATGTCTATGATCCATCTATATTTTTCGGGTACGCGACGAAGGTCAAACAAAACACCAGAAGGGTAAAATGCAAGTCTCAAGATATGAGATAGAATGAAATTTGTATCAGGAAAGAAAGGAGTCAATGAAGATAAAAATGTAGTCAATCCAATGATGAATATAAACTGGCAAACGATCAGCACAGGGAGATAGAGGTGATAAATTGACAGGGGGTATCCAATCAGAGCAAAGACAAAAACCATCGGTATAAAAATAGCCAAAAATTTTACGGTGTGAAAATTCAAATCAATATGTGGAAAGATTATTTTTGGTAAATAAATTTTTTGGATGAGTTTTTTTTGTTGGAAGATAGACATTGCGCCTTTATTTACGCTTGTTGCAAACCATTTCCATGCAATGATCCCAATGGCCAAAAACTGTATGTAATCTGGGCCACCTCGTTCTAAAATTAGTTTAAAAACTACGTAGTATACGCATACTGAAAGTGCAGGATCCAATACCCACCAGAGATAACCGATATAATTTCGAACAACCTCAGATTCGAGCCTTGCCCGGGTGTAGAACATAATCAAATTGAAGATCCAATTTTTTCGCTTATTCACCATAGTTGAAGGATTTAGTGCTTATACAACAAATTATGATAAAGGGAATACAATTATTACGAAGAATTGCTCGATATTGTGGGTTAAATACAAAAAATGAATAAGAAAATACTATTGGTCAACGATACCTCAGAGGCAAATAACTGGGGTTGCAAAGCCACCACAAAAGCATTGAAACAGAAAGTCATGCTTCATGGCTCGATTGTGGATACGTTCTATCTTAAGGAGCTTAAAGATTTTTCCTTTGAGTATAAGGGTTTAACGTACGGTGTTCCCAAGGATTATAAAGAGTTTGTTGCGTATGAATCGTTTTTTGAAGATGCGCAACATATGCCTGAGCTTGGCAAAAGAATCCAAAATGTTGATGTTGTTTTCATCAATGGTGAAGGTAGTGTGTATGATTTACAAGTCAAGGGTGTCTCGATCCTCTTTATCGCTTATCTTGCCAAACATATTTTCAAAAAAGAAGTTCACTTTGTAAACCATACTGTTGATTTATCTGACCCGGTTATGCAAGGTATCGTTTCAAAAGTGTACCCGATACTTGATCATGTGGCTGTTCGCGAGCCAGTATCTTATCGAGAAGTTAAAAGTATTTTGCCTTATATGCCACTTTCATTGGTTCCAGATTATGTTTTTGATTATGTGCCGGACCCAAAACTTGATCGAATATATCTTGAGAAAAAATACGGCATCAATATCAAATCAAAGTATGTATGTGTTTCTGGAAGTTCGTTTATGTCTAGAAAAGATCGCCCTGAAATAAATGTCGTAGAGTTATTTACAGAACTTTGCAAAAAGCTTTCAAGAATTTTTGATCAAGTTGTCGTAATTTGCCCATGTGGACCAGAGCATAAAATTTTTACACCCATGGCAGAAAAAAATAATTTTACATTGGTTCCAAGAGATACGCCAACAGAAGACGCCATTTCTGTTTTGTCTCAGGCATCACTGTATGTTGGAGGCCGTTGGCACCCGAGTATTTTTGCAGTGCTTGGAGGAACGCCGCTTATTAAGTTTTCGGCCAATACGCAAAAAACGCGCGGAATTATTGAAATGATCGGTTTAGAAGAACCTTGTTTTGATGTATTTAATCTAGAAAATGAAATGCCAAAAATGCTTGAGCTTGCGAAAATCTTTCTTACAAAAAACAAATACTACAAAAAGCATATTTTACGTCGAGTTGAGGTTTTGAAAAAGTACACGCAATTTAATCATCAAATTGGTCAAGAAGTAAAAGTCGCCAACTTTTTTTATGATCGAAAAATGAAATCATACAAGAGTCCATGTTCGAGAGAGTTTTTATATGAACAGATGGTAAATTTTGAGAAATACATCAGCCACTATCAAAAGCGTATCGGTATGGACCAACTTATTATCGATCATTATCAACAGGGCCAAGAAATTAAAAACGACAATGAGTTATAGGGCCTCATTGTAAAGTCTGCCAGCAGCATTTAAAAAATTCAAATTTGACTAAAATATTGGTAGGGTCGCCTTACCTTGAAACTCGTTATCCAATGCCGTGCTTTAATGAGGAAGCAACCCTTGCGTACAGCTTAGATCAAATTCCCAAAACGTTTCATGGGATTGATGAGATTGAATTTTTGATCATCAATGATGGCTCTACCGATAAAACCGTTGAGGTCGCCAAAGATTGGGGTGTGCATAAGGTTGTAGGTTTTTCCAAAAACAAGGGATTGGCCAAGGCATTTATGTTGGGTATCGAGAATGCAATTGCCATGGGTGCAGATATCATTGTCAATACGGATGCTGACAATCAGTATGAAGCACAAGACATTCAAAAGCTCATCGATCCTATTTTACAAAAGAAAGCCGATATTGTGGTGGGTGAAAGACCCATTGGGGATATTGAGCATTTTTCTCCAATTAAAAAAGTGCTTCAAAAATTGGGAAGCTGGGTGGTTCGAAGGGTAAGTAACACGCAGGTGCAAGATGCGCCAAGTGGATTTCGTGCACTTTCAAGGGATGCGGCACTTTCTATCAACGTGTTTAGTAGCTACACATATACACTTGAAACGATCATTGAAGCGGGCCAAAAAAACATGTCGGTTGTATCTGTACCCATTCGAGTTAACCAAGATCTTCGTCCTTCTAAATTGGTTAAAAGTATTCCAGATTATATCAAGAAACAGTTGGTTACGATTGTGCGTATTTTTGTTTTGTACAAGCCGTTTCGCTTTTTTATGACCATAGGCGTGTTTTTGATGATTCCCGGTCTTTTCTTGGGTTTTCGTTTTGTATATTTTGCCCTTACAGGCGATGGCAAGGGGCATGTGCAGTCTTTGATTTTGGCAGCAGTGCTTGTACTTGCCAGTTACCAAACCATGATGCTTGCGTTTGTTGCAGATTTATTATCTGTCAATCGACGTCTTATTGAAAAGCTTAACGCTTTGATTAAATCTTCTTCCTCATAAAGTAATCATGTTTGATCAATTTCGCAGCATTTCAAAACATCCACTTACAAATGGGTTTTTGTACATATTTCTGTTTGGTGTGGCGCTTTTGATTCGATTTACACATGTCTCGTATTTGGATATGTCGGATCCTACTGATTATTGGTTTTATGGTGTGCAGCTCGATCATTTGGGTCAAGTGCCGCTGTATCATCGCAGTCTTCGCTTTCCGATTTTGTTTGTCGTTTATCTGTTTCATCAACTCTCTCATAATATCGCTTTGATACAATTGATTCCGCTTGGCATGTTTGCTTTAATTTCTGTTTTTACCTTTTGGTATGTGCGAAAGCACACAAATACTTTATATGCGATAGCTGCATATGTACTTTTGATTTTTTTCATCAACAGTGATTACTATGCTGCGCATATTCGTCCTGCTATTTTTGTAAGTTCATTTGTGCTTTTGGTTGGATGCCTTCTTGAAAAATATCAAAATCGCTTTGAGACTAAGCATGTCTTTGCCATTGTGTTGATCTCAGCGCTCGCATTTCAAACGCACTTGCTTTATCTTTTTTATGTTCCTGCGATTTTGCTCTACCTTTATTTGTATCGAGGCACGCTTACCTCTAAGCATTTGGCCTACATATTTGGGTTTGCTGTTTTGTTTTATGTCATTGATGCGGGTTTGATTTATAGTGCATTTGGCAAGCCTCTTTCCGGACGATTGGGCGTTATTGCAGAAAGCTATGGACGTTCAGGTAAGCTTGAAAAGCTAGCAGAAGTGTATTCATCGAATCTTTTGGCACGATATGCACCTCAAAATCTACATCCGTATTGGACGTTTTTAATTGCGCTTAATTTTGTGTTGTATTTTTTTACACGTTCCAAAAATGTGTTTGTTCTTTCTTGTCTTTCTTTTTATTTCTTTATTACGATTGCGATCAAAAAGATTTTTCCCATCACACCTGCGCTGATTTTTACAGAGAGATACCTCAATAGTTCGATACCCATTTTGTTGATTTCAGTTGTGATGCAAGTGTGGGAATTACAACAAGTTAAACCTAAAATAAAGTATGCAATGCTTGCTCTTCTTTTGGTCAGCACTGCGTGGGTGTACAATCATCGTCAGATCGAAGGGCCGGGAGATGATCGTTATATGCCGCTTGTTTTGATGGAGATCAATAAGAAGTTTTCCTCAATTGAGAAAAAATGTGATTATGTTTTTTCCCTCGGCAGTCGATATGAAGACGGCTCTATTCGGGTTGATCACAAGCGAATCACAAACTTTGTCAATCATGTTGTTTTTGATGAGGAACTTGAGCCTCGATACATTTTTACAACGATTGGCGAGGGAAAAAGCGCGAATGATTATTTAATCCATCGTGATCATCAAAATCAAGACATACAACGTAATAAATATCATTGTCGAATTACCAAGGACCCTCGTATTAAGATGAAAAAAAGGCAACATGAAGTATCACAGTAAACAAAAAGCTTTTGGCATCGTTGCGGGAACATTGACCGGAAACCGTGGTGCTGAGGCCATGGTGACAACGTGCATGCAGGAAATTCATAGCAAATATCCTGATGCGATTGTGCATGTATTTACATATTACCCTGAACAAGACACAAAAGAGGCCGTCCCGACCAATGTTTTTGTGCATTCTTGTACACCTGTTCAACTTGTTACAAATTGGTTCATTCTAAGTCTTTTGGCCAAAATCTTTCCCTTCCTTAAAAATCAAAAGTGCAAAAATGGTCTTGGTATTTTGTCGTTTTTAGAGCTTGATGCTGTGCTTGATGTTGCAGGGGTTTCGTTTATTGATGGCCGAGAAAAGTTTTTGCCTTTTAATGTTCTAACACTTTTTCCATTTCTTTTGCACAAGGTGCCTGTGTTTAAAATGTCGCAAGCCATTGGACCCATTACAAGTATCCCAAATCGATTGTTTTCTTCATGGGTGTTGCCAAAGCTTTCTTATATTTTTGCACGAGGCAAAAAAACCCTTGGCTTTGTCCAAGCATTTTTAAAAAACCATGAAAAATTGCGATATGCTCCAGACATTAGTTTTTTACTTAAAGCGGATCAACAAGTAGCATTTGAGAAACGTCCAGAAAAAATTGGTATCATTCCAAGTTCATTGGTTTTTAAAAAGCGCCCAGATTACGCAGCAAAACTTGCAACGTTTATTGAAAGTGTTCAAAAAAGAGGTATCGAAGTTGAGATGATTGTGCATTCATGGAGAGCACAAACAAATCATCCCAGAAACAATGACATCGTTGTTGCAAAACAAGTTAATCAAAGCCTTGAAACACCTGTGCAAATTGTTGGTGAGGGTTTATCTGCCAAAGAAATTAAATCTCGTATATCGACCTGTAAAATGGTTGTGACCAGTCGGTTTCACGGCATGATCGCTGCTTTAAGTACGCAAACGCCCGTCTTGGTAATCGGATGGAGTCATAAATACAGAGAGGTCTTGCAAGAGTTTGGTTTTGTAGATCATGCGATTGATTACAAACAAATGGACGTTGATCAATTGGTGCAAAAAACTCTTCAAATTTACGGGCATAGTGTAGATGACAATCAACAAATTCAAAAATGTTTACCAACTATAAAGCAAGATGTTGAAAAGCAATTTGAAATCGTGTTTAAACAAATCTAGGGTAATATTCTATGAAAAAAATAAAACGTATTATACAAGAAATTCTGGCCATAAAATTTGTTCGGTCCATTGTAACAACTTGGAATCGATATTTTTTATCTTTAGTAAGTTCAAATCGTTTGTTTGCCACAATTTATAGTTTAATAAATCCAATCACTTTTAACAGGGAGCAGTACGCTCTTTTAAGAGGCAGGGCTCAGTACTATCGAAACCTATCAAAAGTTCAAAGTTCTAATGTTCGACTTCGCAGAAATACTCATCGTTTAGAAAAGGGCCTTTCTATGGAACCAAGACGTAATAGTTTTGCATTAGAATATATAGATGAAACTATAGAAAGTTATGAATCAATTATAGCAGCATTATTAAGTAATCACGTTACCATTGATGAGTGCGAATTGCTCTGGGCAACAGATGTGCTTGAGGCATATTTTTCAGCTGTTCAACTTACCCCCAGACTTAAACAATTGCAAACAAGATTTAAAAATGCCAAAAAAATAGCTAATTTAAAAAAGTCTGCCACAACGCGTGCTCCATTTCAAAGGAAGAAAAGTCCACCTAATCGCGTTGATTATAATGACTTGTTGCAGTTAAGTCTTCGCCGAAGATCCGTTCGTTGGTTTGAAGATAGGTCCGTTCCTAGAGAGTTAATTGATAAAGCTTTGATGGTGGCGCGCCAGTCTCCAAGCGCATGCAATCGACAACCTTTTGAATATCGGTTTTATGATGATCCAAAACTTGTAAGAAATATTTCGTCATTACCTTTTGGTGCAGGTGGTTACAGCCACAACATCCCAGTGATATGTGTAGTGGTTGGAAAACAAGAAAATTATTTTAGTTCAAGAGATCGTCATGTTATATATATTGACAGCTCTCTGTCGATTATGGCGTTTATGTTTGCTTTGGAAACCTTGGGATTAGCTTCCTGTCCTATCAACTGGCCTGACTTTGAACCATTAGAAATCAAAATGCAAAATACACTGGGTCTGCAAGCTTATGAACGTCCTATCATGCTTATTGCTGTTGGATACCCAAGAGAAGATGGTGTTATACCTTTTTCTGAAAAAAAACCTTTGCACACAATAAGATCATTCAACAAGATTACGTGATAATTTTTGATTTAAAGTTTGCTATGATTCCCAAGATTATATCAGTTAGAATGTAAATAATCCGATGGCTAGCAGTTACCAGAAAAGCAGTCGGTTGATCCATAAATAAACTTAGATAAATAACTAAAAGTCCATCCTTTATACCAATACCAGCTGGAGCAAAAAAAGCTATATATCCAATGCTGGTTGCAAATGCGTTGACAGCTAGAATTGAATGAAATGGGACTTGGTTAGTAATCGAAAGTACAATCCAAAATAAAGAAGTCGCCAAACTAGTATGCATCAATATTAAATATAGAACGGTCTTAGAAGTAGGGATTGTAATTTTTGCTATCGCTTTTATTCTAGGTGCTTTCCCCCAAAATCCAATCACAAAAAAAAAGTAGAATTCCTCCCGCGAAAGTATAGACATACGTTGAGATAAACCAAGGGAATG
>JAGRAZ010000066.1 GCA_020434345.1 Bdellovibrionales bacterium
AGTGGTACCTGATCATAAGCTACGTCTCTTTTTTGCTCTGAACGTTTGGCAACCCACACTTTATTCTCATAGGGTTTTTTACTCGCAGGTATATCCCCAAAGTAATATGTAACTTTTTTCAGCGCTTCTTTTGTGTCTACGTCACCAACTATGGTTACAATTGCATTGTTTGGACCATAATAATCATGAAACCATTGCCGGACTGTTTCAATGGACGCGCGTTCCAAGTCTTCCTTGGAGCCGATCGGACTCCACGAATAAGGGTGTCCAACTGGATATACAGATTCTTGAAGGTGAGATTGTAGAATGCCTTGATAAGGTATGTTTTCCCTTTGTTTCATTTCATTTAACACAACATTTCGCTGCTCATCGAGTCTCGATTGAGAGATCGACTTTTCAAAATGTCCCATGCGATCAGACTCAAGCCATAAAATACTATCCAGTGCATTTTTAGGAACTGTTTGAAAGTAATTGGTTCGATCAAACCAAGTATTTCCGTTAATGTCTGTTGCGCCCAGTTGCTCCGTTGCCTTAAAAAAGTCATCGTTAAAATTTTCAGAACCTTGATAAAGCAAGTGTTCAAAAAGGTGGGCAAACCCACGATACCCCACAGGTTCATTTCTAGAGCCAACTTTGTACATCACGTTAACCGCAACAATGGGGGCTTTATGGTCTTCGGAAATAAGTACGGTCAAACCATTTGAAAGTATATGCTTTGAAACAGAGATATCTATGGATTCATACAGAGCAGTTTTTGCATAGGATGATGTTGCAATAAGTAGAGAAAAAATAAGACGGACGTAGTTTTTCATGCTGTTCTCCAAAGGTCTTTAAGACTGACAACCTACCAAAAAATGAGCAAAAGAAAAGTTTTGGCATGCGCAATGCATATAGACAGTCATGAACGTTATTCTACATGCGATTAATGCGCTCAAAAGGTTTTGTTTCACGTATGTTTTACTGATTCGAAACCGTCCATTGCGGAAAAATTTCATCCATTGGTTTGAAAATCAGTCTATTTCTGTTGGAAGTTCAAGTCAAAATGAGCTTATTTTGCTGGATTCGGCAATATCGGATCATGTTGGGAAGATCGAACAAGATCAAGGTGCATTATTTTGGGTGGAAAAACAAGGCGTGCGCAAAAAAATATCCTACAAGGGCATTCATATTGGTTCATTTCATGTTTTTGGATGGAAAATGTGGCAAGTTGCTCTGTTTTTCGGATGTAGCGCCTTACTATTTCTGCATTTTCCACAAGTGATCGCAAAAAAACAAGATGAACTCGTTCAAGAGTTCACACTTCCTGCCAAAGAAAAGTATGGAAATCTTATGGATGGAGAAACGAGGGTTGCTCAAATATCATTTTATTTTACTTTAGAACAAGTTGAGGCTGTTCAGTTTATATTTACCCCCGGAAATCTTCAAAGCGACAAGGATCTTTATATTTTTATCAACGATAAACAAGTTACAAGTGTTGAAGAATGTTTAGGAAATTGGGGCCGAGAGCAAAGAATGATTCTTAATAAAGAAGAGGTACAACTTGGTGTTAATCGAGTATCGTTTGTATATCAGGGTGATCAAAATCACCCTTGGGGAGTAAGAAATCTATATGTTTCAAGGCACAATCCATCAGATCAAAAAAATGCACAAGAATTATTTTTAATTGCCAAGAAAATGTACATTGAAAAATTTGCAAAACCCGGAAACTTACTACGAGCCAAAAAATTAATTCATAAAATTAAAAAAGATCATGCTGCTGAGGTAGTAAATATTGTTGGGCTTGAGACGTTAGGGAAAGATATTGATCAAGCCCTGTCAAGTCTTCAAAATCGATATCTTCGTGATGCGCGGTTGCTTGTCAGGAATAAACAACTGATCCAAGCACGAAGATACTATCAACGCATCATGCAAGAGCTTATTGATCCAATGGATCCGCTTCGAGTTACAATTCAGAATGAAATGGCAAGCGCAGGAGTGTTGGATGAATAAATATCTATGGATATCGAATACAGAATTTAAACCAAACTGCTTTATACGTATTCATCAAAAGCGTGCAAAAAGTGTAATTGCAATCGGAGATAACCAACTTCAAGTTGTTAAGAAAAAAAATACGTGGATGGGTCTTTGGGTTGGTACATCAGTAAAATCTACTGTTTGGGAAGAAGGCGAAGTTCTTTTTAAACGAAATAAAAATATTTCTACGTTAATAAGAGATCGTTGGATAAAAACTTTGTTTATATTGTTAGTAGGAAATGCACTTCTCTCTTTTGGTTTTCAAACATTTGTTCCGAAGTCTCAAGCGAAGCTTCCGAACATGCTTGAAATTACAGAGCATGAAGAGCCAGAAATAGAAACAGTAATTATGGAGGCAATGCCAATGCTTGAGGGTGAGAGTGAGGAAATCAATTTAGATGACATTCAAGTGCATCCAGAAGAAAACGTAGTTGTAACAACGGTTGACTATTCATCCGAGGAGTTTGAAGTAGTTTCTTCAAAGCCAAAAAATACAAAGAGCCAACAAGTCGTTACAAAAAAATCAAGTCAGTTTTATCATGAAGCAAAAAAGTTATTTCTTTATGGAAAATTTGAAGAGGCCAAGTCTTTGTTGGAAAAGCAAAAAACACATAATCAAGAAGAAAAAGAGCTTTTGTCCGAAATTTATCTTTTGTCTTGTAAAACATGGGTAAGTCAAAATGATATCCAGAAAGGGCTTGTTGATTGTGAAAAGTCATACAATCTTACGCGTCATCCAAAAGCAAAGCAGTTTATGAAAGAAGCAGATGGTAAAGCTGAAAACCTTTATTATCAAGCCTATGCAATGGAAAATCTTGATCCAGAAGAAGCCAAAAATAAATACCATGAAGCAATTGCGTATGCGTCTTCGCAAAGTGCATGGAAGCGAAAAAGTTTAGAGCGCATTAAAAAAATGAAATAAAAATTAGACTAGATTTTCCTGTAACGTACTTTTGGGTTTTATTTTAAAGTGATCAAATGCTTTGTGCGTCGCGATTCTTCCTCTGGGTGTACGGATTAAAAAACCTCTTTGTAGAAGATATGGCTCATATACTTCTTCAAGTGTTTGTCTTTCTTCACTAATGCTTGAAGAAAGTGTATCCAGTCCGACAGGGCCTCCATCGAATGTTTCAATGATTGTTTTTAAAATTTTTCGATCCATAGAATCAAAACCTTCTTCATCAACTTCAAGCATGCGTAAAGCATTTTGGCTCACAGCTAAATCAATACTTCCTTTTGCTTTGACTTGTGCGTAGTCACGAGTTCTTTTGAGTAAGCGATTTGCGATACGTGGTGTGCCACGAGACCGTCGTGCAAGTTCAAAAGCTGCGTTTTTATCAATATTGGTCTCCAAAATAAAAGCAGAACGCTCTACGATGGTTGAAAGCTCCTGATCTGAGTAAAATTCCAAGCGTTCAACAACACCAAAGCGATCACGAAGAGGAGAAGTTAGAAGTCCAGTTCGTGTGGTTGCACCCACAAGTGTAAATGGAGAAATATCAATTTTTACTGTTTTGGCAGAAGGTCCCTGTCCAATGATAATATCCAGGCGAAAATCTTCCATCGCTTGATAAAGAATTTCTTCTACACTTCTATTGAGTCGGTGGATTTCATCAATAAACAAAACATCTCTTGGTTCTAGAGATGTTAAAATCGCTGCCAAATCGCCAGCTTTTTCAATGACAGGTGCAGAGGTGGCACGTAGCGCAACACCCAATTCATTGGCAATGATGCCTGCCAGTGTCGTTTTACCCAGACCCGGGGGGCCGCAAAAAAGTGAATGATCCATGGCCTCGCCACGTTTTTTGCATGCTTGAATAAAAATTTCTAATTTCTCTTTAACTGCATTTTGTCCCACATAATCTTTCAAAAATTTTGGACGTAACGTAACTTCTTCGCTGATTTCATTTTCAATTTGTGAATGTGGAGAAACATCTCGTTGCATTTTTACCTACTGACTTAAATGTTTAAGGGTTTCTTTGAATTTTATATCAAATCCAATGGTTTCTTCAAAAGCAAGTGTAGCTATAGTTTGTTCAACAATGTTTTGTTTGTATCCAAGATTTACAAGTGCAGAAACCAAATCATCATGTGGACTTGAAATCGTTCTAGTTGAGATTTGAAGTTCAATCGAAAATGTTTTCATTTTGTCTGCAAGCTCCAGAATAATTTTTTCTGCTGCTTTTTTCCCAATGCCTTTGATTGCACATAAAGATTTTGTATCTTTTGCGCCAATCATAGATATGAGTTGCTCACTCTTGTAGGTAGAAAGAATCGAAAGCGCTGTTTTGGCACCTACACCAGAAACTTTAATCAGTTGTAAAAACAATTCTTTTTCAAGTTTGGTTTCAAAACCAAAAAGAGAAAGTACATCTTCTCGAACATGGGTATAAATGTGTAAAGATACAGTTTGTCCTTCACTTACATTTTCAGTCAATGCTCGCGCACAAAAGATATCGTATCCAACACCTTGAACGTTAATAACAACAGCGTCTTCTCTTTTGTCAATGATATTTCCTTGAATCCAACCTATCATGTGTGGTGCTTTCCTTGTACCGGTTGATGTGCTTCTAGCTTCTTTTGTAGATCAAATGCATTTAAATGGCAAATGGCGATAGATAGTGCATCTGACTGATCGAAGCTTTGAAGCTGTTCGTTTTGAAGGTTTAGAAGTCTTTTAATCATCTCAAAAACCTGCTCTTTGGTTGCTCTTCCATACCCTGTGCTTGCGCGTTTTACTTCAAGTGCTGAGTATTCAAAACAAGGAAGATTATGAATTTTACCTGTGACCATGACAGTGCCACGTGCGTGTGCAAGTACCATTGATGAGCGAATGTTTTGTGCATAAAACGCCTCTTCAATGACCAAAGCTTCTGGTTTATGAAAAGAAATAATCGATGAGATTTCTTGATGAATAAGAAAGAGTTTTTCTGAAAGAGTCTTTTTGTGAGAAAGTTTTATCGTTCCGCTATCAATGTGGAACAAATGATTGCCACGTTTTCCTACAACACCAAAGCCAGTTTGATTTGTGCCGGGATCTATACCAAGTACTTTAATCATGAATGCTTATTCATGATTTCATCAGGAATATTCGCATTCGTCCACACATTTTGAACATCGTCGTTGTCTTCCAAGGTGTCGATAATTTTGATCATTTTTTCTGCGTCTGCCCCTTGCAACTCAACCATGGTTTTTGGAAGCTTAGAAATTTGTGCGGAAACAAACGTAATGCCTTTTTCTTCAAGGCGAGTTTTAACATCGGCAAAATCTGAAGGATCAGTTAATATCTCAAAAACGTCGTCTTCGCTTTTCATGTCTTCTGCGCCAGCTTCTAGTGACCACTCCATAAGTTGATCTTCGTTGGCAGTATCTTTAGATACAGCAAGGTAGCCTTTTGTCTCAAAATTCCACGAAACAGAACCATTCTCGCCTAGGTTTCCACCGTGCTTAGAAAGCGCATGACGTATCTCAGGAACAACACGGTTGCGATTATCAGTAAGAACATCGATAATGACGGCTGCACCACTTGGACCATAGCCTTCAAAAGAAGCTTCTTCATAGATAATGTTACCCAATTCACCTGCAGCTTTTTTGATGGCGCGCTCAATGTTATCCTTAGGCATGTTTTCATTGCGTGCCATGATGAGAGCAGCGCGAAGGCGAGGGTTGCCTTCAGGATCAGAGCCACCGTTTTTCACCGCAACGGTAATTTCGCGATTAAGTTTCGTATAGATCTTGCCTTTTTTTGCATCGTTGACGCTTTTGAGGCGTTTGATTTTAGACCATTTGTTATGTCCTGCCATTGGTTCCTGTACGTGCAGGCTATATCTTTTTTCATCTACCTTCGTTCTTACTTTTTTTGACATCCTCAACGTACCGCTTTTCGTACGCCTGCGGTGTCAAAAAAGCTACGGCCTCGGTATATGAAAAAATCTTTTAGCCTTAATGTTAAGCTATTTTGTTTGATCCCTATTTAAAATAGGGTCGCCCAATTTATAGCAGATAAAAAATGTTTGGAAAATGAGGATTTTGCAAAATCTGTAAGCATCAAATGAATCTTGGGTTTGGCTAAAAAGTCTGCTAGTAGTGGGTTTGGTGGAGACAACTCTATATAGCCCTTGCAAAATCAATTTGCATCTTCGTGTGTTTGAGAAAATGCCAAATGGATTTCATCGATTGCAAACGCTAATGGTCAAGCTTGGCCTATTTGATCAAATGAAAATTTTACCTTCAGACAATGTACAAATCGATGTGATGGATCATCCTGAAATTGCAGGTAAACACAACATCCTTCATCAGACAATAGAACGCTTTCAACAAGCAACCCAAACC
This sequence comes from Bdellovibrionales bacterium, assembly GCA_020434345.1. Classification (GTDB taxonomy): domain Bacteria; phylum Bdellovibrionota_G; class JALEGL01; order JALEGL01; family JAGRMV01; genus JAGRMV01. The sequence continues at coordinate 6,346 of JAGRAZ010000066.1, forward strand.
ACATTTGGGCTTCATGTTATTTTACAAAAGAACGTACCTATGGGCGCTGGTTTGGGCGGAGGAAGCGCAAACGCAGCTCGTCTGCTTTCATACTTACAAAAAACGTATGCACCGCATGTTTCAGATGAGGAAATGCATGAATTGGCACTTTCGTTGGGTTCTGATGTGCCATTCTTTTTGCTAGAGAGTGATTGGGCAGTTCTTGCGGGTCAAGGAGAGGAAGTGGTTTCTGTTGGAACAGCTGACACGTTATGGGCGGTCCTTTGTTATCCAAAAATTTCGCTTCATACAGGTTCGATGTACCAGAAACTCAACCGAGGATTGACTTGGGTTGGGCAGGGTGATAAAAGCCCACAATCTTCTCATGTTCAAAAGTGGGAAGAGTTTCGGAACGTTCTTCCGTGGGTCAATGACTTTGAGCAAGTGATTGATGGGCCTTGGTTGCAAGCCATCAAAACCAAAATGCATGAGCAAGGTTCATTGTTTTCACAACTTTCCGGAAGCGGATCAGCTGTTTTTGGTTTGTTTGAAAGACATGAAGATGCAAAAAAAGCATGTCATGCACTCAAAGACTTCGGACAGGTGTTCGCAGTTTCAACAGATTGGGGCGTCGGCAAGTGGTAAGCCAACAGGTTTTGGTCCTGTCATTCCAAGGTTCGAATCCTTGCGCCCCATCCAAACTCTCCACTCCAAAATTACAAACATCTTGTTTTTTTACATAGAACGAATTGATGATTCGAACCTTGGTTCGTCCAATATTTTGCAAACATAGCGTTTGCATGCTTGCGCCCCATCCAAACTAACACTTCGGGCTTTCGATTAAGGATTAACCCTTATCAATGGCCAATTCCTAACCCAAATCGTAACAACGATTCCACTTCGTTACGTAACGACTCTCAAAAGTAACCTATAAAACTTTACCGGTATTCCGGAGTACCAGATGGGCCCTAGTTACCCTATATGACCATATGCACCTGGTACGTATGGTAATGACCATATACGTGTTGGAAGAAGCATTGAATCTTTCTTGAAATCCCCTTCAAATTCAAGTATATCGGGTGCCCACTTCCCCTATGAATTCAGCCATGAAAATATTCAGCGGTAGCTCCAATCCAGCATTGACCAAAAACATTGCGGATTTTTTGGATGTTCCCGTAGGTCAAGCCGAAATCAAACGGTTTAGCGATGGCGAAACATGGGTTGAGCTTGGTGAAAATGTTCGAGGTTGCGATGTGTTTGTGGTGCAATCCACCAGCAATCCAGCCAATCACCATCTCATGGAACTTTTGGTCATGATCGATGCGCTCAAGCGCGCATCAGCGAAAAGGATTACAGCAGTTCTTCCTTACTATGGATATGCAAGGCAAGATCGCAAGGTTGCGCCTCGTACACCGATTTCAGCAAAGCTGGTAGCGGATTTGATCGTTACAGCAGGAGCGCATCGTGTGCTTTCAATGGATTTACACGCGGGTCAAATTCAAGGGTTTTTTAACATTCCGTTTGACCATCTATTTGCAGCCCCTGTGTTGATTGACTATATCCGTAAACAAGTCAAAGGGGAGCTGGTTGTTGTGTCTCCTGATGCAGGTGGGGTGGAAAGAGCCAGAGCATACGCCAGAATTTTGGGGTGTTCTTTGGCAATCATCGACAAAAGACGGGAAAAAGCCAACGTCTCTGAGGTCATGAATGTTATTGGAGATGTAAAAGATAAGGTTGCAGTTATTGTGGATGATATGATAGATACAGCCGGCACTGTGACCCAAGCTGTTCCAGTATTAATGGAACGTGGAGCTTTGAATGTTTATTGCGCTGCAACCCATGCAGTTTTGTCTGGCCCTGCCATTGAACGAATTAATACTTCAAAGTTAGTACAGGTTGCTGTTTCTGACACGATTCCATTGTCAGAAAAAGCATCACAGTCTGATCGTATTTTTGTTTGTTCAGTTGCTGAACTTTTGGGAGAAGCGATCAAAAGAATTCACGAAGATACATCAGTGAGTTCTCTTTTTATTACGAAGGAGTAAAGTTATGGAAAAAACAATCGAATTAAGTCAACGTGCAGGTCACGGCAAGGGAGAAGCTAGAAAACTTCGTTTTGATCAACAGATCCCTGGTATTTGCTATGGTAAACATCTCAAAAATCCTATCCCTGTTTCAGTTGATAAAGTTAAAATTTCAAACGTTTTACGTACAAGCAACCAAAACGAGCTTTATACAGTAGATTCAACAGATTCAAACATTAAAGGTCAGATCGTTTTGATCAAATCAAAACAGCTTGATCCTTTGACAGATGATTTGATTCACATTGATTTTTTGGCAGTAAATAAAAACGAACCTATTCGTACAACTGTTTCAGTTGAACTAGTAGGTAAAGCTAAAGGTGTAGCAGAAGGTGGTATTTTGCAACAACCAAACCGTACGTTGGATATTCGTTGCTTACCGCATCTCATTCCATCTAAAATTAAAGCAGATGTTACTGAGTTGATGATCAACGACTCACTTCACGTCACAGACATTCAACTTCCAGAAGGTGTTGAAGTTTTGGGTGCTGCAAACAAAACATTGGCTGTAGTTATTCCTCCACAAGAAGAGGAAGTACAGGCAGTTCAAGCTGCAGAAGTTAAAGAAGTCGAAGTTTCTTCTGGTAAAGGTAAGAAAGAAGAAGAAGGTGAAGCTGAAGGAGATAAGAAAGAATAATTTCTTTTTCACTTTAACGATTGAATTAAAAAACCGTGAAAACTTTAGTTCTCACGGTTTTTTTTATTGTGAAGTACAATAGAACCGTGGCAGACGATCAAATTAAACTTATTGTAGGGCTTGGTAAT
>JAGRAZ010000067.1 GCA_020434345.1 Bdellovibrionales bacterium
TCATAATGTCTCCTTGAGATCGGGTGGGGGTAACTGCATATTGAATACACAGATATTGTAGATCAACTTTAAAAATTATAGCAATAAATTCGAAACTTTTGATTTTAAACTATAGGCGGTTCTCCTACGTTTGTTTATAGACACAGCCTTTGGAAATTTGTTTCATTCATTGTCTAAGACTGGTACCTATCTAAGATGTTCAAAAAGAATAGGTATGTTTTGTTCGTGTATGCGGTCGTTTTTTCGTTATTAACTAATTATGTAGGGGCACAAGTAACAGAAAAACAAGCTTTGACCTCTTTGTTTGTGGAAGCAAATGAATCATATAAAAATCGTTTACATTCGGGCTTTAGTGAGAAAGCTTTAAACCAATACGAAAAACTCCTGCAAAAAGACCCAAATCATGTTGAAGCGTTGTGGAGAGCGTCTAGGACTTCATGGTGGATTGGGCAACACCTCGAAAGTAAAAGGGATAAAGCATCTAGTTATTTCAATGGTATTGAGTTTGCAAAGAGGGCAGTTACTATTGATCCGAACTCTGCGGCGTCTCATTTCTCGTTGGCAGGCAATTATGGATCGTATGGGGAAACAAAAGGCATATTTAAAAGCCTAAAGCTTCTTAAACCTATGCAAAGAGCTTTGGAAGAGGTTATCAGAATTGATCCTCATTTTGAGGAGGGCTCTGCGTACCGCGTACAAGGAATTATTGATTATAAAGTGCCCGGTATTTTAGGGGGGAATAAAAAACGCGCTGAAAAACTTTTATTACAAGCATATAATTACAACAATCATAATCCATACCACTTATACTATTTGGGTGAATACTATTTGGAAATGCGGAATTATTCCGAGTCTAAACAATATTTGAATAAACTTCTTGGCCTTACAAAAAAGGATTTATCTAATGTGGTTGATGAAGCTGACTTGGTGTACATGCAAGAGCAAGCACAAGTATTGTTAAAAAAAATGTAACTCAGATAGGGTTGACTAGTTTTTGCGTTCAAATTTCTTTTGTGCTTTCATGTTTTTATGGATCTCTTTCCAGCGCTTTTTGGTGTTGCTTGTCTTGGCTTTGCTGAGCTTTCTTTCTGCGTATTCTGCTTCTTTTTGTAGCTTGAGGTAGTTTTCATATTCTTCTTTTATCAATGAACCATCTTCAAGTGCCATTAGAATCCCACATCCCGGTTCTTGTGTATGTGTGCAGTTTGTATATTTACAGTTTTGAATCATGTTAGAGATCTTAGAAAAAGAGCTGTTCATTGCTTCTTTGCTAGCCAAAACTTGAATCTCGCGAAGGCCAGCAGTGTCAATAATCATTCCGCCTTTTTCAAGGACAAATAGTTCTCGTGACGTAGTTGCATGGCGGCCTTTGCTGTCGGTTTTTCGCACTGCTTTGGTTGCTTGGATTTCCTTTTCGAGAAATGCGTTTACAATTGTAGACTTTCCTACACCAGAAGAACCAAGAAAAACTGCAGTTGTACCTGCTGTAAGCTTTTCTTTCATTTGTTTGATTCCTATGTTCAGAATAGAACTCACGGGCAAAATTTCCACATTGGGTATGCGCTCTTTAATCATTGAGACAATATCTTCATGGTTTTGCATAAGATCAATTTTGGATAGAATAATGACAGGAGTTACTGATCCTTCGTTCGCAATAAGTATATAACGCTGCAGTCGGTTAATACTGATGTCTTCATTGGCAGAGGTAACAATAAATGCCAAATCGATATTGCTTACTAGGACTTGTTCCTCTGCAACATGGCCCGATGCAACTCTAGAAATTTTGGAGCGACGTGGTAGAATTTTTTCTAGAATCGCGGCTTTTTGATTTTGGTCATCTGTATATATAGGACTGATCTTTACAAAATCACCCGTAGCAGGTTTGTCATGGCTTAAGCTTGCATCAAAATGAAATTTTCCTGACAAATACACATTGAGCTCACCACTTGAGGATAGCGCCTTGCAATAACCTCTATGTACGCATGTGATACGTGCAATCTGCTCTGCATCAAATTCTTGGTTTGATGCATCTTGTACCCATCCTATATCCTGAAGCCTCATCCCCATCTAAATATCACAGTTTGGCAAATGGTCATAAACTCATGGTTGGGAGTGTGGGGTGGTGAATATATACTTTACTATACAATGCTGGACCTTTCCCACAGACTTAGTGATATGAAGAATCTAAATATTTTTTCATTTTTTACCCTATAGTGTAGAAGTTAGGGCTATGAGAAAGTTGCAATTATCCAGCTTATTTGTTTTTTTATTATTTTTTCAAACAATTGGTTTTGGAAAGGAAGGACAGTCATTTGATCAAAAATCAGTTGAAAAATTAAAATGGACTGTTGTAAAGCTGGAGGTTGCAAATCGTTATGGATTAGACACAGACTTTCCTTATAGTGGATCTGGTACGGGATTTATTGTTGATAAACAAAGAGGAATTGTTGTGACAAATCGACATGTTGTTACGGCAAGTCCACTCACAAAACTCAAAATCAATTTTTACAACAACAAATCGGTTGATGGAAAAGTGCTTTATATTGATCCATGGCACGATTTTGCATTTGTTCAATTTGACCCAAAAGATAAAAACATTGATTTTTCACTGTCCCAAGTTGAATTGGGCTCGCAAAAAGATGTACATGAAGGTGATGAAGTTTTGTTGATCGGCCATTCATCAGGTGCCGATTATTCAGTGAAGTCAGGAACCATCAATAAAAAGCTGATTAAGATAGGTCCAGTTCCTTCAGAGAGGCACTCTCATCATATTCATGTTTCATTGCCAAGAGCAGGAGGAGCGAGCGGGGCTCCATTATGGAATGTGGATAAAAAGGTTATTGGACTACATTCAGCAGGAAAAGATAACGAAAGTTATGAAGTAAGAATTGATTATATTAGGGACGCACTTGAAACCATACAAAAGGGGAAAATGCCAACTCGTGGGGATGTATTTGTTCTTCTTGATGCCATACAGTTATTTAGGGCTAAAGAAGGCTATGATCTGCCAGAAAACTACGTAACAAAGGGTGTTTTAGAAAATAGTAATTTTCACTATGCTATTTTAATTAGTAAACTTATACAAGGCACTGAAGCATATAAAAAATTGCAAGTTGGTGATTTTATTATTGGTATAAGAGGTTCTCGTGAAAAAAATATGTTTCAACTTGGATATTCGCTTTATGATTTTGACCGCATTGTAAATCAAAATGTAGGAGGTAAGGTCATCTTGTCTGTTTATAGACAAAATAAAAACAATGGAAAGTCTTTTGACATTGAGCTTACAGTGCATGATGCCAATCAATACATTCCTAATCGATTTGCGATCTTGTCAGGAGCTGTATTTCAAGATGTAACACCTTCGTTAAGCTTTAGATATAACTGGCCTTTAGATGGTGTCTACCTTAACTCTGCGCTTAATGGTAGTTCATTTTCCTCTTTGGCAAGCTCGTTAAAGGATGAATATGGTGATCTAACAGATGAGAAAGCTGTACTTATTAAAAAGATTGATGGAATTGAAGTACATAATCTTGATGATTTTATTCGAATTATGAAACCTTTTAAAGATGGAGAAGTGCTGAATGTTTGTATTTCAGATATGCAGTCTTACTTTACAGGCGATGTGAATGACGTTGTGTATTTATCGATCATTACTGATCCACTCAAAATGTATGTTAAAGATAGAAAATTAAAAAAATGGGTAGAAGATAAAATATAGTTATAAGGTTGTACACCCATAACCAGCATTATGGGTGTACAAGATTTTGTTATTCGAAAAATTGTCCGAAAAATCCAGTAGAATCTACGGGTTCAACATTGACCTCGTTAAAAGAGTTGTCAGCGTTGTTAAGGGAAAGATTGAATGCGACATCATTTTCACAATTATCTTTGAACGTAAAGTTTCCATCTCCCTCGCCAGCACCAAATCTGTACACTGGGTTTTCAAGCACAATGCATTCTTGACCATCGATTGATACAATAAGTTTATTGTCTGATGTAACCTCAAATGTTGCCGTTGTGCCAGTGGCGAAAGGGCCGCCCGTGTTCCCAAAGTCGTCATACGTCGTGGTGTAGGTTCCAACAGCTTCAGCTGGAATGTCACCGGCTTCGGTCTCACCTGCTCCTACAGTTGGGCTACAAGAAAGGCCGCTATCACAAGAACCTCCGCCTGTATTGTTGTTTGAGCTGGAGCATCCAGCGACCAGAACCATTGATAGTAAAATTAACGCTTTTTTCAAAAATACCTCCTTCTTTTAGTGAAAAAATATTCTACAGTTTATTTTACATTTCGACCAAGAGTTTTTTGTTACTTTTTGAATTTATATAAAAGAGGATTGTAACTTGTATAAATCCATTTTCAGTGCCCCAACTGTTTAGAGTAGACCTTTCAATTGCACATCTCTAATTTATTTGGTTAGATAATTCAAGCCACCTATAATCGCAGCAACTTGTGCTCGAATGCATTCTTCAGGGTTGGTTTTGGGGCTGTCTGGATATACTTCTGTTGTTGTAACGTACTTTGCTTTTGTAAGTATTTTACAAAGTTTGAGTTTCTGTGCGTCATAGGCAACGACACCTTCTGTAAGTACGGACTCTCCTATAATTTTTCCATCTTTATCTGAAGGTGCAATGTGTGTGACATTTTTTACATTATCAATGATGGCTTTTTGAAATGGAATTTCCTTACGGCTGGTATCTGCCACAAGATAAAACCCATCCGGAATGTCCCAGTTGTCTTGTGGTTTATTGTCTCGAAGTGCCAATGTAGGACGAAAAACAGAATTGTCAGTATCAGTTGTTTCATGGAGGTCAAAGTGGGCCAAAAATGCTATGTATAAATTATCTATTGCTTTCATCAAAAGACTACACTCTTGAACAGGTGTTTCTTTAAAAAAATTTCGATTGGGATCGTGTGCATTTGGGTTCCACCGGTTGATGGTCTCATAGCCCCATGGGCTGACACATGGAGCACAAACAAAATTGAAATGTTTTTCAAAGTTTGACGCTTGGGTTGCCATGAAAGCAAGCGCGCCATGTGCGCCACTGGTTTCGTACCCATGTACGCCACCTGTGATCATAATCGTTGGCTTGTCAGGATGCATGTTCTTGGATTGCAAAAGATAAAGAGGGTAGATTTTTACTTCATACTCAAGATGTCCATATTGCGTAACGCGAAAATGATTGGCGAGAGATTCAATCTGAGAAACCAAATCCTTTTCATAGGATCTCTGAACGCGCTGCTTGCTTCTCCATTGCTCAACTTGTGCGCTATCCCAGCCTTTGAAAGGTTTCAGCTCTGTCATAAAAATCTCCGCATTATGATTACCATACTTTTCATACAATCTGCTTTTTCGCAAATCCAATCTATACTATTAAGGTATGTTCCACGGATCGATCTTTTTCTTTTCTCATGATAGGACATCCCATATGCGTAATTGGGCATTATATTTTTTAATCATACGTATATTTTTTGACATCACAAACTCTTTTGCTGAAAACGTAGGTAATGAGCCTCAGGATTTAAGCATTTATGAAGACACGTATGCGTTGATTGGACCTGATACAACTGGTTTGGCAGATGACTTGGTCTTCAAATTTCAGATTAGCAGTAAACTTAAAATTTTAGATTCTAATCTTTATCTTGCGTATACACAGCGATCTTTTATGGATGTTATGGAGGGGTCATTTCCATTTTTTGATCATAGTTTTCGACCAGAGGTGCTGTATCGAAAATATGCGCATCATGAAGAACCCTTGCGTTGGTGGCAAATTTCAATTCTTCATGAATCCAACGGTAGAGAAGAACCTTTTTCTCGTAGCTGGAACCAAATTTCAGGTCGGCTTTTATTTCAGTGGAGTAGCTGGTATGTGCTGCCACAGCTTTGGATTCCGTTTCTTGTAGATAATGATAATTTTACAGATTTTATGGGGTTTGGTTCGTTGACTTTTGGACATCTCTGGAAAAATGATGTTCGGCTTTCGGCTTGGGTTCGTCCTGGGTCAAAGTTTGAAAAGGCAGCTGTACGTGCGGATTTATCTGTGCCTTGGGGTAGTTTATTTTCATCATACAAAAAAAGAACTTCAACAGGGCTATGGCTTCAAGCGTTTCATGGATACGGAGATTCTTTACTTGGGTACGATATGCGTTCTACATCCATTGCGGTTGGTTTTGGAATTCAAAGTCCCTTGCTTCAGTAAATGTTTAAAAATCTGATCTATTCAGTATCATTCATTTCTAAACTATGGATCCAATTCATGCTCACACCTGAAACACCCTTTGTGCATGGAACGTATGTAAGATTCATTTGTGTGCAGAGAGTGCCTCGTGTTATGCCAACGAGCTGACACGATTCATTGAGTATAGGTGATCCACTCATGCCGTCTTGATAATCTGCATCGATATACATATCTACATTATCGTTCTCAGGTGTACTTTCAGAGTTAGATGTGTTTTGCACAACATGATGGAGTGGCTCGTACTTTTCAAAAGGATCAAATCGCACTCCAGCTGCAACAAGTAAATCAAAACCATTGGAGTCATATGCTTGTTCATTTTTATTATGTCTTGCGTAGGTTGGTGCAGGAAAACCTACAATAAAGAGTCTATCTCCCATTTTTGGAAGTGTTGATGCTCGATACAGTTTTGTTTGATCGATATGATTTGTGATTGCAAATGAAACAAAGTCAACACGTGATTCTACCGCAGGTTTTTCTGGGTAAATGTTCGAAGACATAAGCACAGATCCCTTTTTTTGAATCATAAAATCATAACCCAGCTTTTCAAAGCGTAAAGCAGAAATACCTAGTGAGGAAAGCTCAAAGCTAAATTCTACATCAACTGGTATGTCATCAATGCAATGACGATTGGTCCAAAACGTGTTGTACCCATCTGCAAAAAACGAAGTACATTGTTTTGAAAAATAAATAGGACAAGTTGGAGCATTGTTTTGGATGCACTTTTCGATGTCTAGGGCGATGCGCTCTGTAACGGAAGAACTAGAACGCGCTTCTAGAAAAGGCTTGTATTGTTCTTCTTCAAATTCATACGTGGGTTCATTTAAAAACAGAGAAAAACGAAAAATACTTTGGTTCCACGTTTGTTGCTGAAAGCATGGAGGTAGATTTGGATCATCTGTTCTGACAAACCCAATATCAGCCCATGCTGAGTGTGATAAAATTGCAATAACAACCCATATGATGTGTTTTTTCATGGTTCTTGTATGCATACAGCTTTGAATCCATAAAAGTCAACGGGTAAAACAAGACTTTCAATATTTATCCATGCTTAATTATGCATTTTATTTTTATGGATAAAGCTTTGCATATCAAGTGGAATGGGGGCTTCCCACTTCATAGGTTTGTTTGTTATAGGATGCTTCATTTCCAGTTGATGCGCATGTAAGAGGTGCCGTGGGTGATCCCAGTTGCCTCCATGACCAATGTCGCCTCGTTTTTCAAGATGATTGAGATAGGCAATGTATTCTTCATCTCGATGCCCATACAACTTGTCACCAACAATAGAGTGACCAATGGCATCCAAATGAACGCGAATTTGGTTGGTTCTGCCTGATAGCGGTTCACAAACAAGCACGCTGTGTTTTGCTAACTTTTCTTTGCATGTGAAGTGAGTAAAGCTCTCTTTATAATTATCCTTTTGATGTTTAATTAATTCTCGTCGCATATCGACCAAGCTCCCGGGTTTTTTCCCCATCCAACCTTGTACAAGTTTTGTATCAAAATCAACTACCCCTCGAGTAATAGCCAGATATTGCTTTTTTACGTGAGCCTCCTCAAAGTTTGTCATTAATTTGGATGTAATATTTCGACTTTTTCCAAGCACGACAACGCCACTGGTTTCGCGATCTAAACGATGACCTAAACAAAGATCCTCATTACATGTTTGTTTTCGTAAAATGTGAATGAGGGTGTTAAGAATAAAAACACCTTGTGCGTGTACAGGCAGAGGGGCAGGTTTATCAACAACAAGAATGTATTCATCCTCATAAATGATTTGAATGTTGGTATTCACCGGCGGTTCTTCACGAAGTGTCGTGTAACTGATGCAGTCTTTGAGTTGAAGGTTTTGCTCGGGAACAGATCTTTTTGCATTGATAACAACACGCCCATTTTTAATTTCGCGCATCCATGTTGATCTGTCCTGATAGGTAAATCTTTTGCACAAATAATCAATCAAAGAAATGTTATTGGGGTTATTGTGTATTGTGCAACTGACTGTGATTTCTTCTTTCATGATTACTGGGCTCTTCCTATCAAACCCTGTTCTATCAAACAAATGTAAATTTAGGTTCCAAATCGAAGCGAACGCATTGAGATAGAGGCATTTTGCATGCCTGTAATATCAAATGTTAACGTATCACTCTCTGTGGAGGCACCTAATATATATAAAAGAGGATCATAGTGTTCTGTGGTTGGAATGCTCAGCTTTCCTGCCTCAGATTTCGTTGCCTCATGAACAAAGGCTTGAAAATTTCTTTCAATGGCATTTTTTTCAACCCAATGGTCAAATTCTAGGGCCCAATCGTAAGCTGGTGCATTGGGTTTCCATGAAATTTTTCCAAGGTTATGCACCACATTGCCGCTGCCCACAATGAGTACGCCTTGATTGCGTAAAAATCGTAGCTTTTTTCCAAGCTCGAAATGATAGGTCGCATTTTGTGACATATCTAAACTAAGCTGAACAACGGGAATATTTGCTTTTGGATACATTCGACACAAAACAGACCATGCCCCGTGGTCTAGTCCCCACGCATGGTTATCAGGCTGAATTATGGGTTTGGAGATATCTTGTATGATTTGTTGTGAAAGTTCGGTGTGTCCCGGTGCAGGATACTGCATTTGAAATAGGTTTTCTGGAAATCCATAAAAGTCATGAATAGTTCTCGGATGTTGCATACCGGTTATCCAAGTTCCTTGAGTCTCCCAGTGAGCAGAGATGACTACAATGGCATCCGGTTTAGGTAAAAGTTTT
>JAGRAZ010000068.1 GCA_020434345.1 Bdellovibrionales bacterium
TACTATCAATCCCCATGCATGATGAAAAAGTTTTTGAGCTCTTATCACGCGGTGATACGCAAGGCATTTTCCAGCTGGAGAGTTCGGGTATGCGTGATTTGATCATGCGTCTTAAACCCAATCACTTTGAAGACATTATTGCGCTTGTTGCGCTGTATCGCCCCGGCCCTCTTGGATCCGGGATGGTTGATGATTTTATCAACCGTAAACATGGTCGAACACCCATCATGTATGACCTTCCTGAGCTTGAATCAATTCTTAAGGAAACCTATGGCGTAATTTTGTACCAAGAGCAAGTGATGCAGATTGCGTCTAAGCTTGCGAGTTACACCCTTGGAGACGCGGATCTCTTGCGCCGCGCGATGGGGAAAAAAATTAAAGAAGAAATGGATCAACAAGAAGAAAAATTCCTTAAAGGAGCATCTTCTAATCAGCACCCATCTTCTAAAGCCAAGAAAATTTTTGATTTAATGGCCAAATTTGCTGGATATGGATTTAATAAATCTCACTCAGCTGCATATGCATTGATTTCTTATCAAACTGCTTATTTGAAAGCGCATTATCCTGTAGAGTTCATGGCCGCATGTTTCTCACTTGATCGAAATAATACAGATAGAGTTGTATCCCACCTTCATGATTGTCGATCATCCGGTATTGAAGTACTTCCCCCAAACATCAATCAAAGTCTTTTGGATTTTTCTGTCATAGATCAAAAAATTCGATTTGGTCTGGCAGGTATTAAAAATGTTGGTGAAGCTGCTATTTCTTCTATTATTGAATCACGCGATACAGGTGGTAATTTTAAAAACATTTATGATCTATGTGAACGCGTCACACTTCGCCAAGTAAACAAGAAAGTTATTGAGTCTCTTATCAAATCTGGTGCCATGGATGATTTGGGTGAAACGCGATCTCAAATGATGTTCGATCTTGAAAGCGCAATTGAATTTGGATCCAAAACACAGAAGGATAAAAGCGTTGGGCAAGATATGCTATTTGGCAACACTTTATCCATGCCGGAGAGTAAAAATAAAAATATGGACGAATGGGATGAAGCAACCAAACTTCAATTTGAAAAAGAATCTGTTGGTTTTTATATGAGCGGTCACCCGCTGTTAAAGTACCAACACTTTTTATCTCTCTATACCAATACACAAACTACGACTGCCAACACAAAAAAGCACCAATCTATTGTTAGACTGGGTGGAACCATTGCCAGCTTAAAGGAGATTACAACCAAAAAGGGTAAAAGAATGGCATTTATCAGTTTTGAAGATCTTTTGGGTCAAATTGAAATGGTTCTTTTTCCTCAGGTGTTTGAGAAAGTAAAAGACATTCTTACTTCAGACCAGGCCATGTTTGTCGTAGGTAAAGTTGATATCGTTGATGATCAGGCCAAAATTTTGGTCGACGAAATGTGCTTACTAGATAATGCTCCTCAACACTTTAACGGTCATGTTCATATTCAAGTTGATGCATCTGAAGTAGACACACAAAAGCTAGAAAATCTTCGTAATATTTTGCCTAGCTACAAGGGAACATGTCCTATTTTTCTACACATGACCATCCCGGGTAAATCCAAAACAATTTTACCTTTAGACTCTACATTTAATATTGAACCCTCTTTGGAAGTTTTTGAGAAAATCAAAGAACAAATTGGTCTTCGCACAAAAATCTATCTTCAATAATTTTCGTGGTTTTTTGGCGCAATTGTTGCTACCTGTTCTTGTAGACAACCAAGTATTGGATATGCATGAAACGCTATATTATATTTAAACTATTGATATTATTATGTATTTTTAGCCCTTTTCGTACGCTATGGGCGCAAAACCATGCATATTCTGGTTTGGCACTGCATCTAGAGGGTGGTTTTACCGTCTTAGATTCCTACGGATTGGCGCAAATTGATTCTGCATTTTTATGGCGTACAAAAATCTCGTATGAATTTCCCAAAAAATTACAACTTGGACTTGCGTTTCAACAATCACGTTCGCAATCCATCCTTGAGCAAGATGCAACCCTACGATCGATTCTTTTTGAACCAGCATATATTTTGTTTGATCAAAATTTTTCTCCTTTTGCCAAAGGCATTATCGGTTATCAGTGGGCACATCTTACACAAATTGATGACACACAAGGATTACTTTTTGGTGTTGGCATAGGCGCTCGCTCTCGATGGAATGAAATTATTTCTTCAAGCATTGGATTGGATATGAACATTGTTCAAATGAATGGCCTTGTTGATGATACATTAATCAATTGGAATATGTATATTGGTGCGTCGCTACACTTTGGTGGTACAAAAAATACACATTATGCAGAAAAGCAAAAAGCCGCAAAAAAAACTGGACTAATAGAGCCACAGATCTGCACCGATGTTCCAAAGGGTCTACCCGTTGATAAGCATGGATGTCCGCTTGACTTTGACCAAGACCAAATACCAGATCATCTAGATCATTGTCCTGGAACACAATCGAAAAATGTAGATTCGATGGGATGTCCGCTTGAACACTTTGCAAGAGGAATTATTCGTGAAATATCATTTGAAGCTGGAAGCGCACGTTTAACAAATCAATCATACAAACATCTACAAAAGATCGCATCGTCATTAAAAAGATTTCCAGAAGTTCATTTTCTCATCGAAGGTCACACTGACAACACAGGTGATCCACAAGAAAATCTTATACTTTCTCAAGCGCGTGCACAGACAGTTGTGAATGCGTTGGTGCAGTATGGTGTTCAGAAAGAAAATATTTCACCTATTGGGTATGGTCAACAATACCCAGTCGCTCCAAATACCGATAAGCACGGAAGGGATATCAACCGTCGTGTTGAAATAAAGTGGCAGAATCAATAGAGGCAATTCAATGAAAAAAGTTACACTTTCATATATTATATTATGTCTTTTGATAATTTTTATCATAGGGTGCTCAAAGAAAAGCCAAAATGAAAATTCTCTTTCTGCAGTTGAACTCATTTTCCAAGAAATTCATCCTGAGAATGAAGGCCGCATAAAACCACTAGAAATCTCACTAGATAAATGGTCATGGAATTTAGATTTATCAACTGGAACTTTACTAGAAGTGGGAAAACACTACAGCGTATCCACTGATCTTATTCCTGAAGGCTTATCTATTGAAGTTACCATTACCGGCAACAGAACTGCGGAAATTCGATTTACTGGAAATGCAATTGAACATCATGTCAATGATAGTATTCGTGGGATTCCCTTTTCTTTACTTAACAATGTGTTCTTAGGTCAATCAGAAAAAGCTCTATATCAAGAGCAAACAAGGTATAGTCTTGGCCTACAGTTTGGTGAAGGATTCACAGTTGGAGGTACAATTGCAAATGCAAATGGACCTATACGCCTAAGAGAAATGATCACTGGTGACATTATTACTATTAACAACAACACTTTTGAGTTTGAAAAAAAATTTGAAGAGGGTGATCATTACCTTGTACAAATTGAGCAACATGGTCAAGCTCAATGTTGTTACTTTGATGTTGCAGAAGGAGAAGTTTCTTCAAATATATCAAACTTGCTTTTAACATGTTCAAATCCTTCTTGGCATGAGGCTGATTCTACTATGCTCATTACAGAAACATTTGCTGGTCCTGCATTGGGTGCAAATTCATCAATTGTAGCAGAAGACCTGGATCAATCATTACATTTTAATAAATATGCAGATCTTGTTGTGAGCTGGTATCACGAACCTTTAGACTATGAATACAGGACACCTTTCATATCAACTTATGATTCCAATACAAATCAATGGACATACCCCCAAACCAATGAAACGACAGATTTATTTAACCTTCTTATAAGAGATACAGGATTGTTCGATCAGGATATCCAGCTCGAAGGCATCACAATTGATAACTATAAAAACATCAATATCACCTGGGACAATTTTGCTACTGCATTGGATATGACAAAAGATCATTACTATATGTTTCGATTGAATCAGGAATGGATGTCTCCTGCTGATCACCTTGACATATTTTTAGAAGGTCAAAATGTGTTATATTCTCAAGTTTACAATTTTAAAGATGAAAAGATAGCATTCTGGATTATCAACGACGGAGTATCGGATGTAATAAAAACAACTCATACGACTAATGGATTATGGGCCAATCCATCAGAAATTATTTCAGATGTTGGAGAAACGGTTAATATTTCTTATTTTCAAGCTCACCTTGATCAAAATGGAAATGGTGCGATTGTATGGAGAGCTGTACCTGTAGATGGTATTGCAGATGTTTATCTGTATACGATTACCAATGCCCAAATCACTGAAGACGATTTACGAAGAAAAATTTCTTTTAAACACGTACCTAGTAGCTATCCTGGGTATATTTCTAGTATTGCTTATAGTGCAAATGAAGCAGGTGAGATTGTAGTTGGGTGGGAAGAGTATGACTCTGTAGAAGAAAAACATTATATTTATCGTGCTGAAAAAAGAGGTGGATCTTGGATCATTCCACAAACAAATACAGATTATATTTCTCAAACATCGTATAACTTTGGCATAATAAAAAGTGGTATCAATGAAGCAGGTGATGCATTTATATCCTGGATGAAACATGATCTTGCTGAAAATGATCTTTTTGTTTCTCGGAGAATTCCTGGGGGCTGGACATCTGGTAATGCCAACAACCTTATATTTGAAGGAAGTAACCAAGATGGTGATGAAATAGTAAACTATGACATATCAATTAACGAAGCAGGTGAAATACTTGTGGGCATCCTTACAAATGATAACTCGCCATCAAGAACAATTGCCTATGTACGAGAGTTTATTACAACTTGGCAACCATTTTTTCTTTTCCAGAGGATCCCAACAGTATAGCGAATGCAAATATATTTGTTGAAAATCAGAAAATGCCAATTATTGTATGGGAAGACATAGATGGTGTTCGACGTATTTATCGTAGTACCAAACAAGAAGATGAAAGTTGGTCTGCAGCTTACGATATGACACTCCCTACAGGTGAAGACTCTAGCCTGCATGGAGTAACTCAAAATCAATGTGGTGCAACAAGCATTCTATGGTCTATGGAAAATCCCGATGGATACCCCCAACTCATGATGAGTCAATACAGATAATCTTTATCCAAAGAAGGCTTTGCATCGATCATAAAACTCTTCTGTGAGGATTTTAAGTCGGCCAACGCCATCGGCAAGTGTTACGGTTTGAATTTTTCCATCTTTAAATGCACTCATGGATCCCCAGTTTTTATTCATAATGTTTTTTGCACACTCAAGGCCCAAGCTTGTAGACAACACACGATCCATTGCTGTGGGTGTTCCACCTCGCTGAATATGCCCAAGGTTCGTTGCGCGAACATCACGACCAGTTTTCTCTTTTAAAAGGGATTTCAACACGTCCCCAATGCCACCCAATTGAACATGTCCAAATGAATCAACTGGTTTTTCACTTTGTGAAGTTACTTCTTTTCCGTTGTGTAATATTGTTGCTCCCTCTGCAATTGCAATAAGAGCATAATTTTTACCGCGACTCTGTGTAGATTGAATATATTTACAAATCTCATCCAGATCCATGGGAAACTCTGGTGTAATCACAACATCAGCTCCGCCAGCAAGACCACTATATGCTGTAAGCCACCCGGCATGGCGTCCCATAATTTCAACTACCATGACACGATCATGACTTTCTGCTGTTGTTTTTAAGCGATCCATTGCCTCGGTTGCAATTTGAACCGCTGTTTGAAAACCAAGTGTCATATCTGTTGCATCTAAATCATTGTCGATGGTTTTGGGAATGCCAACAATGGGAAGATTTTCTTCCGTAAACAATCTATGCGCAACACCCATCGTATCCTCACCGCCAATAGCTACAAGGGCGTGCAAGTTCTGGTCTAGAAAAGTTTTTTTGATGGCTTCTACACCCCCATCTGTTTTGTAAGGATTGGTTCGTGAAGAACGAAGGCAAGTACCCCCTTCAATCAAAAGCTTGTCGATATTAGCAAAGTCAATTGAGATAGTTTGATTCTCAATCGGGCCCTTCCAACCCCCTTTAAAACCAATCACGTCATAGTCATGCTTGGTTAGCACACGAATTACTGCACGTATCGCAGGGTTTAAACCGGGACAATCGCCCCCACCAGTTAAAATACCGACTTTTTTCTTCATGGAACACTCCTTGTTCTTGGTGTTCTACATGGAAGGCCATAAAGGGACAAGGCAAAATCCTAATCCAAATTTAACATAAAGCGTTATTTACACCCTTTTCCTTTTCATCATTTTTTGATAACAGTGGCCACCATATGAAGAACATTCCAATATTTTTAGCTTCGATTTTTGTGTACAACTCTGTATTTGCTCAATGCGATGTGGGAAAGGAAGTATCACAGAATCAACCTTATGCCTCATCGACGCATACCTCATCCACCAAAACCAGCTCAAGCGATTTACTTTCTTCATGCGCCATGGATCGGATTGTGTTTAAAGATGAAATTCTAGCGTCTCTTTACAAACAATCATGTCCAAAAGGCCATATTATTCTAATCACTCAGTTTGAAGACTGCGGCACTATGTATAAATCTGAAGTGATTGAACAATACCAAATCGACAAAGATCAACTTCGTATACCTTTTGCGCTGTCTTTTATCTTGATTCAATACCCTTCTGATATAAGTCAAAAAGTCATTGAGACCATCAGTCAATCCAAAAACAGCGGGCACTTGGTTATTGATCTTACGACAAATCCAATTGAAGCTTATCTTATGAACGAAAACCGAGAGCTTACACCTTTGGACTTGTCGTTGACAAACTAGATATAAACCAAGCTAAATATTTTTCTTCTACTTCTGTTATATCGATTTGTATAATCTCTGGCGTATCATATGGATGATGTTCCACAATCCATTGTTTGAGCGCTTTATATTTTTCGTTGGTAGTTTTGATCAACATTAAAATTTCATGTTCTTCACAAATGCGGTTTTCCCAATTAAAAATACTCTGTATGTTAGGAATAAGATTTACACACGCGCAAAGCTTTTCTTGTACCAATTGTTGAGAGAGAGTTTTTGCTTGATCTAGATTGTTATGTGTAACAAGCACTAGAGATGGATGCATATTCAAACATCCTAGTTTTCGATAAGCTTTGTAACTTTTTTGGCATGAAGACCTTTGGGACCCTCAATGTATTCAAATTCTACATTTTGGCCCTCACGAAGCGTTCGGTAGCCATCCCCTTCAATGGAAGAAAAATGAACAAACACATCCTGTCCTTCATCATTGAGGATGAAACCAAACCCCTTGGTATCATTAAACCATTTAACAGTTCCTTTAGGCATCGTATTGTCGCGTAGCGTTGTGTTCAAAAATAACAAGCCACGGCTGTACTAAATATACTATCAATGACAAAATCAGCGAAGATATTCTTACAAAAATAGGTAGTTTTTATAATTCTTTGACCATCAAAATGGCGTCTTTTCCATCTGGATAATACTTCATACGGCGAGACTGGCGCATAAAACCGATATTTTCGTATAAGGCCACACCGGCAAGGTTTTCTACACTTACCTCTAAAAAGATTTTTTTAAGCCCCTTTTTTACAGCCCAGGCCTCAATATACAAAAGAAGCGTTGTAGCCAATTTCTGTCTTCGTAAAGCCGGATCAATCGCGATGTTTACAATATGTAACTCATCCAAAACAAAATAAAAAAAACAAAAACCTGCCATTTTGTTTCCATAAAAAACCCCAAACCCCATATAGTTTTTTTGCTCAAAGAGTTGAGCATAACCATCATGCGTCCAAGGTTTTTTGAAAGATTTTTTTTCAATATCCATAATTAAAAGTAGATGACTTTTATCAAGTACTTTTATTTGTAGCGACTTGGCTTGTGCGCTAGAAATACTACTCATTGATATCCCATTTTTGTCTTCGCTTCTCTTGGTCTAACCATTTTTTAAACTCAACTTGTAGCACCATTTTTTTATAATCCTCTACAACAAGGTCGCGGACTTCAGATAATGATCGATTCAGAAATTTTTGATCTTTGTATGTTAAATAATACTGTTCAACTTTTCGATCTGTTACAATCGCTT
>JAGRAZ010000069.1 GCA_020434345.1 Bdellovibrionales bacterium
TCCGTAATAGGGACCACGGTACCCGTGAGTAAGCAAAAGCCGAACAGCTTCCATGCGTGGTGGAATTTTTAAAAATGTAAACCCTAGCCCCATACCAATCATAGAAATGCATAGTGTGATAGTCGCTTGAAGTATGCGTCCCTGTAGGTTCATTTTTTGAGAAAACCAAGGCTTTTTTCGAAAAATGCGCTTAACGTTGGTGAGTGAGGAACCAAAAAGCTCATAGCCGGGATCGGTAAAATATAGGTCTCGTTCTGCCTGACTTAAGATAGGGTTGATATCGTTGGGTGGTTTGCTCATGGGTATGTTTCTGAAAGTATCAACTCCTGTTTGCATATGCAAGTTTGCTCAACTTCATGTATGGTGTAGGCCTACACCGCAAAAGTATGTTTTCAGTCAATAAATTCGAAAAACAATGGAAGAAACAACTTCATTTTCAAAAGGATGAAGGTTTTGAAAAGAAGGCCAAAAAATCATGGCATCTCAAATTTCATCCAGCTTCCGAAAAAGAGTTACACGATGAACTGGCAGACTGTGATGCAATAGTTGTTGGTGATCATCGTATCAACCCAGCGCATATGCAAAAATGGACAGACCTTCTTAATCGCTGCGTTGATTCTACATGGGTCTTGGTGACAGATCGGTTTGATGTCAAGCAACAGGGTTGGGTGCAAGCTTATTTGATGAGACGTATGTCTCAGAGTGAACTTTTTCAGAAATTTGGTTGGAGAGAGCCACTTACACAATGTCCTGAAGGTGGCATGGGAATTGTTTTGGAATGGATTCGGAATAAAAATATTTCCGTCATATATAAAAATCCAGAAGGAGATTTTAAAAAACAGACTGAAGTTTTATATGAATGTGCAAAATCGCAAATCAAAAAAACGCTACTTTGGACGGGAAGTCTTAAGGTTGCACCTATATGGAACGAAAAATACGGACCAATCAAAAAAAAGCAACTGTTGCTTCAAATGGAATGTAAAAGTGAAAGTTCAATTCATGCTGACTGGTTGCGCGCGGATCGATGTTGGATGAACAATCAAAATGATGTGCTCTTAAATATCGAACTCACCAGGTTATGGAATGAACATGTAAATCAATTTGTGTCACCTGATAAAATTTCAAAGGTTTTTTTTCAAATTGTACAAAAAATACAAAATATATTTTATCAGCAAAATGAAAGTAATGATGGAGTTGTGATTCATCCTTATCAATCAGATTTTGATGAAAAAGTGCAGCAACTAGACGGAAAAACTAGAAAATTTCTTCAAGAGAGATTGGAAAATATGGAAAGTGCGGTTATTCCAAAATATCAACTCGCTATGATTTGTCGTCTAGACCAAGTGTCTATTGCTGAAGAGGCGATGCATTTTTTACGCTTACATCAATCATCGAAAAAGGATTTTGGACCTTGGCAAACAGTTTGGGAAGAAGCATGGGGCTTTTGGGCACGACTGTGGGTTGATGCTCATCATAAGCTTGATGTTGAGAAAGCAAGCACAAATTGGGAGCTTGTTCATGATGCTGGATACCGTTTAGGTGAAAAAATCTTTGCGTTGTGGACCGATCCAAAAACAAAGCACTATGTTCAGGATATGTTTTTGTGGGATGCAGATTCTGAAGAAAAAGCACAACATGCATTTGATCAAGCGATGCAAATCATAAAGGAAAAAAGTTGAAAGAAAGAAATGAAGTCAATTCCTTATCATTTGGAATTGTGTATTTTGTTATGTTCTTCATCTCTTATGTCATAGATCACGAAAATAGAATCATATTGTATCCTAAAATAGGCCCTAATTTTCTTAAAGATATATTGTTAGATAGTTTGATTGGCGTCGCTGTAGGAATCGTGGTTGTTTTGATTTCTCAAATTGTTACAAAAAAATCTAAAGCGCTACAAGATTTAGGTCATGAACTTGGTATGCTCATTGGTAAGATGCGCTTGCAAGAAATCTTTTTCTTGGCTTTCTTTTCATCCGTTGGCGAAGAATTTTTGTTTAGAGGAATTATTCAAGGGTATGGCGGGCTCATCATTGCTTCAGTCGTATTTGGTATCCTACATACTGCACCCGGAAAAAAGGGAGTTGCTTGGAGTGTATTTGCGCTGATTATGGGTTTTGTCATGGGGCTTGAGTATATGTGGAGAAAAAATATTCTAACGCCTATATGGACACATTTTATCGTGAATTTTTTTAATGTATATTTATTGCAAAGAAAAATTTCGAAAACGAAAAATTAAGATCGTAACGTATACTCAATATCAAATAAATTCCATCCATGGCAGATAGTGCAATCCGATGGAACATAATCGAATTCGTTTTCACATGAATGGCAAATTAATTTCCTATTTTGAGTAAGTGATTGTAGAAACTGCTGTATTGAAGCTAGTGTGGTCGCATCTTTTTGTTTTTCTAAAAAAGTACAGCCATCTTTAAAAATTTGAATATGTTCAGGATATAAATCCATTGCTTTGTGGTAATAAATTTTTGCTTTGTCGTTTTGATGTGTTTTCTCATAATATTTTGCAAGCGCGTGCATCACAAATGGATTATTTGAAGATCGTTGTTCGCAGGAGTGAAGAATTTGAAAGTATCTTGAGTATTGTCCAATTTCAAAAAGTAGATCTTGCAGTTTTTGAATGGGAAAATGCGCGTATTTTGGATACTTCACAATCATATTTGAAAGTGCTTGAATCGCCTGTTCATGCTCTTTTTCCATCATATAAATTTGGATTTTGGTAAGATGATAAAAGGGATTTTCTCCGTATTCAGCGGCCTTTTTATGCCACTTTTTTGCAAGGGATAAGTCTCTGTCGTGGGCGGCGATCAAAGCAAGCTCATTGTAAATAATGCCAAGCTCTCTTTTTTTATGGGGTTCAAGTTTGATTAATTTTGTAAGCGCATCGATGGCTTTTTCATGTTTGCCTTGCAGGCGAAGCGATTGATACAGCCCTTCAAGTGCGTAGGTGTTTTTCTTATCTAGATCTAAGGCGTTCTCAAAGTATGTTTGCCCGCAATCTTTGGTTTTAGAATAAAGATAGTCATATCCTAATTCAGAAAATATTTTACATTTTTGCTCTTTGGTAAGTTTTTCTCGCGCCAATAAATTCCGGTGTAGCTGAAATGCTTTTCTGTATTTACCCTTTTGTCTGAATAAGTTTCCAAGTTCAATGTAGTCTTCTACAGACTCAGAGTTTTGTTTAAGCCGTGCTGAAAAGAGCTCAATGTATTGATCAAGTAAATGCAAAGTAGGATGGATCTGTTGATTTGCAACAACAGGACTGAAAGGTTGAAAATGTGCGGGCAGATGCACGGTCATTGTATCTATTCCTCTTCTGGAACGAGTGTTGCAACCTCAACATTTTGGTCTTGAGGAAGTTCATCAATCGGTTGGTTTCTTAATTGATGAAGTTCTTTGTGTAAATTTTGTGACTCTTTGCGTTCTTTACGAATTTGAGACTTAAGAGACAGGTACATAACGAATGTGAAAAACACGGTTAAGGTGATACCAGCAAAAAAGGCACCCAGAACAAACATCCAAAGTGGTTTTTCAGGGGTGGAGAGGTGAAAGAGGTTGACGCGTACATGATCCCCATTTTGAAGCAAAAACACAATACAGACGGCTGTAACAATGACAAGGGTTACGCCTAGAATGATATTTTTCATTGATTTCATAGCATGTTTGTATACCGATCAAAGGCGTTTGTAAATCCCTCCAAAGCTCAATTTTTTTAACCTTTACTTCATTTGGCATCAAATGTGCAATCTATCCACGCAACAAATCAAAATAGAAATGAGGCTTGGGTGATTGCAAAAGTACAAGGGGCTAGTTTTGATGGACTTATGCCCATCGAAGTAACAGTAGAAGTTTCGGCACGGAAAGGCTTACCGGGATTTGATATCGTTGGCATGGGGCAGACAGAGGTTAAGGAAGGTAAGCAAAGAATAACAACTGCACTTCTTCAGGCTGGTATTGCGTTGAAGAATAAGAAAATTACAGTAAATTTAGCACCAGCAAGTGTACGAAAATCAGGCGCTTATCTTGATCTTCCTATTGCAGTAGCGGTTATGCAATTGGTGGGATTGCTCGACTTCCAACGTATGTCTGATTTTCTTTGTTTTGGTGAACTTTCACTAGATGGAGGTGTTCGGCCAGTTAAAGGTGGTTTTGCGCTTGTTGAGTCATTAAGAAAAGACCAAACTACAGTTATTTTTCCGGGTGAAAATGTTGATGTGTATCATTGTGGATCAAATCATAAATTTATACCGATCACGCATATTCAGGATGTAATAAAGTATTTCGAAAATCCTCAAACGGCACCTGTCGATATAAAGCATCCATCAAGCTTTGAATCTGTAGTTAGCCATATTGATTTTGCAAGAATTAGAGGACAACATGCAGCCAAGAGAATGTTAACCATCGCAGCTACAGGTCGCCACCATGTTATGCTTGCAGGACCACCCGGTATTGGAAAAACACTACTGGCAAAAGCATTCCCAAGTATTTTGCCTCAGCTTACATCAGAGGAACGGCGTGATGTTCTAAAGATTTATAGTGCTTCAGGGTTGGAAATCAACAATGTGTCTTGCGAGCCACCGATACGATTGCCACATCATCATGCATCGCTTCCGGGTATGATTGGAGGTGGGGTGAAGTTTCAGGCAGGAGATTTTATGCTTTCTCATCGCGGTGTTTTATTTATGGATGAGTTTCCTGAATTTAGAAGAGACGTCATTGAAGCTCTGCGAGAACCGCTGGAAGAGGGAATGGTAAGGGTTCGACGTGCACAGGGATTATTTGAATACCCAGCAAAATTTCAACTGATAGCTGCAATGAATTTATGTCCATGCGGTAACATGGGCGATCAAAATAAAGAATGTGAATGTACGGAAGCGCAAGTACAAAAGTATAAACGAAAGCTTTCAAAGCCCATCACAGATCGATTGGATCTTTGTATGATTTTACCCAAGATATCGTGGCAAGAAGTTTGGGAAGGTACAAACGAAGTTAGCTCTAAAGATATTCAAAAAGAAGTCACAAAAGCAAGAATAGCGCAGTATGAACGATGGGGAATGGGAAAAACAAATGCAGACGCCACGCTCGATGAACTTAAAAAAAACGGATGCATTTCCCAAGATGCATTGATACTGGTTGAAAAAATAGTGAAGCAAAAAAATATGTCTGTACGATCAGTAGTTAAAACCTTACGTGTCGCACGCTCCATTGCTGATGTTGATGGTCAAAATGATGTTGAAACCTCTTCGGTTCTAGAAGCGTTTCAGTATCGAATGTAATGATAGAATTCTAAGGCTCATAAAGCATTAGATTTTCTGTGCGAACGAAACGAAATATTTTGAGATAAAAGCACGCTTAGGAAGAAAAAGGAACCTCCTATGATTTTTGAATTTGTTATTGCTTCATTTCCAATTGTCCAAGCAAAAAGTGCAGCAAAAATCATCTCAAGACTTAGAATAAAAGATGTTTTTACGGGTGTCGTGTGTTCTTGAGCCCAAATAATAAAGAAAAAAGGAAGAATTGTTACAAAAACTACAATGTATAACCATTGAAACCAAAAATTATAGACCTTTTCAATTTGAAAACTTGAACCAGTCATGAGTGATGCAATTGCAATAATAATTGTTGAAGTTAAAAATACTTGCTGATTGAGTACTAAGGGGTTGGCTTTTTTCTTAATAGCATGGCTTGCAACAAAAAAGTATGAAGCATACATTGCACCAGAAATGAGTGATAATAAATCTCCCATGTTGAATGTAATAAATCCTCCTGTAAATATCCAAAGACCGATTATAGAAATAATCGTTGCTAGTATTTCATTTCTTTGAATTGATTTTTTATTGATAATAAATGCAATAATTGGTGTGAAAACAACAAATAGGCCTGTAAAAAATCCACTGTTTGATGCATCTGTCAGTGATAGTCCAATTATTTGAATGAGGTTTGTGAAAGCAAAAATGCACCCTAATAATGCGCCAGAAGCAAAATGTTGAAACATATTTTTTTTCAAAATTAATAAAATGACTGTCATTAGTAAAAACGTAAGCGAAAATCGAAGTAAAAGAAAAGAGTATGAATTCATTGAGTTCAGAATGTTTTTGAAAAAAAAGTATGAACTTCCCCATAACAAAGCAGCGATGAGAATAGATACATCTGCAAAGATATTTTTGTACTTCATATCAAGCCATCGAAGTTTTGACGCCTAGAAGCTGCACGCGATGCTCACCATAAATTTCGCGTTCAGTGTATTGAATGATTTTTAATCCCTTGGCCATTCTTAACGCTTCATTGGCTTCAAAGCATTCAAATACATACGGTGGGTCTCTTCGAACTTTGAGTTGATCTTTGGTGTAGGCTTCAATCATCAGCGTTCCCCCAACGGTCAATCCGCGAACAAGGTTGTTCATGATGGTTAGGCTGGGGTGAAAGTCGGTGACCAAAATAGTGTCATATTTCATGAGTGGAATAAGAAAGAAATCAAGACTAGACTCTTTGCACTCAAGTGTAACACCACTGTCCTTTGCAAGCTTTTGAGCACGCAAAACCGCTGTAGGAGAGTGATCGATGCCTGTTACAGTGAAGCCCTTGGATGCTAGATATACAGCATTCCTGCCTTCTCCCATACCAAGATCAAGCGCAGTCCCTTTTTTTAGAAGATCGACATATTCGGTTAAAAATTTAGACGGCTCTTTCCCATATACGTAGTGGTCTTGCGCGCTATAGACGGTTTCCCAAAACTCTTTGGAGTTGTCTTCTTTGATCATGAGATCATCTTGTAGCAGATGCTAGGGTCTGATACAAGATCAAGCCATGTATACGGACTCTATTTATAGCCCACATCGTCGCAAAACTCGCACTGTGAAAATTGGGGATTTGGCCATTGGAAGCACGCACCCCATTTTGGTGCAATCGATGACAACAACACCCACTACGGATACAGATGCAACAGTTGCGCAAATTCTATCTTTGGTCAAAGTAGGGTGTCCTTTGGTTCGAATTACGGTTCCCAGACAAGCTGATGCGGATAACCTTAAAAACATCAAAAAAGCACTTTTGCAAAAAAACATCTCAGTTCCTCTTGTGGCCGACATCCATTTTTTGCCCAAGCTTGCACTTCAAGCATGTGATTACGTTGATAAAGTTCGAATCAATCCCGGAAATTTTGCGGATCGGAAAAAATTTGAGATCAAAGAATATTCAGACAAAGAATATCAAACTGAATTATCTCGCGTAGCCGACGAATTTTTACCGATTGTGAGACGAGCCAAAGAAAATGGCATAGCCATGCGCATTGGTACAAATCACGGGTCGCTCTCTGATCGAATCATGAATCGGTTTGGGGATACGCCCAAAGGCATGGTGGAATCTGCGTTGGAATTTATTCGTATTGCGCGTGAAGAAAACTTTCATGATCTTGTGCTTTCTATGAAAGCATCCAACCCTTTTGTGATGATCACAGCATATCGTTTACTAGCGCAGGAGCTTGGCGAGTTGTCTTGGGATTATCCCCTTCATTTGGGTGTTACAGAAGCAGGCGATGGTCAAGATGGTCGCATCAAGTCTTCGATTGGTATCTCGACACTCCTTTTTGATGGTCTCGGAGATACAGTACGCGTTTCTTTGACAGAAGACCCTGAAAAAGAAATTCCGGTGGCGCATTCGATCGTTTCTCTTTTTTCCAAAGCACCTTTAGATGAGCTTAAAAAAGATATTGTACAAGATCTGGTGGGCCCAACCATTGGATGGGATCCCTATACTTACAAACGTCGATCATCTCAAACCCTCTTGTTAGGAAATGTAACAACGGGGG
>JAGRAZ010000006.1 GCA_020434345.1 Bdellovibrionales bacterium
CTTGGCGCTATCTGGTACCGCCACTGGTTCGGGTACAGACTATACAGCATCAAGTTCTAGCATTTTGATTACTGCTGGTAACACAACTGGAACCATCACTGTTACAGCCGATCAAGACTTGCTCGATGAAAATGATGAAACTGTGATTGTAGATATCGATTCAGTCACAAACGCAACTGAATCCGGCGTACAACAACAAACTACAACCATCACCGATGATGATACTGCTCCAATTGTTGAATTTACAAGTGCATCACAGTCTACAGGAGTAGAGTCAGGTGCCTTTACGATCACAGCCCAACTAGATACAGTAAGTGGTCTAGATGTAACCGTACCTTATACCATCAATGGTTTCTCAACTGCTGTAGATCCAAGTGACTATACAATCACAGCAAGTCCAGTTGTCATCACTGCAGGTAACTTGACAGTTGACATTACAATCACGATTACCGCAGATGGATTGGATGAATCGGATGAAACCGTAATTGTAGATATGGGTGTTCCAACCAATGCAACTGCAGGTATTGTTACATCTCATACCCTCACCATCAATGATGACGACGTAAGCCCAACTGTTGTCATTGGCGCACCTACTCCAACACTAATCAATACAGGTGATGTTGATTATCCTGTAACCTACACCAACGCAGATACCATAAACCTTACAACTGGCGATATAAATGTTACGACCACAGGTACAGTAACATATACCGTCAGTGTTACCGATGGAACAACCACAACGCCAACCATTACGATTAATGTTACAGGTGGCAATGGAACCATTACACAAATTAGCATCGATGCAGGAACATCTACAAACAACGGTGGTGTCAATTCTGATGCGGGTGATACAGAAACCACAGTTGTAACTGTTGACAACGTAGCGCCAACAATCTCTATCAACACACCAATGACAGATATATCTTCAAGCAATGAAGGCAACTATAGCTTTAACGGTACTTGCTCTGAGGACGGTGCTACAATAACAGTGACAGCACCAGCTTCCATTGCAGGCGCCACAACAACATGTTCTGGTGGAACTTGGAGCTTCACTGCACAAAACGTCTCTGCTGAAAGCGATGGCGTCGTAAACTTTACCGTTGAAATTGAAGATGCTGCAACAAACGTTGGTTCTGATACAGAAAGTGCAAACAAAGATGCCACGGATCCAACCATCACCATTGCACCACTAACCATTATCAACAACACCAATGCAAGTAACTATAGTTTTGGTGGATCTTGTACAGACAATGGCGATACAATTACCATCACAGCACCAGCTTCTATTGCAGGTGGAACAACTTCATGTGCTGGTGGTCTATGGAACTTCTCAAGTCAAAACGTCTCTGCTGAAAGCGATGGATTAGGTGGAAGTGGTGTAACCTTCTCTGTAAGTATTGCAGATACATTTGGCAACAATGATTCAGCCTCTAGCCAAGTTGATAAAGACACGGTTGCCCCAACAAATCCAACTTGCTCTACAATTACTCGTGTAGCTACACCTCAACAGTCTGATGAACAAGCTTGGACTGGATCAACAGATGCATTAAGTGGTATCGATCATTATGAAGTTGCGCTTGGCTCTGCTGGTATAGACGATATTGAATCTTGGGCAAGCATTGGAGCTGTTGTTGTATCGCCTTACCAATATACCTACGGTTCAGATACACTTGAATGGAATACAAACTATGCCTTCAGCTTCCGTGTGTATGACGTTGCTGGTAACGTAAGTAGCATCGTTACATGTAATACATGGCAGCTTCTTGAACCTTATGGTGTCTTTAACGGCACACAAAGTACAGCTGGAACCAATCCAGGCAACTTGAATCAAGCAACAGCATATGCACTTCGATATTCATCAAGCAAGTTCCACAGCTCGTACTTCAATCACAGCACAAGCACAAACTCACAAAACATTACCATTCAATACGATGGTGACTACTATATCTCTAACAATATTCCTTTGACGAAAAACAATGGAAACACAACAACAAACGCTGCAGCCATCAGAAGTACAATCAAAGTCAATGGTGTCAACATAAACAGGGGCCGTGCTGCCAATGGCTTCTCACGTGGTCGCGTAGGAGTACTCACCAATACCCCAATTTACGGATCAAACCACATTGGTACGCTTTTAGAAGGCTTGTCTTCTGGTGATGTTGTTACAATTGAAACGCAGAACAATGCTTCTAGCTCTGAACCAATGTCTGTTCCTGCTGGAAATTCCTTCCAAACCTACATTGAAATGGTGAAACCTGATGATGATATTTTTGCTGCTACAACGACAACAACAAGTGCGGGAACCAATCTTAACAACACCTCATTCCCAGAATACTTATGGTCTGAAACCATTGAAGATGCTGCTGAGTATACACATGCTACTAACTCTTCGGATATCGTGGTCACAACAGGAGGTAACTACTTCATCTCTGTCAACATCCCAACTTCAGGTAGTGTAACAGATGGTAAAGTAGGTGCACTGATCAATGTCAACGGTTCAGTCATCAATAACAACCACTATACGTATTCACAAAATGGCTTTATTTCGAATGTGAACGGTCATACGCAATCATCGACCAATTATGCAAACGTTCTTTACAACGTACCTGCGGGTGCTACTATTTATGTACAAACCTACCGCTACGGCGCAGCTGGTACCATCAACGTTACACCTGGCTTTGTAGGCTCTATCTTTATTAAGCGCCTGGATACTTCAAGCAATTACTACATTGCTTCTAAAGATGCTCTCTCTGCAGATGCAAACCCTGCTTCAGCCACAGCTTCTGCTTGGAACACTGATCATGTTATCGATACAAATGTATTTACACACTCTACCAATAGCTCTGTTATCGAAGTGGATGAAGATGGTGATTACCTTGTACATTTCAGTGATCTTATCTATGCATGGACAGCAGACTGGATGGGACCAGTTGTTGAAATCAATGTCAATGGCACACCATACCCAGGTGGCAGTTGCTATGCGCATACATCAAGAACAAGTAATACACTCAGATATCCAAACTGTGACGTGACGACACTGCTTGAAAACCTCAATGCAGGCGACGATATTACAATTACATACCAACGTGATACCGTAACGGGTACTGCTTACAAATTCCCGCCACGTATTACAATTAAGAAAATGTCTGAATAAGAATTATTTCTTTACCTTAACAAAATGCATACGAAGTTCAAAAAGAAGCTGAGACAAAAAATTACTCTCTTGCGCATCTAGATTGCCTTTGGTCTTTTCTTCTAACATCGCAAGCAAATCTATTTCATGTTGAGCCATTTCAAGATTAATTTCTTTTTCTTTCGTATTTGGATTTTCTAACAACCCAAGATGCATCATGCATGACGTCCCCAATGATGCTACAAAATGAATAAAATTTGCTTCAGGAAAATGTGACGATTGATCTTGATTCGACTTTTGATCTGCCGTTTCATTTTTTACTTCCTTGGTCTGACCACGCTTATCATTTACTTTTATTTCATTATCTTCGCTCATAAATTTCCTTTATAACTTATTGATCAGTTCCTCAAGTTTTGCTTGATCAACCAAACCAACAGTAAATTTGGGTATATTTAAAAGCATTTGCTTTCCGTCTTTGCTTTTCCCAAGGTGCCATGTGTAGGCCATGCCCTTTTTAGAACCCAGCACAATCTCAATATCGCCTACTCTTTCAAAATTTTTCCGATCCGTCCATGCATCGATTTTGAGCTCTTCTAAGGTTGATACAATCTCATATTGCAATGAAGAATCATCAAGGCCGGTTGCATTCCAATCACCGTTTTCGTTTTTTTTCATATGAATCGATTTTTTCTCTTTAACAATATCGATCATGTCTATGTCATTAATTGTAAAAGGATATAAATCTCTTTTTCGTATATTTTGCAGATGTTCAAGAAGCAATGTTTCAAACTGCTGGGGAGTTTCTACCCTTACAGCATATGGATTTTGTCCTTGAACCATCATGACATGATTTTTTATATCGAGTACAAATTGCATAGTTTTTTCACCTTCTTGAATATCGAATTTTATCCCTTTAGCGTTTTTTGTGGCAGGAATAATTTCTACGGGTTCGATTTGTCCAACAAGTTCAAATATGCTTTGTAGTCTTTCAGTTGAGACTGCATCTTCAAATGGCTTTTTTGCGCTCCACTCCAAACCATTTTCTAAAACATAATTCATTGTGGGCGTCTCAATACTTACGTAAGAAACATCTTGATCATTGTTAATTCTGGGAAGAAGGACAAGTTTATCTGGCATCATAAAAAAATCATCTTTCTCTTTCTCATGAAGAACATATGTAAGAGAATCATCCGATCTTTGTACAATCCATTCTGAATCTTGAAAATAAAGTGATAAAACCAAATCGGTTTGATCAAAAGCGTATTCTTTGAAAATTATTTTCTTTAAAGGAGTGGATTTTATATCTACGTTGATTAAAACGCTTTGAGCTTCAATGGTATTAATATCACGAAACCAATTTTGCACACTATTGTCATCAGCTGATAAAATGCCATTTTTTTGCACAAACCAATGATTATCATTTTGTGAAAGTTCGATGTTTGTATCAGCACTTACAAAGGTTATATTTTTAATTGTTCTGGGTTGAAGTCGAAGAATAGATTTTTCTACCCACTCGTCCCTGGTTCTGTTTTCTAAAAAATCTACATTCAGACTGACGATATATACTTTTTTTAACGCTTGATCCCATACATAACGACCTGTTTGATCTGAAGTTAGGCCTCCAAAAGCCAAAAATTTATGTTCCTTTTGATTTTCAACCATCAATGTAAAAATTGGATTTTGAAGTCCGTACTCATCCACCCGATTTTCACCATTCTTGATGGTTTGGACAATTTGCAATTCTTCCATGCTTTGAAAAAGCGTGTCCATCATTGCAGGCTTTACATACAATTTGGGCTCACCATCGATGTACCAACGGTGATCAATTGTAAATTCATGATCACGGTAGGTTACTTCATTAGATGCACTTTCGTCCTTTTTTTGAAGTGATTGTATGCCGTTTATATTTGAAAGTTCAATTTTTGAAAAATCACTAAAAGTAAATAATTTTAAAGCTAATTCATCTTGCTCTTGTTGTGAAATAAGGTTTTTCTTTAAAAGCCCTCCCACAATTAAAACAATGGCTAATACAACAACGGCAACAAGAAGTTTTTTTTCTTCTTTTCCCATACAACTTTACCCTCTTCTTCGTCTAATCCACCAGAGATTAATACCAAACAACAACACAATCATTGGTAGCAATATTACCGCGACATAGAAAATTGTTTTTGTTTGATGCTCGTCTAATTCAATTGCAGATGCTTGAAATAGTTTGGGTCGAATCGTAATTTTTGATTGCTCTCCAGATAGCCATCCCAAAATATTTAAGAACAAATCATAATTGTACTCGTTTGATAATATGAGTTCGTTTGATATAAAATCTGCATCACCAATAACAACAATTTGTGTTTTGGCATCACCCTCTTTTTCTGTTGCAACCGCAAAAGGTACAGGCCCTAATATATCTGCTTCTGACGGATCTGCATTTTGATCAACCAATAGTTCTTTCATATTGCTTTTGGTCCAAGTGGCGCCGTTACCGAAACTTTCGATTAAGGAATAGGTTGTTCCCTCAAAATCATCTCTTGGATGAATCGATTGCACGCCATCAAAAAGCGTTTGTTTTCCTTTCAAAGGATCCACAATGGGATGGTTGCCATATTGAAAGCCTGTGATTTGACTTACAATTTGCTCTCCCTTGAACATCTCTATTGTACGTTGCAAAAGTAGATTTCTACCTAACTCCACACCCCAATCAAACAAGACTTTTTCAAGGCCTGTTAATTTAAGAGAAATGTTTTTCTCTCCTAAATTAGGATTGGTAAATACTGGATCCAATAGAAAAATACCCCTTCCCCCCTTTTGTAAAAAATTGCCAATTGCCTGTGCATCTTGAATGGGCAATGTTTGTTGAGGACCTGCAACAATCAAAACAGAACAATGTTCAGAACCAAGTATCTGATTGTTTTGAATTGTTTCATACGTATAACCCTCATTATCAAGACCTTTTTTAAGCGTAGATAAACTTCGAATGTCTTCTTCTGGACCTTCTAAATCGAGTTCACCATGGCCCATCATAAAACATAAGTGTGAAGAATTTTGGCTAGTCACCTTTAAAATAGCTTGGGTAATACCTTCTTCTGTAAGTGTTTGAGTTGTGTAGTTCTGATCATGGTAGCTAACTACAATATCTCCATCTTTGGCTTGAAATTTTTCACTTTGAAATTTTTCAACATCTGGATCAATCATTTCTATCACAACACTATCAGATGCATTTTTATAAAGATTCGTAATCATTTTGGCTTGTGGACGTAGCTGATTGGCTTCTTTCAAAAACAACCTTATGGTCAAAGGATCTTCAAGTTTGGCAAGTAAATCAGAAGATTGTACGGTAAGTGTATTAAGTTTATTTTTTGTAATATCCCACTGATGATAAAAATCTTGAGATAAAACATTGATAATAGCAAAAACTATAAAAATGATTGTCGCGTATACATAACTTATAATGCTTTTTGTGAATTTTTCATCTTCTTGTTTTTCTTCAAGCAGTAAATTTTTAGATGCTAAAAAAGCTGCGATATTAAGTATGATCGCTCCAGCCATGGCTGTGGTGCTTGTCACTATTGATGTGTCTGTAGTAAGCTTCAATCCAAGTGCTAAAACTAAGATAATTCCAAATATGCTAATAAAAATAATATATACTGATATATTCCTGTATTTGAACTTGTTCAAAAATAGAAAAAAAATGCCAAGCGCACATAATGGCAAAGCCAAATAAATAGTATCTACGTCATGAAATAATGCATACAAAATCCAAATAGCGTTTGCTGTTACAAATATTAGAACAAGTTTTTGCCATATCCTGTCTAAAGATTTTACAACAAATACAGCCATACAAAATAGGCCAGTAATCCACAAACTTCTGACAAACCAGTCATCTGTAATATTTGTTAACGCTGCTGTAAGTAGGCCGTAGAAAAATAGTATTGCTCCACTAATACCTAAACATTGATAAAGCATGTCTTACCTCCAACCTTTAGTTTCCATTGTTTTTTTGGTTAGAAATAGAAAGAAAATGATAAAACTAAGAAAATATATCAGATCCCTAGTATCAATAACTCCTCGTAGCATATTAGACAAATGCTCTGCTACCGAAATATACGTTATAATGTCTAACAGTATACTTCCTTGTGCATGAGAAATCAGATTGATAATAAATAAAAATAATAAAATTACGAAGGTGATCACAGCGGCAATGATTTGATTTTCAGTAATACTGGAAGCAAAAAGTCCGATCGCAATACCAATGGAAGCAAAAAGTAGGATTCCCAAATATCCTGTGATCACTGGACCTAATTCTGGGGAAGAGTAATAAAATAAAAGCGCCTGATATGCAATGGTAGGCAAAATTAATATTGTCACAAAAAGTAAAGACCCAAGATATTTTCCAGCAATGATTTGATTAAGTGTAATGGGTGAAGTTTTTAAAAGCTCGTCGGTTTTTTGCTTTTGTTCTTCAGCAAAGCTTTTCATCATAATCAGTGGCAACAGGAACAAAAAAATAAATACCATATTAAACAATGCTCTAGCGATCACCATTTCGTTCAAATTTAACCGTGCCAAAATGTCTGGATTATTTAGATACTGCATCATGTTTTTAAGATATTTGTACTGCTGACTAAATGCTTCCATGTTGGTAAAAAAGAAAAAACCTGAAAGTGCCAGGTAAATCATCATGACAACATATGCGATAGGCGAAATAAAAAACTGCTTGAGCTCTTTCTGCATTAAAACATAAACCATTTTCATGACTCAGCTCCCTCTTTAGAAATAATCTCGATAAATACTTCCTCCAACGATTTTTCTTTCGTGATGTTGGCAATTACATCATTCATCACTATTTTCCCTTGATAAATAATCGCTGCGCGGTCACAAATCATGGCAACTTCAGGTAGAATATGTGTAGACAAAATGATCGTATGTTCTTGAGAAAGCTCTTGAATCATGGACCTGATCTCACGAATTTGTTTTGGATCTAAACCAACAGTGGGCTCATCTAAAATAAGTACTTTAGGCTTATTAATAATTGCCCCTGCCAACCCTACTCTTTGTTTATACCCTTTAGATAAATTACCGATCAAACGTTTTTGCACATCCACAAGACCGCATTTTTCAATGGCCCAGGTAAGATTTTGTTTGCGATCAACATTGGGTACCTGTTTAATTTTCATGACAAACTCAAGGTATGATTTGACAGTAAAATCAAAATACAGAGGCGGTGTTTCAGGTAAATATCCAATTCTTTGCTTTACATGAAGGGGGGAATCAAAAATATCAAAGCCATCTATTGTTGCAGTTCCGCTTGTGGGAGGAATGACACCTGTCAGCATTCGCATGGTTGTGGTTTTTCCAGCACCATTGGGCCCCAAAAACCCTAAAATTTCACCTTTTTGAACTTCAAGTGAAACCCCTTTAACAGCCTGAAAGTGTCCATAATTTTTAACAAGGTTGTGTAGTTGAATCATATATACCTCGTAGACTTATCTATTCATATAATCTTGGAAATCGTTTGAAAATGTAATCTTCCAAGTTCAAATGTCAATTATTTTAGCCATCAAAGAAGACTTTTGACGTTACAACATGTTATGATCATTGCATGTCGGAAACGCAACCCATAGCAACAAAGAAACGCCGGCGAAAAAAAGGTGAGCCACCGTCGTTTCCAATTGTTTCCGCAAGAGAACTTAAAAAACTTTCGCTTTTTGAAGAACTGACATCTGTCGAAATTTCTTTGTTAGAAGGCCATGTTCGACGTGCAAGCGCCCAACCGGGCGAAACAATTATTGAGCTTATCCAATCTGAAGATCCATTTTCTTACTTTTTGTTTATTGCAGTTGGTCAGGTGTATATCAAAGGCCTTGATGAACAAGCCAGACTTCGTCCCTTAAATTTTTTACGAAAAGGTGATTTTTTTGTCGATAAATCCTTTGTGTGGAACAACCAAGTTGCAACATTGGCTGCCTCCATCACTGAAGCTGAGTTACTATTAATTCCCAAAGAGAAGCTCAAAGAAATTGTTGATAAAAACCCCACTTTGCAGCAAAAAATCAAAGAAGTTACAGAGCGCGTTGATTATCGAAACAGAATTTACAATGAAGATAATCACGCACAATCCGTGCTTGAGTTTTTAATTGATACGGGTCTTACGCAAGCCAGTCGTATCAAAATTACACTTTTGGATAAATGCATTGCTTGCGACACTTGTTATGATTCATGCGAAGAACGTCATGGCTTTCAACGCCTTTCACGTGGATACGCCAAGTTTGGAGTTCTTGATTTTGCAAAAAGTTGTTTGACGTGCTTTTACCCGACATGCATTCCAGCTTGCCCCGTTGATAGTGTGGTCTATGATCCAGTAAAAGATGAGGTTGAGATTTTAGACAGTTGCATTGGATGTACAAGTTGTGCACAAGCTTGTCAGTACGGTGCAATTACCATGCACAAACTTGTTGAAGATGATCAGCGCTTTGCAAGGTTTATTACTCCCGACAAAAAACGACCACCTAAACTCATTGCGGATAAGTGCAACCATTGTGAAGGATACACGGATATGGCCTGTATCTCGAATTGTCCGACAGATGCGATTATAGAGGTCAATTCTCAAGAGCTATTGGAAAACCCTCGTATTTTTGGCCTTGGTGACGGTGCGCATGATCCACAAAAAATTCTTACAAAAGAAGAAGGAACAGATACCACCCTTCAAGCTTTTTATGTCATGGCAGCGCTGATTTCTACCATTTATCTTTTGTGGGAAACGCTTGCACTTTTGTATGCGCCTGCCCTTTCATCTCTTTATAATTTACAGCAACTTGGACTCATTGATCCTGTTTTTCGCTTGGCGATTCAAAAGGGTTCTGATCTTTGTGTTTTTCTAGGCAACATTGGTTTTATTCTAATCATGGTTGCAATGCTTTATCCTGTCCGAAAAGCGCTACCCCAATTTTTTAAATATCTTGGAAAGAAACCACGGTGGTTAGATTTACATAATTTTTGTGGCTTTATGGGATGTGTTTTCATTACTTTTCATACGGGGTTTGAATTTAATCTTCAAGGATCTACCATTGGCTATTTTGCATTGGTCGCCGTTATGTTGAGTGGGTTTTTAGGACGCTTTCTGTATCAAATGATTCCACGTGGTGTTGCTGGTACAGAACTACAAATGCGTGATATTGAAAATGAAGACTCTGTACTAACAATGCGTATGGAAGCATTGTTTTCTCATTCAACATCTTTACGTGAGCAAGTAGATGAAACGGTTAAAAAAATTATCGGAGATGCTCAACGACCAAGTTTTAAAAACATGGTTCGTTCCTTTATTGTGACTAAATTTATGATTCGGCGATTAACTCGCGCAATCGAAAAGTCAGAAAAAGTGCCGGACTCGGATTTGGATCAACTTGAAAGTGTTCTTCATGAAAAGGTAAAACTCAAGCGAAACGTTGCATACTTACATGTATCCGCATCTTTGTTTAAAAAATGGCAATGGATTCATAGACCCTTTGCCTATGTCATGGGTACGTTGGCCATTTTTCATATTTTTTACAACGTGCTGTACTTTCCATGGACCTAAAGAGTCTTATTTGTTTCGTGACGTATGAAGCAATTCGTAGCATAATGATTCCCATTGGGAATATTGCATGGGGTTGCGACGAATACTATTTATATTATTGATATTATTGCCTTTTTCGGCAATGGCGCAGCTGGGCAATTTTGTCAACCCAGGGCCCTTGTCCAACCCTCACCAATCACTTGAGGGATTAACAAAGTGCACCCAATGCCACAGCGCATCGCAAGGACTGCCCAATGAGAAATGTTTGGCTTGTCATACAGAGATTAAAGAACGCATTGATCAGCGAAAAGGATACCACGCGCGTAATTTAGGAAATTGTTACAGTTGCCACGCAGAACACAAAGGCAAAGAATTCGATATTACTGGATTAACGCGAATCAATTTTAATCATACCGATACAGGTTGGCCATTAACGGGCGCGCATAGAGATCTTGATTGCCCCAAATGCCATAAACAAAAAAGAAAAGGCACCAATCGACCTACGTACTTAGGCAATGATTCAACTTGTACAAACTGCCACGAAAATATTCACGGAAGTTCAAAACCAAAATTTAAAGCATGTCAAAACTGTCATGGCACCAAGGATTGGTCACCCAGAGAAGCTTTGCAATTTAATCATAACAAGGAAACCAAATTTGTTATTGATGGTGCACACGTAGAAGTTGCTTGTTTTGATTGTCACAAGACAAAAAAATGGGCACCTCTTGCACATCAAGAATGTTCGAGTTGTCATGCTGACCCGCACAATGGCTCATTCGGGGCAAAATGTTCCGATTGTCACAGCACCAAA
Organism: Bdellovibrionales bacterium; assembly: GCA_020434345.1. Lineage (GTDB taxonomy): Bacteria > Bdellovibrionota_G > JALEGL01 > JALEGL01 > JAGRMV01 > JAGRMV01. The sequence goes on from JAGRAZ010000006.1 coordinate 11,494, forward strand.
GCAGGTTGGTCAAGTGGCGCAACGGTTTCAACACCTAAAAGTTCTAAAAAATCCACTTCTGAAAAAGGATTTGATCATAATAAGACCAAATTTCCACTTCAGGGCAAGCACAAATCCGTAGGATGTAAAACATGTCACGGTTCCAAAATTGGTAAAATGCCAAATGTAAAATTTAATGATTGTGATGGTTGCCATAAGCATCCGCACAAAGATCAGTTTAAAAAAATATGGAAACCTAAAGCGTGCGGTTCGTGTCATACAACGCTTGGATACAAAAATCTTAATAAGTTTAAACACAATCGTGATGCAAGGTATGAACTTTTAGGCAAACATACGAAAGTCGCATGCAATAGCTGTCATAAAAATGGGAAGTATCGTTGGCTATCAAACACCCCCGATTGCGATGAATGTCACGCCGATCCGCACAAAGGTAAATTTGAACCACAGGCATGTGCAAGTTGTCATGATTTTGATGGATTTACCAAAAAAAGTTTTGATCACAACAAAACACGCTTTCCACTTGTAGGTAAACACAAGGCTGTTACATGCAATGACTGTCATAGCAAAGGCGTATACAAAGGATTAAGTACAGCGTGTAAGGACTGTCACAACGATTATCATGACGGTCAGCTGGGTATTGAATGCGAAAGGTGTCATGCGCCGATTGCATTTAATGACATTGAATTTGATCACAATCGTGAAGCCCGTTTTCGTCTTGACGGAAAACACGTTGAGAATAATTGCAACCAATGTCATTGGGGTGGAAAGTATAAGTTTGAAAAACTAAATTGCTCTACTTGTCATATCGATGTTCACAACGGAGCCCATGGAAAAGAGTGCGATCGCTGCCACACAACAAGTGGGTTTGACATGAAAGAAGGGTTTCACGAATTTGGTGAATATCGCTTAGAGGGTGTTCACGACCAGCTTGAATGTAAGGTATGTCATAGTCCAAGAGAACCTGTTCGACCCAATCCAACCGCATGCGCAAGTTGTCACCAAGATCCACACATGGGCTCACTTTCAAACAGTTGTTATGAATGTCACACACAAATTTCTTGGAATCCAACGACCTTTCGACATGATCAAACAGGATTTGATTTAACAGGCGCACATCGATTTTTAGATTGTAACAATTGTCATTTTAATCGCATATTTGGTGGCATTCCATCAGAGTGTTATTTCTGTCACTTCAAAGATTTTGATGCAAGCTTACCTCAACACGTTGGCGCACCCACAACATGTGATAGCTGCCACTTTACTTTTGGATTTAGGCCCACCAAATGAGAAAAATATGGTTTGCATATGGTCTTCTTGGCATTTTCCTATCCACGCAAGCTTGGGCCAAAATAGATCGTGATCAAAAAATCAATGGAAGTTTGGAAACAGGTTTTTGGTATTTGACCAACAATGTTTCTGATTTTGATGAGAACGGAAACACCTACACATCTCAAGACAATTATGGAAACTCCTATGTACAAGATAACTACATGTTATTTCATGCACGTTTGAAAATGGATGTAGGTGACGAAGAGGATGCTGTTCGTTTTCATACAAACGGACGCTTTTTATACAACGTAAAAGACCAAAATCTTTTTTATGGCATCAATGAGCGATACAGATACCAATTTAATGATCTTAATGTTGAACTCAACCAAGCCATAAAAAATGCAAACCTGTTTGTGGGTCGCAAAACCAATTATTTTGTTGGAGGCATTGCTGTTGATGGTCTCACTGCGATCTTTCACCCCAAAGAAGACCTTGACGTCGGTTTTTATGCAGGTGCAGGTGTAGATCCTAGACAATTTACAGGTTACATTGGTCCAGATTATCGATACACACCGATCAATTTTGACTTTCAAGCGGGTGGCGTTTTTACAACACTTCGAAAAAACAAATTTCAATTAGACTTTGCGGTAAATTCACTTCTGTATAAATTTGAACTTGATCGTGTCAACACGTTCACGCGATGGATGGCTGTTTTGCATGATAGTTGGAGCTTCTCAGGCCTTTTAGATGTTGGTGTTGCGGGAGATACAGGTCTTTTACAAGCACAAACTTTTATTCACACCAAAATCACATCCCGCATCACAAACCAACTTGGATATCATCGGTACCGATCGGTGTACTTTGATGTGTCTGATGCATCAGGTGTACCTGTGCCAAGTGATCTCAATCCCAATTTTAGTTTGGGCGGACAAGTCAATACGTCGAACTACCAAACGTTTTCAAACCACACCAAATTTAAACTTCAGAAAAATTATTTTTTCACTCGTGTCAGTTACACAAAACGATCCTTTGATGATTTAAAAAGAAAAGTTTTTACGCTTGGATACCGTGACCCAAACATTGGCCAAAGTAACGTTCATGCAACCCTTCAAACTTCCCTCATTGATAATTTTAAGAGTTACCATGCGATTGTAGATCTAATGCTTGGTACAGACATTATTGAACAAAAGCTTGAATTTGAGATGGGTGGAAGCATTAGTTACAATGAGCGTCAGGTCTATGAAAATTTCCAAGCAGTCAGTGGACAATTTGAAACCGAACAAGAAAGTGTGCTACGCGCCAACCTTATCTTTCAACCCACGCTTAAGATGGCGTGGTATGTACAATATCGCATGTACAACCAAGTCGATGCGGTCAACTCCGATCAAAAAGTAAAACTCCATGAAGTTTTCTTAAGCACGAATGTCCGATTTTGATGCCTTTGCAGTAATGGAAGAGCATGTGGTATACTAAAAAGATCGTGAAATGTAAGACAAATCAAGGATTTACACTGATTGAACTGATGATTGTTGTGGCCATTATTGGACTATTGGCCGCCATGGCGGTTCCAAATTTTACCAAGTACAAAAACAAAGCCAAGCTTGCCCAATCCTATTCTATGATGCATGACATAAGCACATCTCAAAAAACATACTATCTTGAAAATAGCATCTATTATTTTGCTCAATTTGGTGGTGATGGAAGTGGAGAAGCTGATGCTATTTTTGATGGTCAAGCAATTGCAACAACCTATCATGAAGGAACATACAATCCCCAACTTTTTGAGGGTCTTACTGCCAATTTTTTTATCATCACCATTTTTGGTCAGTTTGATGCATCGGGGACATTCACTGCTGGAATGGATCCGACAAGCGGTTCCACATTTAAAGGAGGTTCTGGCGACGCCTGCACCTTCTCCAATGCTTATGCACGCATGGATCCTGTCGAAGTTGGTATCAATGCAACACCAGCGGGAGCGTATGATTACTTTTTAACACAGTCTGTGGGAAATTTTTCCATGGATGGTTCAGAGTGCGTTTTCTTGGTGCATTTTAACCAAAGAGAAAATAACCTCGACGCTACCTCTCCGATTGTTCAAATCAACTAGTGTAGAAGTTGAATAAGCCTATCTTTTACTACTGTACTTTTGTATAAAACCCATCTATGAAATTCGGTGAAATGCAAAAAACACCACAAATTCTTCTAGAAGACCTACAAACACGTAAAAAACAAACCCTTATCGGTGGTGGAGCAGAGCGCATCGCCAAACAACATGAGGCTGACAAACTTACTGCCAGAGAACGCATTGATTTTTTTCTCGATGACGATAGTTTTTGCGAACTAGATCCCTTTGTCAAACATCAATGTGCGGACTTTGACATGATTGATAAACAATTTCCCGGAGATGGTGTTGTTACTGGCTATGGAAACGTTGATGGTCGAAAAGTTTTTGTGTTTGCACAAGACTTTACTGTTTTTGGTGGCTCACTTTCCAAAACCAACGCAGCCAAAATTTGCAAAGTGATGGACATGGCCATGAAAGTAGGCTGCCCCGTCATCGGTCTAAATGATTCAGGAGGCGCGAGAATACAAGAAGGTGTTGCTTCGCTTGGTGGTTATGCTGACATTTTTTTACGCAACACGCTTGCAAGCGGTGTCATTCCCCAGATCTCAGCCATCATGGGACCATGTGCAGGCGGCGCTGTTTACTCGCCTGCCATCACGGATTTTATTTTGATGGTAGAAAAATCAAGCTATCTATTTATTACAGGTCCAGATGTCATCAAAACCGTTACACACGAAGAGATTACCAAAGAAGAATTGGGTGGAAGCCAAACACACAATCAAACCTCAGGTGTTGCTCATTTTTCTTTTGTTAGTGATGAAGAGTGCTTAAAAGCGACGCGAAAATTATTATCGTACCTGCCACTGAACAACATGGAAAAGCCGCCTGTGTATACAACCCATGATCCTGTTGACCGAAAAGATGAAAAATTAAACCAAATTGTTCCCACGGATTCAGCCAAACCCTATGACATCAGAGACATTGTTACGGCCATTGTGGATGATGCTGATTTTTTTGAAGTTCAAAAAGATTTTGCCCAAAACATCATCATTGGTTTTTGCCGATTCAACGGCCAAACCGTGGGTGTTGTAGCCAATCAGCCACAGGTTTTGGCAGGATGCTTAGACATCAATGCTTCAATCAAAGCAGCACGCTTTGTTCGTTTTTGTGATTGTTTTCATATTCCACTTTTAACACTTGTAGATGTACCGGGATTTTTACCAGGTACGGAGCAAGAATTTGGCGGTATCATTCGTCATGGCGCAAAACTTCTCTATGCCTACGCAGAAGCCACGATTCCAAAAATTACGATCATCACAAGAAAAGCCTACGGTGGTGCATACGATGTGATGAGTTCCAAACATCTACGCGGGGATATCAATTATGCTTATCCAACAGGTGAAATTGCTGTCATGGGCGCAGACGGCGCGGTAAATATTATTTTTAGAAATGAAATTGCAAACGCAAAAAATCCAAAGGAAAAACAAAAAGAACTTGTAGATGAATACAAGCAAACATTTGCCAATCCGTACAAGGCTGCCGAATTGGGATACATTGATGAAGTCATTGAACCATCGCTCACGCGTAAAAAAGTCATTCAAGCGTTGGATTTATTAAAAGACAAAAGAGATCAAAATCCACCTAAGAAGCACGGAAATATCCCCTTATGACTTCTTCTGCGCCTAAAAAAATTCTTGTTGCAAACCGAGGTGAAATTGCGCTGCGTATTATGCGCAGTATTAAAGAGTTGGGTCACATACCATTTGCAATTTATTCAGAAGCCGACGCCAAAAGCCCACATGTTGCTTTCAGCCATCAAGCATTTTGTGTTGGACCTGCACCTTCTTCAGAAAGTTACCTACAAGCCGATACCATTTTAGACATTTGCAAACGGGAAAAAATCGATGCCATTCATCCGGGATATGGATTTATGGCCGAAAACAAAATTTTTGCAGAAAAATGTGCAAAAGCAAACGTTGCATTTATTGGACCACTTCCTGACACCATCGAACAAATGGGTGATAAAATTTTAGCGAGAAGGGCTGCTGAAAAGGCCGGTCTACCGATGGTTCCCGGTAGCCACAATCTTAAAGATGCCGCTGAAGCTACAGCATTTGCCGAAAAAATTGGATACCCTGTACTTCTGAAAGCCAAAGCTGGAGGTGGTGGCAAGGGAATGCGTAAAGTTTCAAAAGCCGAAGAAATTGAAGAAGCGTTTCGGCTTGCGCAAAGTGAAGCACAAAAAGCTTTTGGTGATGGCGCGCTGTACATGGAAAAGTGTTTGGTACATCCACGCCATATTGAAGTTCAGGTGTTTTGTGATCATCATGGAAATGTATACACGCTCGGTGATCGTGAATGCTCCATTCAAAGAAGACATCAAAAAATAATTGAAGAGGCACCCGCCTTTGGTTTGTCAGAAACATTACGCCAAAAAATGAGCGATGTATCCAAAGCGTTGTGCCAACAAGTCAACTATCATGGTGCTGGAACCATAGAATATCTTGTGGATGAAAATCAAAATTTTTATTTTCTAGAAATGAATACACGTTTACAAGTAGAACATCCTGTAACAGAGTTGGTCACACAACTGGACTTGGTTGCACTACAAATTCGTGCAGCATTTGGTGAAAAAATTCTCATTGACCCAAAAATCACAGGTCATGCTATTGAGGTACGCATCTATGCAGAAGATCCAGCACTGAACTTTATCCCTCAGCCCGGTATGATCGAACAAATCATTTGGCCAACAGGTCCCGGCATACGTATTGATTCTGGTATTGAGTCTAGATCTGAAATTAGTCTTTATTACGATCCAATGATTGCCAAAATTTCAACATTTGCACAAAATCGTGCTCATGCAATAGAAAAAATGAAATGGGCACTTTCTGAAACAATCATTGTCGGTACAAAAACAAACAAAGAGTTCTTGCAGGATATTTTATGCAATAAAGATTATGAAAAAAACAATGTATCTACAACGTTTGTAGAAGAAAATATGCCATTTGCTTCCTATAGAGACATTAGCGAAGTAGAGCTTGCAGCCTGTTTTGCAACGTTGTTTTCTTCCGATGCGTCTCTAGCCAAAGTACATTCAAAGGCTTCGATGTGGTGGACGTCTCGTTTGCCACGTTTTCAGTGGTATAAATAATATGAAAAAGAAAATTACATATAAAGATCAAGAATTCATCGTTGATATTCAACAAACAGATCAAGAAATTACTATTTCCTGGGATGATCGCACATACCATTTTTCCAAAAGTGCTATCTCAAAAGGGCTCCTTCTTACACATGAAAACCAAAGTATTGTAAGCTCGGTTGTGCAAAAAAACCAAGATACGTACAGCATTCAAGTCAATGGTAAAATTATTGAGCTTGTGCACAAAGACCCGTATGCACTTACTTCCCAAGACTCGCTTTCGGGGGGGCATGGGAATGTCAAAGCTGTAATGCCCGGACGTGTTGTTAAAATTTTGGTCAATGAAGGGCAGACTGTTGATCAAAATCAACCTGTGCTTGTACTTGAAGCAATGAAGATGGAAAATGAAATTAAAGCACCCATTGCAGGAAAAATTGAATCCATTTTTGTAAAACAAGGGCAATCTGTTGAATCTGGCGCCAAATTAATCGGCATTACCAATACATAAGATAGATTTTGAAAAAGACTTCTTTCCCTACCATGAATCTGATAGGACAGAGTCAGTGGACGCAAAAGTTTTTACAAAAAGATCCGATGGCTCTGAAATTTCCCAAGTAGATTCAAAAACTCCGATCAACCCGGTTACGGATCTGGGGTTTCCCGGCACCTATCCTTATACACGGGGCGTACAATCAACAATGTATCGTGGACGATTATGGACCATGCGCCAATACTCAGGTTTTGGTACAGCCGAACAAACCAATGCAAGATTTCATATGTTGTTATCAGCAGGTCAGACAGGTCTATCTACTGCTTTTGATTTACCCACACAAATGGGTTTTGATGCTGACGATGCGCAAGCCAAAGGTGAAGTCGGTCGTGTTGGTGTTTCTATCTCAACACTTGATGATATGGAAAGACTCTTTGATAAAATTCAATTGGAAAATGTTTCCACTTCAATGACCATCAATTCAACTGCGAGTATCTTACTTGCGTTTTACATTGCCGTTGCCAAAAAACAAAATGCTGATGTTACAAAATTACGCGGCACGCTTCAAAACGATATTTTAAAAGAGTACATTGCGCGGGGAACATACATCTACCCACCCTTATCCTCTATGCGCCTAGTTACAGATATCATTGAATATACGGCAACACATATGCCCAAATTCAATCCTATTTCGATTTCTGGTTATCACATACGAGAGGCAGGAAGTGACGCTATTCAAGAAGTTGCATTCACCCTTTCCAATGCCATTAGTTATTGTAACGATGCGATGAAAAGAGGGCTCTTGTTTGATGATTTTGCAAGCCAACTCTCTTTTTTCTTTAATGGTCACAATGATTTTATAGAAGAAATCGCAAAATTTAGAGCAGCGAGAAAATTATGGGCAGAAATTGCACAGAATCGATTTAAAGCAAAATCAGAAAAATCAAAAGCTTTACGTTTTCATACGCAAACTGCAGGTAGCACATTGACTGCACAGCAACCTGATAACAATATCGTGCGAGTTGCCATTCAAGCATTGGCTGCTGTGTTAGGAGGTACACAAAGTTTGCATACTAACTCTCGTGATGAAGCTTTGGGGCTTCCCACAGATGAATCTGCAACCATAGCCCTGCGAACACAACAAATCATCGCTGAAGAAAGTGGTGTCATCAATACCATTGATCCGCTTGCTGGAAGTTTTACCATTGAAAATGAAACACAGAGAATTTTTGATGGTGCTAAAACGTTAATTGAGAAAATTGATCAAATGGGTGGAAGTATTGCAGCCATTGAAAAGCAATTCTTTCAAAACGCTATTGCAGAACGAGCATATGAATTTGCTTCTCGTTTAGAAACTAGGGAACAGAAAATTGTGGGTGTTAATGCGTTTCAAACAGAGACCGCTCAAACCAAGGATATTTTGAAAGTTGATCCTGCACTTGAAAAGGAACAACATGATCGTCTTAAATCCTATCGCCAAAACAGGAATCAAGATGCAACGAATCTTGCATTGAAAAATCTACAGGTACAAGCCGCACAGACAACCAACCTCGTACCCCATATCATCGAAGCAGTAGAAAATCGTGCTACGCTGGGTGAAATATCTCATGCACTTCGCGCAGTCTTTGGGCTCTACCAACCTTAAATATCCGCATTGACGCGAAACATCCGTTTTTGATATGGTTCACACCATATGAAAAACCGCATGGTTGTACTTTTTTTTCTATTGTTTTTTACAGGTTGCACACAAGGTCATTTGTTTGCTTGCTATAAACAGCACCTGCTAAAGGGGTTGAAAGATCATCAGGAAGGCTCGCAACAGCAAACAACAATTGTTTTTTTTGATCCTACGCATCGTACTCAAATATTACTCCGTAAGAATGCAAGTGCATTAGAAAAAAAATTTCTTGTTGCTGATTTTTGGAATGATGTACCCCAAAAGGAAATTCAACATTTTGTGTTGGGCAATTCCAGAGAAGAAAATCTAAACCTTGATCGATTTTTACTCAAAGCCATACCACTTGAAAATAGATTGTATGAATTCATGATCAATGAAGGTATTTTTCCCAATGAAAACAATCCAACAGAATTTGAATATCAACCTCAAGATCTTCACTATATTGTTTATACATATATTGCATTAAACATATTGATAGTAGAGGCATATGATCATCTTTGTATTAGCCACGCCTCTTCTTTTGAAGATTCAAAAACAGATCAACTTGTTAAACCTGAAATCAATTCAATTCTAAATAATTTAGAATATCTACTACGTAATTATATTTCATTGTTAGAAAATCCTGAATTTCAACTTCCCTATAAGAATGAGCTTTTAGAGTTTTATAAAAGAGAATATACGTGGTTGGAAGACAACTATTCCTGAGCTTCTTTTGTCTTAAAAAAGTATGTTACGATAATTGTAAGTCCATATAAACAAATCAATGGCAGAGACATCATCATCAAGGTCCCCGGATCAGGTGTAGGAGTAACAATTGCACTAAAGATGACGATGCCAACAATAATTCCTCTCCAATGGGAGATCAGTGCTGATCTTGGTAGAATACCAAAATAGACCAAGTACATCGCAATAAGCGGTGCCTCAAAAGAAATGCCAAAACCCAATAGCATCCAAGAAGCAAGTCGATAGTAATCTTGCATTCGAATCAACGCTTGGATATTTTGATCCGATGTTAGAGATAAGAAAAATGCAAAGCCTTTAGGAAAAACAAAAATGTACCCAAACAAAGCTCCACCTACAAAAAAGGTCGTTGCTAACAAAACAAAGGGTATCACATGTCTTTTTTCACTTGCTTTTAATCCCGGAGCAACAAATTTCCATGCTTGATAGAAAACAAAAGGACTGGCAACAAATATAGAAGCAAGTAAACTTAGTTTTAGGTACACAATAAATGCCTCTAAAATTCCAGTTTGAATTAGGGTTGGCGTTTGATCCAACACCATTAGATATGCATGATCAAAAGGAAGACGTAAAAACTGAAAAATTTGCTTATGAAATCCATAACAAAAGAAAAATGAAGCGACGATTGCAATAAAGGATCGAATAATGCGAATACGCAATTCTCCAAAATGTTGCCAAAATCCCATTTGTTGATTTGTCTCATTCATGGTGTTTGTTCTTTTCATCTTGGGATTGATGATTTGGGTCTTCTTCAAGTTTTAAAACATTCGACTCTACTTTTGCAATTTCACGGTTAATTTGTTTTTGTACATCAGAGGTCGCGTGCTTGATATCTCGAAAAACTCGATTGATCTTGGCCAAGAGGGTTGGAAGTCGGTCTGGTCCATAAAAAATGATGATGATCAATCCTATAACAATTAACTCTGGTGTACCTATACCCAACATATGCGTTCTACAAATACTACCTTAAATCGTAGTTTTGAACAAAAAGTGAGATATAGCTGGAAAACAAAGCTGATCACGCTGTGCTTGAAGAGCTGGTTTTGCCCTTGCTTCGTGTCGACTTTTCCTTTTTCTCTGCTGTTGCACCCTTAAGAAGTAAAAACTTTTCAACAGACTTTCTAAACTTGGGATCTTTAGAATCTTTGCGCAAATAACTCAAAATATCCATGGTTTTTTTAGGATTGATGCTAGATTTAAGTCTACCTTCGGCATCAAGCTCAATATAAGGTTCGTTTCGAAGTTTTTGCACCTCTGTATAGCTTAAAAATGAAACGGTACCAATGCCGCCTTCAAAAGTAAAAACGGGTGCTAAATTATCATCGTCCATATCATATTGTAGATGAAGTTTTTCATAGTTATCAATCATCTTTTTGGCTTCAACAACCGTCAGAATAGGTCGGCTGGAATAAGGATTCTGCTCATCTAGTGTAGGGCAAAATTCCCAAAAGCGTATATGAATTTTTCTTTCGCGGGTTAATCTTGCTATTTCAACAATTTCATCACTGTTGATTTCATTTAAAAGTAAAATGTTAAGACGAATATCTGCATATTTAAGTTTCTCGACTTTTTCAATTCCATCTAGAACGCGGTACAGCGCATCTTTTCCATTCAGCTTTTGATATTTGATAAAATTAAGTGTGTCCAACTGGTAAATATCAACTTTTTTCAAGCCCATTTTGCGCAACGAATCTGCATAATTTTTTAAATGCGTTCCGTTGGTTACAAGTCGAACATCTTTGATTCCTTTATAGGAATGGGCCGCTTTAATAAAAGACGAAACGTCTTTACGTAGTAGCGGTTCGTTACCTTCAATCGTAATTCGCTGAATGCCTTGTTCTCCAACAATTTTAACAAATTTGTTTACGTCAGTGTGGAGTAATGTTGGCGGATGCTCTGAAAATCTTTCACGCAACCCCATACATCTTTCATAAAATGGATGAATATTGGATTCATTTGTAATGCTGATTTTAAGTGTTTGGATTCTGGGGGTCGAAGCGTCCATACGAATTGCAACCATAATATCTACTCCTTAACTTCCATTAACGTTTTACTTTGATTAGAATAAACCCTTTGAACGACATCCACGAAAGTTGTGGAATTTTTTTGTTGTACGTCTCATCAACTCTTTTGGATATATGGATTGCCTTTTTCTTTGTCAAGCGTGTATTTTGAACCCCCTGTAAAGGCTTTCTACAAGCTATCTTTAGAGAGGTGCGAATATATTTATGCTACGCGTTATTTTGAAATTTTTGATAAAGTTTGGAAATCACTTCGCGACCTTCATCGTTAAGTTCAACGAACTTTATTCCCATTCCCTTGCGATGTGTAGGATCTTCTTCAAGCCATCGTACAATTCCCTTACCAATAATGGGTAAGCCCCCATCCTGAACACGAAACTCAAAATCTAACAATGTACCAATCGGTTTGAGTACATCTGATTCAAGAAACAATCCGCCCTCACTTAAATTTTGTAGAATCATTAAATTTCGTTGTTCTTCCTCACGAAATACCACTTTGACTTGTGTAGCCAGTGCGATACGGGCAAACTTACGTCGGTTTTTTGAATCGTTCATATCTTGTCTATCTGAAATTGGGATACTATGATAGCCTACCTTAAGGCAATCAAACTACTTCATTATAATATAAGAGAGCAAAGAATACGAACCAAATGTTAAAGATCTTAAAGCGTCATTCCAAAAAAATTTTTACTGCCATCGCGATTGCCACACTTGTTGGAGTTATCTTAGTAGGTGCCCTATCATTGGCGATTTTAAGAGATTTACCATCAGTGGATACACTACGCCCCTACAAACCCAAAGTTGCAACAGAGGTCTATTCCAAGGAAATGGTTAAAATTGGTGAATTTTATCAAGAAAGAAGATTTTTTGTACCCCTTGATCAAATTCCACCTGTTCTTGCCCAAGCTTTTGTCACAGCAGAGGACGCTGGTTTTTATGACCATGGTGGAATTTCTTTAATGGCAATCACCCGAGCGATGATGAAAAATATACAGGCCGGCTATAAAAAACAAGGGGGAAGCACAATCACGCAACAGGTCGCTCGCGCACTTTTATTATCTCCAGAAAAAAAATATTCTCGGAAAGTAAAAGAAATTTTTCTAGCTTTTTTTATGGAACGCTTTTTTTCTAAAAGTGAAATTTTAGAAATGTATCTTAACCAAGTTTATCTAGGAAACTCTGCCTATGGCGTACAAGCTGCTTCAGAAGTGTATTTTGGAAAAGACCTTGGACAACTAACCCTTGGTGAGGTGGCCATGATTGCTGGACTTACAAAAGCACCCAGCCGAGACAATCCGAAAAATGATTTTGAAAAAGCAAAAGTACGCCAGAAATATGTACTTGAACGCCTTTTAGAGGAAAAAAAGATTGCAAAAGAGGAGCATGACAGAGCTTTGGAAGAAGAAATCAAAGTGAATCCAGATGCTGATTTAAATCTTACAATTGCGCCTTATTTTGTCGAAAATTTACGTACGTATTTGATGGATCGTTATGGTTCAAAAGTTGTTTTAGAAGACGGATTACAAGTTTATACAACGCTACAAATTAAACCGGCTCTTGCTGCACAAGATGCTCTACAAAATGGTATCGAAACGATTGATCAACGACAGGGCTATCGAGGCATCATTGAGCATGTTGAAAAAGACCAAATTGAAACCTTTATTGAAAAAAACTTACAATCACAAAAAATTCAAGATCGTGAACCACTTAAAGCTATTGTATTAGAGCTAAATGATAAAGACGGTTGGGTAAAATTACACACAGGTCGCAAAGAAGTGTTGATGCTTCTTAAAGACTTTGAATGGGCAAGAACACCCAATCCAGATGTTTTCTGGGAAAACCATTTAATTAAAAAGCCGTCCCAAGTTTTTACACAAGGTGATGTCATCTGGATTAAACCATCTCTACTTGAAAACCAAAAAACACCTGATGATTGTATAGAATGTCCATTGGTTCGACTTTATCAATACCCTGAAGTTCAAGGTTCACTTATTTCCATGGATCCCGATAATGGAGAAGTGGTTGCAATGGTTGGAGGATATGATTTTACCAAAAGTGAATTTAATCGTGCCATCAGTGGGAAAAGACAACCGGGTTCTGCCTTCAAACCATTTATTTATAGTGCGGCCATTGATCACGGCTATACAGCAGCAAGTATTATTAATGACGCGCCAATTGTATATGATGATCCAACCAACGAGTTTACATGGAAACCCAAAAACTATGGCGGTAAATTTTACGGGGATACAATTTTTAGAGATTGTCTTATCCAATCAAGAAACATTCCAACCATTAAAATTTTACAAGACATCGGCATTGATAAAGTGATCAACAATGCAAAAAAAATGGGCATTACATCAACGTTGGAACGAAACTTTTCTCTTGCTTTGGGATCCTCAAGCGTAAGCCCCTTTGAAATGGCGCGTGCCTACAGTGTTTTTGCTTCAGGGGGGAAAAAGGTTGAGCCATTTATGATTACCAAAATTTTAGACCGAGATCGTCAGGTACTAGAATCACATGAAAACCTTACATTTAAAGAACCCCTGTTTACACAAGTGGATCGTGTTTTTGAAAACAGATATGAACAACAAAAAATCGCACAAATTGCAGAACTTGGTAAAGATCCAGAAGCTGAGTTGCCCGATCCTTATGTGATGTCACCCCAAACTGCGTATATCACAACACATCTACTTTCTGAGGTTATTACATCAGGTACAGGACGACGAGCACTCTCTATTGGAAGACCCGCGGCAGGAAAAACTGGAACAACAAATGATAATTTGGATGCTTGGTTTGTGGGTTATACACCTGATTTGGTTGCAGCTGTATGGATTGGGTATGATGATCGCAAGCCTCTGGGCGTACTAGAAGGCGGCGGAAGCACAGCCACACCTGTTTGGCTGGATTATATGAAGCTTGCATTGGAAGATAAACCCAAAAAAGATTTTTTCATTCCTCCCGGGCTCACCTATGTACAAATTGATCCAGAGACAGGAAAGCTTGCAACAGAAAAAACAGCTCGACCTGTATTTGAAGTTTTTCGAGAAGGATCTGAACCAACAGCGTATACAAGCGAAGAACAAAAAACGAAACAAGCCCAAGAGTTTTTCTTAACAGAATAATGAAGCAGAAATTTTTTATATTTTTTTTATTGTTTTTTATCTCGTGTGCAAAAGTTCCGCCACAGCCCATTCTTTTACCCAAAGAAATTATTCATCACACCCCACTACAAATTTCTTCTGGAAGCGCTGTTGTGCGAGATCTATACAGAAGCTTTTGGGTTCTTCCCTCCAAAGATATTGATTTTATTCACTTGGGATTGATTCCCTCAGCTTCAAATATTGAGTTTTCATCCAGATATGATTTTCGCATCCGCATCCACGAAGAACATGATGCTTGGGATATATTTTCTCCTTCTGGTGTAAAGTGGGAAATTGTAGAGCCCGATCAAATACGCCCATCACTAATTCGATATTTTGCAACGATTGATTATAAAATATTGCAGCCCGGTCAATTTGTACAAAACAACGACACATTGCCTTGGATCAAACAAGGCTTTAAAAATACGCAGTGGGTGGGTCCACCCAAAATGGATGCCAAAAATCAAAAACAACAACTATTACGCTATTTTTTATCTGTAGATGATTTTTCTTCAGAGGCAAAAGCAAATCAATTCTGTCAGAACTTTAACAAAAAATTCTCAAAAAAATGTACAGTCTTGGGCCGTATGGAACTTCCACTCTTAGGAAAAGGAATCATACGAGCCAAAAACAGCAATTTTGAGAAAAGTTTTACCGGTGTTGTAGAGCTTATAACAAATAACAATCATTCTATTGATGTCCATCATGTACCTGTTGAACTTTTGTCAAATAAAACAAAAACGCTTTCCATCCATGATCAAATTTTTATTCTACCCAATCAAAAGAAAGAGTTTTCTGTTGTTGAAGTATTACCCCTTAAAAACTACCTCGAGGGTGTTCTCCCTTCTGAAATATTTCCAAGTGCTCCCATAGAGGCACTTAAAGCACAGGCTGTGATTGCCAGAACATATACGCTATCTCAATTATGGTCGCGGTATGCTCTAGAGCCTTTTTATACATGTGTCACAACCCAATGTCAGGCGTATCACGGAAAGAAAAAATCATATCCACAAATTGAAAAAGCAGTACTTCAAACTTCCAACATAATTGTTCGAAATACGGATCAAGATTTTACGCAAACATTTTATCATGCAAGCTCTGGTGGGAAGACGGACAATGCATTTACAATATTTCAGGGCCAAAAAACATCTAATGCCGGAGGCACCAATGATTTTATCGAAAATACAAATTTAAATTTACAAAGAGAGGAAGATGTAAAAAAACTTATTGTAGAGAATATTGAGACTTATTGTTCACAAACAAGATTTTCAAAGCACAGAGATGAGTGGGAAAAAACATTTGATGCTAAAGATTTAGAAAATATATTTAAACAACCTGTTTTTAATATCAAAATCATTGAAAGAGGCATATCGGGTCGAGCCACATCAATAGAAGTAGCATTTAAAAACACAAAAAAAATTATTAAAGACCAATTAACCATTCGTCAAACTTTCCAAGGCCTTCCTTCCACGCTTATGTTTTTTGAAATTACCCGCGATGATAACGGTGCCATTTCAAAACTCCATACAATCGGCCGTGGAAGAGGACATGGCGTGGGCTTAAGCCAATTAGGTGCGATTGGAAGGGCCGAACACGGTCAAAATTATCAACAGATTTTGCAGTCTTATTATCCGCAGACACATCTATCGACGATTCTTCAATAATAATGGTATAATAGTATAAATCATGGCACTCACGCGATTTCAAGATACAACCCAAATTGAAAATGATGTTGAGTACATCACCAAAGAAATTGAGCGTCTACGCACAGTTTATGAGCAATATTTTATGGGCCTGATCAAAGAAAACCCGATTCAAATGCGTGAAAAAGTTGCTTCTACAATTCGGAAAATTCACGGCGTCCCCATCCAAAACGCACGACTAAAATTTAAATATCAGCAATGTGTTTCAAGATACAACACCTATGCAACCTATTGGGATCGAACGCTACGAAAAATTGAAGAAGGAACTTACGAAAGAGATGTCTTTAGAGCCAATTTAAGCGATAAAGAAAGAGGTGTTTCATATGACCCGCATCAACCCAAACACACAGATGACATGTATGAACTTTATCAAAAATTTCAAAAGGCAAAAGATACGCTTTCTCAAAAGCTAGATCATGTTACATTTAAGCAATTTCAAGCACAGTTAAAATCAAAGCAATCTAGATTAGAAGGTAAGCACAAAGAACATACGATTTCTTTTAAAATAACAACAGAAGATGGGAAAGTTAAAATTAAGCCTGTCGCGATCAAGAAAAAAGATTAAAATTACAATCGGATTTTATTTAAGAAAACTTGGCAATGTGAATAATTGCTTCGCCTTTATGTACTTTTGGATCTGATGCCATACCAATAATCATACCATCATGTGTTGCCCTTACTTTGGAAATTACATCTCCAAAAATATTGGTGACAACACCGATCAATTCTTTCTGTGTAACATGATCGCCTAAATTTTTAAACAATCTAAAAATACCACTACGATGTGCTCGAACCCACGTTGAGCTTTTTGCAACCTTACTTTTGGTTGTCATGTCTCTTTTTTTAACGGGCTTACACATTTTAAGCTTTTTTAAAATTTGCCAAACACCGCTTACAGCTATTTGTATCACATCGTTATTAAATCGATTGACCTCTCCACCTTCAAACACAATCAACTTACAATGAAATTTTTTGGCTGCTTGTCGTAGCGAGCCTTCAATGGTTTTAGAGTGGACAATCACAGGCGCACCAAACGTCTGGGCAAGCGCTAAACCATCTTTACTACGAATGCTTGTTCGAATATGAGGATAATTCATTCTACCCAGTGCAGCTGTATGAAAATCAACTGCATAATCAGCTTTTTTGAGTACTTCTTGTGTAAATAAATGTGCCAAACGCGCAGCCATTGACCCTTTTGAATTGCCGGGGAAACTTCGATTTAAGTCACGACCATCAGGAAGATATCTTGAATTATGTAAAAATCCAAATATGTTTACGACTGGTACCAATATAATACAACCTGCTAAATGTTGTGGGTCTAAATCACGAAGGATCTCACGGATCACTTCCATGCCATTAATTTCATCTCCATGGATCCCTGCAATGAGTGCTACACAAGGCCCGGGTTTAATACCAAAAATAACTTGAACAGGAACGGAAACCCAAGTCTGTGTAGGTAGGCGAGAAATTGGAATTTCAATTCTTTTCTTTTCACCTGGGTACACTTTGGTACCAGCAAATTCCAACGGCGGGATATATGAAGTTTCCATGTAAGAACTATAGATTTTCACCAAATCGCTAGAAAGACAACGGTTTTTTTGTTTTTTTGTACGTATTTTCGTCTGCTTGACACAAGTAACGTGGTGATTATTTTTATAGTGTAGAAAGGAGACTACATTATGACACTAATGAAATTTAAACCTTTTGGCGTTGCAAAGGATCATCCATTTCGATCGTTATTTGACGATATGAACCTTTTCTTCAACGATTATCCAACTTCAACACTTACAAGTGTATCGGATTTTATGCCTGCACTTGACCTAAAGGAAACATCCAATTCCTTTACGGTGACGCTTGAGTTGGCTGGACTTGATGAAAAAGACATTGATCTTTCACTTAAAGATGGTGTTTTGACAATCAAAGGCGAAAGAAAATTTGAGGATAAAAAGGAAGATGAACATCATGTTCGCATTGAGCGTTCTTATGGAACATTTCATCGATCGGTGAGCATTCCGTCTGCTGTTGATGAAAAATCTGTTGTAGCCAATTTTAAAAATGGGCTTTTAACCGTTACTCTTCCAAAGAAAACGCAAATCGAAAGTTCACATAAAATTAAAATTCAATCGTAACC
The DNA here is from genome assembly GCA_020434345.1 of Bdellovibrionales bacterium. Classification (GTDB taxonomy): domain Bacteria; phylum Bdellovibrionota_G; class JALEGL01; order JALEGL01; family JAGRMV01; genus JAGRMV01. The sequence continues at coordinate 29,871 of JAGRAZ010000006.1, forward strand.
TACCCCATGAAGCACCGGGTGATAAGTTTTTCACTCGGTGCTTTTATTTTTTAATCCTGCAATAGGGTGCGGATACAACTTCATCATCATTTTTGATATGAGCTTCTCATAGTACAGCTTGATTTGATAATAAACTTTGCTTTTAAAGCGTGGTGGATGGCAGAAGTGAAAAGTTCTTCTTTGACGGGGCATTTCTAAAAGACATGCGTGGTTCAAAATATTTCTTTCATACTCCTCAATAGATATACTGGATCTTTGATAGGCCGTGGTAATTTTTTTTAGATACGCACAGGTTGGAAGAACTGTTTGATCAAAATCTGTTCCTTTATAAAAATAAAACTTCTTTTGATGTTGTGTTATCCAACAAATTCGATGTCGATCAAAAAATAATGCTAGCTCAAAAAGATGAAGGCGTATGCGATCCCACATTGATATTTCATACAAGTAACCAAAGGTTTGATGTCCTTTATTATATATAATATCTGCAAAACCCTGACCGGCAAAGGGACCTGGGTGCGAAAAGCACAATTGATAATCATCCAAAATCCAAATTTCTGTTGAAAATGGTTTTACACCTCTTACTTGTAATGTTTTTGGATCTACATTTGCGCCGTAGGCAAAATGAAAGACACGGGGCCCACGATTGCCAAAAAGCTTTTGAAAAAAATTTACACTTATAAAAGTACTTTTCCATAGTAGCAATTGAAGCATGCGTTTTTCTTTGCCTATTTTTGCCATAATGTAAAGGTTGCCAAAGAATCAGTTCGCACCGTGGTTGCCACACCTTGGTGCTTTTTTTTGGCCCATGCCCCTTGATACGTAAAATAAAATATCAAATAAATACAGATACTTATCTATAGCAACATTGGCACGGTCTTTGAAATATTCTGGGGTATGAAGATAAAAAAGTCAGTTTTGGCCCTTTGTACAACTCTACTTATGGTTGCCTGTCAGCCTGCGCCGCAACCTATCCCTGATGAAAATGATGGTACAACAACAATTACATACACAGGTAGTCTTGAACCGTGTACGGGTGCAGATGCGGGAACACTCAATTGCTATGTCGATCTTCCTGAAATTGATGTTGATGTTCAAGATATTTTAAGCAATCCACAAACTGCATATGGAACCTGTATGTACAATTGTTTAGCTTCTCTAAACTGTATTGATACCAACACACTTTCGGTTGATGACTTTGACGCAACTGCCATTCCAACTTCATGTACAGAACCCCAAATCAATTCATGTACGCAATCTTGTGACGCATTTTCTGACCCTGGTATTATTTCATTGCCTTCTTCAGATCCTTTGGGAATTCCTCAAAATGCCAAGGCCATTACGATCAAAGTGCAAAGCTGTCTTGATAAAGATACAAGCTTTTTCCAATTCAAAGGTGCAAGTATGGGTACAAGAAAGTTTGCGCAAGGCAAATATAGTGTACGAAACTATGGCAGTTGGTTAAACCCAGACAAAAAAGTTCGCATCCCTTATCAAGTGGGTAGTAATTATGACTGTCCTTCTGCTAGACGTGGTCAAGCGCTTGTTCGTTTTACACCCTACAAAGAACAAGCTCCCTATGCATTAGGTAGTCAAAACTTTGATACCATCGCATTTTCCGACAACGTGGCGGATGAAATCAATCAAACTTGGAAAGCACCGCACCTAACAGCATTACAATTGCCTAAGCAACTTATGAGTGAACTTGATTTATCTGAAGTCTCTTGGGTTTTAAAATCAGTTGATACACCAAACCCAACAGTGATGTTTGGATTACCTGCATACAACGCTGGTTTTTCATACTTTGAAAATGGACAAACCTATGGTGATAGCATTGTAGCCATTACACCATATTTCTCAGAAAGCTTGAGTATGGATTTTACTATGGTTGTGTTTATCAAAGCGCAGCAATAAATTATTGTACAAAAGATTTTTGGGTTTCAAGCCATTTTTTTTCTTCAAGATAATACGCTTGCAATAAAACATCGTCCTTAGAAGAAACAAGATTACTTTCAACTTTTTCAAGTTTTGCATCAAGCTCACTTTTATTGATCTCTTTGGCAAACTTTACTTCGTCAGCTAGAAGCGTGATATGGTCGTGAGAAACCTCCAAGAAACCACCTCGAACACAAAGCGCTGAAGGTTCTGTAGAGGTGGCAATACGTACAACACCTGTTCCTAGAAGCGTGACGTAATCCTCATGGCTTTCTAAAACTCCTATCTCACCGTCGTCCGCTGGAAGATACACGTTTTCACATGCTACAGACAACGCGTGCCGAGAGGGTGTCAGAATATCAAGTTGCAATGTCTTCATTGTGTTTTATACCTTATGCTTCACTTGCGATCTTCTTGGCTTTCTCAACAGCTTCTTCAATGGTTCCTACCATATAAAATGCTTGTTCAGGAAGATCATCATGCTTACCATCTACAATTTCTTTAAACCCTTTGATGGTGTCTGAAAGTTTTACATATTTTCCTGCGGAACCTGTAAACTGTTCAGCAACAAAGAATGGTTGTGATAAGAATTTTTGTACTTTTCTAGCACGATCAACCGTTTGCTTATCTTCTTCAGAAAGCTCATCCATTCCAAGAATCGCAATAATATCTTGTAAGTCTTTATACTTTTGCAAAATACCCTGAACTTGACGTGCAACGCCATAATGTTCTTGTCCAATAACCTGTGGATCCAAAATCCGTGAAGTTGAATCCAAAGGATCAACTGCAGGATAAATTCCAAGCTCAGCAATTTGACGAGAAAGAACCGTTGTTGCATCCAAGTGCGAAAATGTTGTAGCTGGCGCAGGATCTGTCAAATCATCCGCAGGTACATAAACAGCTTGTACAGATGTAATCGAACCTTTGTTGGTTGACGTAATACGCTCTTGTAAAGCACCTAAGTCAGTTGCAAGAGTTGGTTGGTATCCAACCGCAGATGGAATACGTCCCAAAAGCGCTGATACTTCAGAGTTAGCTTGTGTAAATCTGAAAATATTATCAATAAATAAAAGTACGTCTTGGCCTTCTTCATCACGGAAGTATTCAGAAACTGTAAGACCTGTCAGTGCCACGCGTGCACGCGCGCCCGGTGGTTCGTTCATCTGGCCATACACAAGAGCAGCTTTATCAATAACACCAGATTCCTTCATCTCTTCCCAAAGGTCGTTTCCTTCTCGTGTTCTTTCACCCACACCAGCAAACACAGAATATCCACCATGTTGGGTTGCAATATTGTTAATCAGTTCCATGATCAAAACTGTTTTTCCTACACCCGCACCACCAAACAATCCGATTTTTCCACCACGAGAGTAAGGAGCCAATAGATCAACCACTTTAATACCTGTCTCAAATGCTGCAATGTTGGTATCTTGCTCTTCAAAAGAGGGGGGTTCTCTATGAATTGGAAGTGTTTTTGTGGCTTTTACTGGGCCTTTTTCATCCACGGGTTCGCCAACAACGTTTAAAATTCTGCCTAGAGTCGGTTCGCCAACAGGTACTTTAATGGGTTCACCTGTGTTTTTCACAGACATACCTCGCACAAGACCATCGGTTGTATCCATAGAAATAGTACGTACAGTAGAGTCTCCAACATGTTGTGCAACTTCCAAAACCAAATTGTCTTTTCGTTCGTCAATCGCTGGATTTGTAACAGATAGTGCTGTGTATACAGGAGGCAAATTTCCTTTTGGAAATTCAACATCCACAACAGCTCCGATGACCTGTTTAATTTTACCTTCACTTACATTTGCTTTTGTCATATCCGTTTTCTCCTTTAAATCCTTACCTACTAGCTTGGCAAGCCCTTCAGGCTTGCACCGTTTTTTTGAAAAGGTTGCAAAGCCACCTTTTCAAAAAGTACGTCGATGTTGTGATCTAGTTTTTCCACCTTTAAATCCTTAACTAATTGCCTCGGCACCTGAAATAATTTCTACCAATTCATTGGTAATGGCGGCCTGACGAACCCGATTCATTTTCAGTGTTAAATTATCAATCATATCTCCGGCATTTCGAGATGCACTATCCATAGACGTCATACGCGCACCAAACTCACCGGCAAGGCTATGCAAACTGGCACTGTAAAAAGTACTCATGACAGCCTTTGGTATTAATGTCTGTAAAATGACTTTCTCACTTGGTGCAAAATGATAATTTTTATATTCTGTCGACTGAATTTGAGTTTCTTGTTCTGCCTTCATGGGCAAAAGTTTTTTTACTGTTGGCTTTTGTGACATAACAGAAATAAATTCGTTGAACGCAATATCAATTTGTTGATATCGACCTTCTAAAAACCATCGACTTACCTGGTCAAAAACTTCTTTTGCTTTTGCGTGGTCAAAATCCTGCCAAAAGTTTTCTGCTTTCAAAGCAACATTGAAACCTTTTTTTGAAAAATGAGAAGAGGCTTTTTTCCCAATCAAAACAACATCCGTTGAAATATTTGCGCTTTTTAAGTTGCGATGCACTTCTTTAAACAAATTGTTATTAAAGCCACCGCAGAGACCTCGATCAGACGAAAAAATAACCAACAAGCGACTCTTTACATCCTGCGAGGCTAAAAAAGGATGAACTTCTTGATTGCCGTGCGCAGAAAGTTCTTTTAAAAGTGCATCAATTTTCTTTTGATAGGGGGTCGAACCATGTGCTGCATCCTGAGCGCGTCTCAGTTTTGCTGCAGCAACCATTTTCATTGCACGTGTAATTTTCTCTGTAGATTTTACACTTTTAATGCGGTTTCGAATGTCTCGTAAATTGGCCATAGTTATTTTGTGACAGGTTTAAATGTTTCTTTGAAACTTGTAATTACTTTTTCAAGAGACGTTTTTAACGTATCAGTCATTTCTTTTTCTTCACGAATTTGACGGAAAATTTCTGGATGTTTTTCATCAATATGTGAAAGAAGTTCGTCTTCAAATTGTTTCAGTGCCCAAGTTTCATACGCATCCAAATGCCCGTTAATTGCGGCATAAATTGTCACAATTTGTTTTTCAACAGGGTAAGGCGCGTACTGTCCTTGTTTTAGAACTTCCACAAGACGCTTACCTCGTGCAAGTTGCTTCTGTGTAGCTTGATCCAAATCAGAACTGAACTGTGAAAACGCAGCCAATTCACGATATTGTGCAAGCTCTAGGCGCAATGTACCCGCAACTTTTTTCATTGCTTTGATTTGTGCGGATCCACCTACACGTGAAACAGACAAACCTACGTTAATTGCAGGGCGTACACCTGAATAAAAGAGATCTGATTCAAGATAAATCTGACCATCTGTAATTGAAATAACGTTGGTCGGAACGTATGCAGATACGTCACCGGCTTGGGTTTCAATAATTGGAAGTGCTGTTAGCGAACCTCCACCCAAATCATCATTAAGTTTTGCTGCGCGCTCAAGAAGTCTTGAGTGAACATAGAAAACATCTCCCGGATACGCTTCACGGCCCGGTGGACGACGAAGAAGAAGCGACAGCTGACGATATGCAACCGCATGTTTAGAAAGATCATCATAAATAATCAATGCATGTTTACCGTTATCACGGAAGTATTCACCAATTGAAACACCTGCATATGGTGCCAAAAACTGCATGGGTGCTGATTCTGATGCGTTTGCTGCAACGACTGTTGTGTATTCCATTGCACCAAATCGATTTAATTTATCAACCACTTGAGCAACAGTGGATTGTTTTTGACCGATGGCTACATAAATACAATAAACACCTTGTCCTTTTTGATTTATGATCGTGTCAATCGCAACTGCTGTTTTTCCTGTTTGACGATCGCCAATGATAAGCTCTCGTTGCCCACGACCAATGGGAACCATCGCATCAATTGCTTTGATACCTGTTTGAAGTGGTTCGTGAACAGATTTTCTGGTTACAATACCGGGTGCTTTTACCTCGATACGACTGGTTTTAGCAGATTTGATTTCTCCTTTGCCATCCACTGGAATACCCAATGCATTGACAACACGGCCTACAAGTTCTTCACCAACAGGTACTTCAGCAATTTTTCCGGTTCGTTCAACAGTATCACCTTCTTTAATCGCAATATCGTTACCAAGGAGTGTGGCACCTACGTTATTTTCCTCAAGGTTAAGAGCAATTCCATACACACCGTGCGGAAAACTCAAAAGTTCACCAGCCATAACATTTTCAAGGCCGTAAATACGTGCAATACCATCACCTACGCTTACAACTGTTCCTTTTTCGCTAATTTCCATGCGGCCATCAAAATTGCGAACTTGAGTTCGTATAAACTGTGATATTTCTTCTGCTCTAATATTCATTTTACTTCTCTCCTACTTGTATTTAAGCTTTATGCGTTAAACTGTTTTTCCAAACGGGCAAGGTAGCCAGCGATGGATGCATCATAAACAACACCACCAACATTGGCTGAAATTCCTCCAATTAAATTTGAATCTATTTTGGTTTCAATCACAACGTCTTTACCAAAGGTTTTTTCAAAAATACTTGTGATTTTCTTTTCATCTTTATCTTCCAATGGATAGGCGGTTGAAATTTGCACACGAACCCGTTCTTGGCTTTCTAATAATACTTCGCTGAAATAATGTGCAATAAGATGAATCAAGTAGATATGGTTTGCACGATTTAGAGAAAAAACAAATGCCTTTGTTTCTTTTTGTGCTTTGAAAGATTCGAAAATTTTCTCTATGACTTGCTCTTTTTCTCCGGCTTCAAATAAAGGGCTTTTAAAAAAAGCGCCTTGATCACCCTCTGAAAGAACTTTTAGAAACTGTAAATCTTTTTCATACAGTGAAAGGTCTTTCACATTCATTTCAACCAAAACTTGAAAAAATGCTTTGGCATAACGAAGAGCAAGTTGGTTATCGTTTGAAGCCATGTTGCTCCTCCATTTGTTCAATAAAATAGTTTACAAACATTTGATGCTCTGAAGGGCTTGCTTTTTGTTTTATTTGATCTTTTGCTTCAGTAAGTGCTTTTTGCATAAACTGTTTTTCAATGTTTTTTCGAATGATTTGTGCTTCTCTTTCAACGCTTCGTTTGGCTTGATCAACAATCTGCTGTGCTATAATTTGTGCACGATTAAGAATTTTTTCTTTTTCAACTTCTCCGTCTTTTTTTGCTTTATAAAGAATTTCTTCTACTTCGGCATCTAAAGATGTAATTTTTGCTTTATACTTGGCAAGCATCTGCAATGCTTCTTCACGCAAGGCTTCGCTTTCTTTAATATTGTCTTCAATTTTTTTGCTTCTTGAAATCAAAAATTCGCTGACAGGTTTTTTAAGAAGATAAACAAGAAGGGCGATCAGAAAGATAAAATTGATAATGTTAGAGATTTCTGGAAAATTTTTCATTAGGCTTGCGTTCTAGTTTGTGAGGTGGATGAAAAAATTTGATTCATAATTTCCTGAGCTACGTCTGAGACATTCTGATCTAAATCTTTCTGTGCACTTTTTGCTTGTTCTGAAATTTCTAGAATTTGTTTTTGGAAACTTTCCTCAGAAACCTTTTTGGCATGTGTAAGTGTTTTTCTCTCTTCTTCTTCTGCAGCCATTGCGATGCTTTGTTTTGTAGTAAGTGCTTTGATTTTGGCATTGGTGATGGCCTCATCGTACTCTTTCATCATATTTTGGGCTTGCTTTTGATTCTCTACGGCTTCTTGTCTTTTTCCAAGCGTTTGTTCTGTTCGTGCTTGATCAATTTTTAGGTAAGGTCCGAATATAAAATTCTGAAAAATCAGCATCAAAAATAAAAACAAAGATCCTTGCAACAATAATCCTTCAGGTTCTGTTAGGCCAATTGCTGACCAGAAATGTAATTTTTGCAGTATAAATGCGCCTACAAAAAACAAACACCCCAAGATAAAGATATCTTTATTTTCTTTCAACCAATAACCCTATCTAGCATTTGTTGTGGTTTGCGTGCCCATGCCACTGTTACGTGTCTTATTGATGTTTTTATCTTCTGAAAATGAAGTTGAAGCAGATAGGTCTGGGTTCATGTTGACTTTACCATTAAGCTTCACGCCATCTTCGATCACCAAAGAAGGAGATGTGATATCACCCTCTACAATCGCTGTTGAGTGAAGTTCAACTTTTTCTTTTGCTTGAATATTGCCGATGTAGTGTCCGCTGATTGCAATAGATCCAATTTGAGCGTTTCCTTCAACTTTGCCACTTTTTCCGATCACGATGTGTGATTTAGAAAAAATTTCACCTTTGAATGTTCCGTCAATACGTACAGTTCCTTGAAAGGTAAGCTTACCTTCAAATTCACTACCTTGGTCTAGTATAGCGTTAAAACCACCGACAGATGCACTGCCCATTTGTGGTTTGTTTGATATTGTTTCGTCTGTTTTTAAGATACCCATAACAATAGCTCCTTTGCTTCTTACGCGTTTGATGAAGTTTCAAATCGCTTTACAACCACGTCAGAATCATGGGGCTTGAAGTATTAAAATCTCGACCTTCTGTCAAGTTATTTGATCTCTAAAACCCTTGATACAAGGGCTTTTACTACGTTTTGAGCCTTTTTACTGACAAAGCGAAAATGGCACTTGTGGAAGAGATGGTAACATCCCCGGACGCAAACACCAATCATAGGTTGTATCCCATGGCAGTGGGTTCAAAGTCTGAGACGAATCTGTTCCCAAATAGTATGTATTTACATCCGCCTGTGAAGAGACCAGTGGGTTTGCACCACAGTTTTCACACGTCTGACCACCAAGGTAGGTAACAGCTGCAAAACTTGGAGTTCCAGTTGTTCCACCATACGCAGGGCCTGCAAAAACAACATCGCTTCCAGAAAACACATCTGCAATACCCAGGGTATTATACATGTCACTAGAACTATAAATTTTACCAACCAAGCCGCCAACACGTTTAGAAAACGCTGAGGAAAGGTTAAATGTCACACGTGCTGTACCCTCAAAAGCAGCGCGGTTCACGCTTCCACTCAAGCGTCCTACGAGTCCGCCTACCTCTCCATTACCTTCCACAGAACTGTTTTCAATGTGGACAAAAATAAATCCGTTTGGATCGTCGGCATTACTTGTCGTAACAAGATTACCGATCAAACCTCCGCATAAACCATAACAAGATGCCACGTTAAGATTTTCACCAACAATGAATCTATTTAGCGCATGGTCTGTTAAAGAACCTCCGATAATACCGCCGACATACATGGTCAGACTTGCATGAATTTCAACATCTTTAACATGCATCTTGTTGATACCAGCTGTTTTAGGCTGACCTGGAGGTGCTTGACCCCAGAAATTCCCGATCACGCCGCCAACACATTCCATTGCAGTGTCGTTGGCTGAAATCAAAACATTTTCAACATAGATATTTTCAATGGTTGTATTTTGTGATTCAGCAGCCAAAGCGCCGATCGCACCTGTTGCGGGATTACCATCTTGCATGTTTGCATTCGGGTAAATCTCAAAACCGGACAAATTCATATCTGTTAATGTTGCAGAAACGGTTAAACCAAATAGGCCTTTATGATCATTGTGATCTGCATCATTAAAACCTGAGGTATAATTTGAAATAAAAAATCCTTGTCCGTTGTAACTTCCAGTAAATGCATCACCATAAGAACCAATCGGTGTAGGATTGATACCTGTGTAATCGATATCACACATCTGTTTATAGTGTTTTTGACGAACTGTGCAATCCGGGTTGGTTGCAACGCTATCAAGTTGTGTAGCAGTCCAAATTTCAATTGGGTTAGAAGGTGTACCATCGCCAATTTGCGCATTGTCTGGAATGCACGAACAAACGATTTCTACATCTGTTACATCCGCGCCATCAATGGTACCAACGCCGTTGTTTACAACGCAAGTATATCCACCGGGAAGTGTTCCAATTTCAACATTGTAAGAAGTTTGATCTGCAAAATCGTATGGGAAAGTAAACGTTCCGTTCTCTGTAAAAATATAGGGAAGATCATTGATCGTACCGTCTAAATCAAAAGCGCGGGGAAGACCTGAAACAGTACCACCCACAGTAAATGTCGGTCCCTCTGGGGTAGGTGTGTTTGGATTTGGAGTATTTGGATTTTGATTGTTTCTTGCGTTGGGGTCCAATAGTGCCAAACCACAAGCTTGCAAAAAAATCATGAGCGCTAAAACCAATATTTTCTTCATACGTCTTCTTCCCTTTCCCTTTTTGGGTGTGGCTCTACCTATCATCTCTCGGAAGGAATGTCAACACGTTGTATCGCGTCAATATGAAGGATATTTTAATAATATCAATATGTTAGATGTTTTTTACCAAGGATAGGGAAAGTAAAAGAAAAAATCTTCTACAAACAGGGTTTGTAGGTGATTTCGACTGTGGCACCTGCGGTCCAAGGATAGCTAGCATCAAATGAAATTTTCTTCCCATTTGAAGAAATGGCAACATCGTTTAAGGGAATTGGGTTTCCATTAATAACAATGGCAAGCGCTTCGTCTTTTAAATCTCCATTGTTATTGATGTCACAAATTGCACGTGACAAATCAAACTGAGAGAAAAATAAAATACTATCGGTCAACGCATCCGCCATCGCATTCATTTGATCTTGAAAGTCTGTAAAATCGCCATCCATCGCGTCTTTTAAATCAACCATGTCATGACCAAAACTTTGCGCAAATTGCATACCACCCCAAAACGGCTCCGAATAGATGCTTGGGTTTGGAAGATTCAGCGGATAAAATCCAATGGCTGTTCCAAAAGAAGGAAAGGATCCATTGAAATCAACAACATCTTGATGAAGTGTTTCAAAATCAATTTGGTTCACATACTCGCCACTTGCATTGGTGACAAAATTACCAAGTGTGTCTTTACAATAGTAATTTTTTCGAACTGTTGCTTCAGCGCTATCATCAAAATTAAAATATGGATTTCCACGAACAGAAGAAAATGTAACGCCTGCTGGCAAAAGCTTAGATTGATCAAATGAAAGTGTTGCATTGTTTGGAGCTGCACCTGCATCTTCTTCATCAGAAACCAACACTGGAACAAGGGTCGTATCGCTTCTAAAACATCCAGCAGCTCGGTTTGTTGCAAGTTTGACTGGGTTGTTTAATGCTTGGTGCATACTATAGATCATGGTTTCTTCCGAACCACCACCCGATGCACTTGCCAAAATGGCATTTAGGTTTTCTCCAATTTTACTTGATGCAACATCCGCCGTCACGGCATCCGTTCCAAATGTGCAATAACACTTTTCGTTTCCAGTCGCGGCAATCAACAATCCTGTTTGCGAAGCATTGGAATTTCCCGTCATGGCACCCAAACAAAAATCTGAAACACCTTGTGCGGCAAGTTGATCAATCCATCCAGTAATTGCTGTCGTAATTTGTGTGACTTTTGTTGCCATAGATCCAGATGTGTCTAGAACAAAAACCACTTCGGGTTTATTAACCGTTGCGGAAGTGTTAGGTTGGACAAACGTTTCTGTCATACTTTGATCTGCATGATTCGTTGTCTGAGAAGATCCGTTTTGTTTGACGCCTTCTTCAGGTGTAAGATGCAAACCACAATTGGAATAGGTTGTTAACACAACCAAAACAACAAACGATAGTACAACCAGAAGCCCTTCTTTTTTCATACGTCTTTTCCCTTACAGTTAATGTGCCCAATACATAGTATAACAAAGTCCATATCTAGACCACAAGTATGCCTGCAAACTTAAGTTTCCAAGTTATTTTAACAACTGAGACAGGATTTTATGAAGCTCTTCCTTATGAAAATAGGGGATACGAACCTCACCCTTGTTCTCATTCTTGGATTTGACTTCTACCTTTGCTCCTAGCTTTCTTTGAATGTCTTCGATGCTGTTTCGAAGATTAGGCGAAAGTGTGGCTGTCGTAGTCGTGGCTTTTTTGGTTTGATCAAATTTCCAATTTTCCACCTGCCGCACACTTAGGTTTTTTTGAACAATCAAATTGGCCAAAATTTCTTGGTGTTTTTCATTTTGGAAAGAAAGAAGTGCTCGCGCGTGACCCATGGTGATTTTCTTTTCATCCACAAGTTTTTGGATTGAAGTTGGAAGTTGCAAAAGGCGCAAAATATTTGCAACCGTTGAACGATCTTTCCCAGTTCGACTTGCAATGTCTTCCTGTGACAAAGAAAATTCTTTTTGAAGTTGCTTGAATGCTTTGGCAGTTTCCATCGCAGACAAATCTTCACGAATAATGTTTTCAATCAGCGCTGCTTCAAGTTGCTCTTGATCATTCATGGTAACTACATGCACAGGCACTTGTGAAAGTCCTGCTCGTTTGGCAGCACGGTATCTTCGTTCACCTGCAATGATTTCAAAATGATGGCCTACACGTCGAACCAACAGCGGCTGCAAAATCCCTTTTTGCAAAATAGAATCTGAAAGTTCGATCAAAGCACTTTCATCAAAGTGACGTCTTGGTTGACGTGGGTTGATGCGCAAAGATTCAATGGCAACTTTTTGAGATGCTGTTGTGTTTTCAGTCTTTGCTGGCGCTTGATAGGTAGGTGTCTGTGGGATAAGTGTTTCGATCCCGCGACCCAGTCGTTTGCTTTCGGTCATGATTTATTTCCTTTTGTTTTTGTTGAATTAAAAAATCAAATTCATGCGCACATTGAATATAACTTTGTGCACCTTTAGAACAAATGTCATACATAATAATCGGTTTACCAAAACTTGGCGCTTCACTTAAACGTACGTTGCGCGGAATACGTGTTTGAAAAAGTTTGCTTTCAAAATGTTTTACAACTTCTTGTTCAACTTGCCATGAAAGACTTGTGCGTTTGTCATACATGGTGAGTAAAATTCCAATGAGTTCTAATGTTGGATTGAGTGATTGTTGAATGCGTGAAATGGTGTTTGTCAGGCGTGTTAGTCCTTCCAGTGCATAGTATTCTGTTTGCAAAGGAACAAGCACACCTTGAGCAGCACAAAGTGCATTGAGTGTGAGCAAACTTAAACTTGGCGGACAATCTATAATAATGTGGTCGTACTTGTCGCGCACTTGCAACAAAAGATGTAAAAGTTTTGCATGCCTATTTTCTAAATCCAAACCTTCAACTTCAAAACCAACCAAATCTGCTTTGGCAGGCATCAAATCCAAAAATGGTGTTTCAGTGGGTACGATAATTTCAACCGCACTGGCTTGCGAAAGTAGTCCCTCATATACGGTTGGATGGTCCGCTGCCAAACCGTATACTCCACAACCACTGGTCGCATTGGCTTGAGGATCCATATCCACCAAAAGTGTCTTTTTTTCAAGACCGCCTAGCGATGCCGCCAAATTGATTGCGGTTGTGGTTTTGCCCACGCCGCCCTTTTGGTTGGAAATCGCTGTTACATAGGCAGACTTTTTATGCATTACACCCTCCATTGATACCCCGACACACACATCAATATTTGTAACATATTGATATTATTCAAATTATTTCCTTTTGCATGCTTTTATATTTCTTCAATTGAACCGATAATACACCGATGGCCGATGGTGTAATCCCCGAAATACGTGCAGCTTGGCCCAGCGTCATAGGACGGATTGTAGAAAGCTTCTCTTTGACCTCGCGGGTGAGGTTGCTTACAGCCCAAAAGTCAAAATCCTGTGGAATTTCAATACGTTCTTCCTTCTGAGCCCGGGCAACTTCTTCTTTTTCCTTTTTCAAATAGCCTTCGTATTTCACGTCAATCTCAACACGCTTTGATGTTTCACGTGGAACATTGGCAAACGTAGGTTCAAGAGATGCAAGCTTTTCAAATGTCATTTCTGGCCTTCGAAGTAGCTCTGTCAATGTTGTAGCGTTTCGAAGGGGGGTTAATCCCAATGCACGTATTTTTTCATTGGTTTGCGAATTTGGTGTGAGCTGAATCGAAGAAAGCTGCGCCTTGATCCTTTCTATATTCTGTTGTTTATCTTCAAATTTTTTCATGATGTCGGCAGACACAAGCCCAAACTTAGCCCCATAGGGTGTAAGCCGTTCATCCGCATTATCTTCCCGCAGGTGAAGACGATGCTCCGCGCGTGAAGTGAACATACGATAGGGTTCTGTTGTACCTTTGGTGACCAAGTCATCAATGAGCACACCAATATAACTTTGCGCACGCGATAATACAAAAGGCTCTTTTGTCTTATCCAGCGACAACACAGCATTGATACCCGCCATAAAGCCCTGTGCGGCGGCCTCTTCATAACCTGTGGTTCCATTGATTTGTCCTGCATGGAACAAACCCTTGACACGCTTGGTTTCTAGAGTTGGAAAAAGTTCGGTCGGATCGATATAGTCATACTCAATGGCATATCCGGGTCGCATCACCTCAACATTTTCCAATCCCTCAATGGTCCGCAAGAAAGCAACCTGTACATCCAGTGGCAGACTGTTGGAAAGCCCATTGGGATAGACTTCGCGTGTGGAAAGCCCTTCAGGCTCAATAAAAATTTGATGACGGTCTTTGTCCGCAAAACGAACAATTTTATCCTCGATGCATGGACAATATCGTGGTCCCGTGGATTGAATTTTTCCACTGTACATGGAAGATTTATCTAAATTTTGTCGGATGAGCGCATGTGTTTTTTCGTTGGTGTACGTGATAAAACAGGAAACCTGTTGGGGTAGCACGCGATCATGATAAAAGGAAAATTGTGGGGTGGGCTCGTCCCCTTTTTGCTCCTCAAGGCGCGTAAAATCAATGGTTTTGGCATCAATGCGAGGAACAGTGCCTGTTTTCATCCGTCCAAGTCTAAATCCATGGGAAAGAAGAGAATCACTTAAGCTTTTAGAAGCCTGATCACCTGCACGTCCGCCGGACTCTGTATAGGTACCGATATGAATCAACCCGTTTAAAAATGTACCTGTGGTAATAACCACGGCACTTGCGTGGATGACTTCACCCATTTCTGTCTGGACTCCTTGTACACGACTACCCTCCACCAAAATTTTTGCAGCCATGCCTTGCTTCACGGTTAGATTGTCCTGGGTTTCGACAATGGACTTCATCCAAAGTGCATATTGATGTTTATCGGCCTGTGCGCGTGTAGACCATACAGCTGGGCCTTTGCGCAGGTTCAATGTTCGAAACTGAATGCCTGTGTTGTCGATAGTTCGACCCATTTGGCCACCCATGGCATCAATTTCTTTGACCAAGTGTGATTTACCTAAGCCCCCAATGGCAGGATTGCACGACATATGACCGATGCGATCCAAATTAGAAGTTAAAAGCATGGTGGATGCGCCCATGCGGGCAGCTGCCAACGCTGCTTCAATGCCGGCATGACCTGCACCTATGACAATGATGTCTTTCATAAAGGGATGCATGTCCTACCATAGTTTGAATTTTTATAAAAGTACAGAGCAATGCCCAAACGATACCATGTTCCACGTGGAACAAGGCCTTTGCTTTTTAAAAAGCTACGGCCTTGAGGCATTATCGAATGATAGATTTGGCTTTATACACGCCTGCTTTGGGGGCACTTGCTGGATAGACCATAGAACCCTTGCCCAGCATCGTTCCCGGATTGATCACGCTATTGCATCCTGTTTGCACACCATCACCTAGGATCGCACCAAACTTTCGTAACCCCGTCTTGAATTCTTTGCCTTCGGCAAGAATGACAATTGGTGTTTCGGTGATTTTCAAATTGGAAATTTTGGTGCCTGCGCCCAAATTTACATGTTGACCCAAAACGCTATCGCCCACATACGCAAAGTGCGCGGCTTTGGCACCTGTAAAGAAAATCGAACTTTTGACTTCTGTGGCGTGACCAATCACACAATCGGATGCTGTGATCACACCCCCTCGCACGTACGCCCCTTGCCGAATGATGGTTTGAGGTCCTAACAATGTGGGCCCTGCCAAAAAAGCACCGGATTCAATAATGCAGCCTTCTGAAATTTCAATTTGTGTGTCTTTGATAAACGCGCCGGGATAAATTTCAAATGTTCCACGTGGAACACGAACTTTTTGATACTTGGTTACCAGTCCATCTTGCGTTTCAATAGCAGAAGCATTGGGTGTGAGGTTTTTTTCAAGCCAGTTTTCTTTGACGTTTTTTTCCAGCACCGCCCAAACCGGCTTTTGATCATCAAACAGGCCTTCCCAGACAATGTTTTCAAAATAATCGTGTATGGATATCGACATGATGTATTCCTTGTATCCTAGATTGGTTCAATTGAATATTTGCGCACGTAATATTCATAATTATATAATAATATTAACTACTTACCTATACAAAAGGTGGAAAAAATATGGGAAAGCATCTCTTCAAGTCCATCTTGCACACCCAGAAGCTGATTAAGAGAGGAAAAAACTTGCCGAAATGTAAAGGCCACCAAATCCGGTGAATCTCCTTTTTCTAGGGAAGCCTTACTTTCTTCGATTTGAACAAGTGCATGTTGCAAAAGGGACCGGTGTCGATCATTGCTGATGCCCCCTCCGTACTCCATCACCTGCTGCGCACCCACCATTTGTGTAAGTGTGTTTAAAAAATCTTGTATGCCAAACTGTGTTTTGCAACTTACATAAAACACATTTGAAAATTGTTTAGGTGCTTGTGGTTTTGTTGGCACCAAATCCATTTTGTTCCAAAGAAGCCAGACTTCTTTAGCGTGATGTAAGCTTGCAATGAGTTGTTGATCAATATCTTCTTGGGCGTCTGCAATCACACATACCAAGTCTGCATTGTTGATATGCGCAAAACTTCTTTTCATCCCTTCTTTTTCAATTTCATCTGTTGTTTGATCGCGAAGGCCTGCAGTATCAAATAGTTTTACACGTTGGCCTTCCAAAATAATTTCCTCACTGATTGTGTCACGTGTTGTTCCGGCGCGTTCATTGACAATGGCACGTTCGTCTTGCAACAAAACATTAAACAGAGAAGATTTACCGCTGTTGGGTTTACCCACAAAACAAACACGAAAACCGTCACGAATTTTTTCATTTTGTTTGTAGGTTTGTAAAATATGTTGAAGCTTCATTTTAACTTCATCTATCTTTACAACAAGTGCATCTTTATATGACAACTCTAAATTCTCTTCAGGAAAATCAACATCAGCTTCAAGTTCAGACAGAACTGCCAGTACATTTTTTCGTACACTCTCGATCACTTCGGATAATTTTCCATCCAATCTTTTTCGAGAAACAATTGCTTCTTTTTCAGACTGTGCGCTAATGAGTTCGCTTACAGCTTCGGCTTGAAGTAAATCAATTTTTTCATTAAAAAAAGCGCGCTTGGTAAATTCACCTGCTTCGGCAAGTCGAGCGCCTTGCTCTATACAAACAGAAACTGTTTTACTTAAGGTGTAAGGACTTCCATGAATTTGAATTTCAATAACATCTTCACCTGTAAAAGAATGGGGTGCTTGAAAATATACCGCATACCCATCATCAATGGTTTCGTGATGCTTATCTACAACATGTCCATAGTTCATCACACCATGTTGAAACATTTGTTTGGTAGAAAAAATTTTTTGAGCAATGATTTTGGCGTTTTGGCCGGAAAGGCGAACGATGCCCACACCTCCCTGACCGGAAGGTGTGGCAATCGCTACAATGGTATCCTCTAGTGAGGAAAAAGATTTAATATCCATCTACATCATCATATGAGTCATCGCTGCCCCGTGAAGGTCCTTCGTATTCTTTTTCACGACGGTAGTTACCTTCATTTTGTTGGGAGCGGCCATATCGATTGTTGTTATTATTACGACGTCCGCTGTTTCTTCCACGTTGTTGATAACCCTTTGGGACAATCAACACGCGACGGTTTGCGCCTTCACCGATACTTTTGGTTTCAACTCCGGGTTCACCCTTGAGAGCAACATGCACAATACGACGATCAATGGCGTTCATTGGTTCAACACCGATGGGTCGCTTTTCTTTTCGTGCTTTTTTGGCAAGTTTGCGTGCTTTGGTTTCCAAAGATTCTTCCCGACGAATACGATAATCTTCAGCATCAATGACAAGAAACTTTCCAAGTTCATCTTTCATCATCATCTTCATCATTAGATGTTGAATGGCTTCCAGCGTTTGGCCATGTTTACCAATAAAAAGACCCGACTCTTGGCTTTCAATTTCAAGACGGATGGTTTTGTTGGTTTCATAAAGCTCAACGCTTGAAGGTTCATCAATACATTTGATCATCTCGGAAAGTAGATCTTTGGCTTTGCGACCTAAGTCTGTTTCTTCTTCAACTTCTTCTTCGTATTCTTCTTGGTACGATGATTCTTCACGATCAGATGCATCGTAACTTTGAAGTTCTACAGTTTCTTTTTCTTCCGTTACATTACCCTTTGAAGATTTTTCAACAGTCTCTGTTGATTTTCTAGCGCGTAGTTTTTTTCCATCTTTTGAAAGCCATTGAATTTCTAAATGACTTTCAGTTGAGTTAAGTGCGTTTGCAGCTCTATCAATGGCTTCTTCACGACTTCCCGCAGTTACTTCAACCCATTCGTCATCAATAAAGTTGGCTTTGGTTTGATTGTTGTTTTTGTCTTCTTTTTTATCTTTTTTGAACAAGTTATTAAAAACACCCATGGTGTACTCCTTATTTATGCTTTTGATTGTTGTACCCAGTATTGCTGAACAATGCCCCACAAGGTACTTATAAAAATGTATAAATTTAAGCCCGAAGGCAGAAATATCATCAGAACAGAAAACATCACGGGCATGAATTTCATCATGGCCGCTTGTGTTGGATCCGAAATTGGTGTCGGATTCAGTTTTGTCTGAAAGAAAAATGTAATACCTACAAGTGCAGGCAATACAAAATAGGGATCGTGCGCGGATAAATCTTTAATCCAAAGAATGAAAGGTGCATGACGAAGTTCGATTGAATTGTACAACACACGATACAGTGCAATAAAAATTGGAAATTGAATCAGCAATGGTAAACAACCCCCTGCAGGATTAATGCGATGTGTTCGCATATATTCCATAAGCGCTCTTGAATATTCCTCACGATTTTCTCCATGCTTTTCTTTAAGCGCGTCCATGGCTGGTTTATGCACTTGCATTTTTTTCATGGATTTGGCCTGCTTTTGCGCAAGTGGAAACATAATCAAACGAACAATGACGGTAAGTAAAATGATGGCCCATCCATAGTTACCAAACCAGTTATACAAAAGGCGCAGTGTTTTTAAAATCACGCGTGCAATCGGACCTAACCAACTGCCCAAATCAATGGCTTCTCGTAATGTTTCATCAACACCTGTTAAAATACCAATATCTTTTGGACCCGCATACATTGCCACTTCAAATGAAATACTTGATTGTGGTTTGATCTCTCGCTCTGCATATACGTACTGAATCTGTGCTTTTTCTTCTGTATCTCCTTGAAGTTCTAGAGAAGACCAAAGTGCTTCTTGGGGGCGAAGCGCAAGTAAAAAATACTGTGACTCAAAACCTGCCCAATCAATTGTTCCTTGCGGCAGTGTAAAATCTTTTTTGGAAATTTTTTGTAGTGTGTAGCGGTTGGCTTCATCATCAATATCCACGATTGCACGAACAGGTGTTTTGGGTGCTTGAAAAAGTGCAAAAAATCCTCCCTTGGATTCTTTTTCTGGATCTCTGGTTGCTTCAAGTTTTGTTTTGGCCGAAACTATAAGTCTATCTTGTGATGTATTTCGCAACAAAACCTTATGGTGGATTTGGTATGTGCTTGGATCAAATGTATATGTTTTTTCAATTTCGAGCGGTCCTTGATTGGAGCGCAAGCGATACACACTGTTTTCACCGCGTTCTATCCACTCATACACCACTTTCTGATCATCAAAACGGTAGGTCTGATTTACATGGTTTACATCCCAAGACCAAACCATTGGCGGCGTTGCCTCAAGTGCAAGTGGAACAACATGCACACCCACAGAATCTTTGGCATTGGTTTGTTTGTAGTTATGAAGTGTGACGTGGTCTACAACCCCTTGATGATTGTTCAGTGCTGCATTCAGCGCATCAAATTGTACAAAAACTTTTTCTGTCGCAATCGATTGCGCAGGTTTTTCTTCTATCACTTGTTTTTGTAATGGTTCTGGTGTTTTTTCTACAGTTTCCTTTTCATCCAGAACGGCTTGCTTTTGACTTGGTTGTTGAACGGGTTTTGGGCCAAAATACTTTGACCAAACCATCAAAAACAAAAAACTAGTAATGATGGCAAAAAGCATTCTTTTTTGTGAATCAGCCATGGTTTTTCCTTATTTTTTGGACTGGATCATATCCACCAGCATGAAAGGGATGACATTTTGCAATTCTTTTTAACGCCATTACACTCCCTGTCCAAGCACCACGTTCTTGTATTGCTTGATGCGCATAGGAAGAACAAGAGGGTTCAAATCGACATCGTTTTCCCAAAAGTGGGGAAATCGCATATTGATACGCACGAATCATCATTTGAAGTATAGATTTCATGCAGGCCTTTCCTTGCCAAGTAATGTTTTCATTTCTTGAAAAATCGTTACAGGTGGTTTTCCCACAGTAGAAGCTTTCACAATCCATAAATGATCTGTTGAAGTTGAAAAAAGAGGTTTATGCGCACGAAAAAATTCTCGCATAACACGTTTCCATTTGTTTCTCACAACTGCGTTGCCTGTTTTTCTACTCACAATGCAGCCCACACGTGGATGTTTAAAATCATTTGGACATGTAACATAGGTCAGTGTCTTTCCAAAAGTTCGCTTGCCACTTCTTTTTAAACGCAAGAAGTCTTTGGCTTCACAAAGTCTTTCTGATCGATCCAAACCAAAAGTTTGGTATTTGTTCATTATTTCTTTGGAATACTGACGGTCAAACGCTTGCGACCTTTGCGACGTCTACGGTTTAATACTTCTCTTCCAGCCTTAGTACTCATACGTGTGCGAAAGCCATGCGTTCGTTTGCGGCTGACATTACTTGGTTGATAGGTTCGTTTCATTGTAAAATTCCTTATATAATCAATAACTTATAAAATGAGGGTTGTTGTCGACAATCCTTACAACGTAAAAATTCGTGTGAGCTCTTACATCATAGAATCAAACAAAGGTCAAGTGTCAAAAACACTTGTGGATAAGGGAAGTAACTATTTAAAATTATTGAAAAAATAACAAAAGTGCTATCTTGAAAATAAGTGCTTGATCTGTATAAAATACAACCTATTTTGCTTTATGCCCATTTGATCTAAAAAAACAAAACACACCGATTGGAAAGTAAGGCGGTGTGCTGATTGTAATGCGATGGGTTTTTTATGTTCACTGTTTCTTAACAATTCTAAGACCTCACCCTGTGGATAACTTGAAACAATAAAGAAAACAAAAGCTCTACGTGTTTTGATAAAAAAATATACTTTGTGATGTTGTTTTACAAAAAGTACAAACGCGAAGTTGTAAGATTTTATTTCTATTGATTCAAAGGGGTTAGAAAAAATAATGATGAAATAAATTTATTTTTATTTTTTTAACTTTTCTTTCTTGACGAAACATTCACAAAATTTTTAAGACAACACTCTTTCATAAATTTTTATCGATTGGTTTTATGTTGGATTTTTGGAAACAAACTGTAGAGAGCGCAAAAGAAGAGTTTTCTGATCATGTATTTAATACTTGGATAAAACCTCTTCAATACAAAACAACCAAAAAAGATGAAGTTTGTGTAGAAGTTCCCAACAATCTTTACAAAGAAAAGATTAAAAAGTTTTATTATCCTTTCTTGGTCGAAAAATATCGTGCCATTTCAAACAATGGCACGATGGATATTTGTTTTGAGTTATCGTCTTCACAAAAAAAGAAACCCCAACCAGAAATCACATTGGTTAAAAAAGAAAAGAAGCCGATTGAATCTTCTACATTTTTACCCCATTACACATTTGAGACCTTTGTTGTAGGAAACAACAACCACCTTGCATTTGCTGCCTCTGAAGGGATTTGCGAAGAACCTGGACGAAAATTTAATCCATTATTGTTGTATGGTGGTGTAGGGTTAGGAAAAACCCATCTTCTTCACGCAATTGGTAATTATTTTACGAAAAAAGATGCTTCACTAAGTATTGTTTATAAAACATCGGAAGAGTTTATGAATGACTTGGTGCATGGTATTCGTTTTGAGAAAATGGATGTGTTTCGTAACCGTTACCGCCATTGTGATGTTTTACTTATTGATGATATTCAGTTTTTTTCAGGCAAAGAAAGAACACAAGAAGAGTTTTTTCACACTTTTAATGTGCTTTTTCAAGAAAACAAACAAATTGTTGTTACTTCAGATCGTCTTCCGTCAGAAATTCCAGATTTAGACAACCGTTTACGATCTCGTTTTCAATCAGGACTGTTTTGTGACATTCAAACACCAGACCTTGAAACAAGGATCGCAATTCTTAAAAGAAAAGC